>NZ_JBSGIT010000001.1:0-364262 GCF_053605205.1 Gordonia sp. NPDC003950 | reverse complement strand
ACCACGCTGAGCGACTCCATTACGATCACATGCGCACCCTCAATCCGGAGGGGGCACTCACAACCTGAGCTCTCCGGAAAAGCCGGGGTGGATCAGCTGGGTGCATCACCAGATATGGTGCAGCCATTGATCTTTCCGACGCCGTTGGTGTGAGACGGGCGAATGGAGTCGCTGTGAGTACGTACGGGTTCGCGTTGATTGCCGATGTCGCAAATGTCGATGACGCCGAGCGGGTGGTGGCCCAGTCTCGCGCCGCGCTCGGCGAGGATTGGGATCCTCAGCAGTGGGGGTTCGATCCGTTCGACGGATTTGCGTCGGAAGTCACCTCGGGCGACGGAGCGGCTCGGGTGTCGGTGGTGGCGGAGCGGATGTTGCCCAACAGCCGTGAGGCGCAGTTCTTCGCCGGCATCGGCGACGGGCGTGCGGCGCTGTGTGAGGACCTCGACGAGTACGGGGTGATGTTCTCGGTGTGGCGCCTGAACGCCGACGGCGCGCAGTGCGTGTACCGCGCCCATGTGCATGACCCGGACTCCGAACCGGCCCCGGGAGCCATCGAGATGATGGTGACCGGGCCGGATGCGGCGGCAGCTGCCGCCGACCTCTATGACGCGGACGCTTCAGCTTTCCTTGCGCTGGAGCAGGATCCGTCCCCGGTGGCCGGCCTCTTGGGAATCGTCGGTAGCCCGTTCGAAACGTGGCTGTCGGCGCTCGGGCTGCGGTGGCCCGAGATTCAGTAGCCACCCCATTACGACGACCCCACAGTCACGCAGAAAGTACTGCGTGCCGCAACGACCGGCGTGATCCGCGCGCTGCGGCCCGACGTCGCGTCGGCGTCCGCCGGAGCCGCTCTGCGTGGTGCACGGGGGTCTCAGTGGTTGTTTGCAACAGGTGCTCGGTGGACGCGCCGATCAACTCGACGTGGATCTGCTGGATTCACAGCGGTGGACCCACAGCGGTTCACCGCACTGAATCGACACGTTGGGATGCTGGTGGAGTTCGCCGCACCGCTGCAGTCGTTCGGCGTCGATGACGCCGCCACCGTGGTGCCCGCCATCGACGCGGATCATTGACGTCCTCGACTGCACGGCTCAACCCGCCGCCGAACGCCTCGGTCCGGTGGTTCTAGTGCGCCTCGTCGTATGCGTCGACGATCTCCTTGGGGAGCCGACCACGAAGCGGCACTTCGTAACCCGCCTCGCGAGCCCATTCCCGAATCGTCTTGGTATCCGCGCCGCCCTTGCCGTTGGTGGACGGACTTGCGGCGGGAGCGGTGACGCGTGGTGCGGTGGACTGTCGCCGACCGCCGGTCCGGGTGGACACCTCGAGCAGCTTCGACACCGGGACGCGACCGTTCTCGATTTTATCGAGGTTGGCCTCAGATACGTCGAGTTGATAGTCAACGCCCGACCACGACCAGGAAATGGTGTGTGCCTCGTCGATATCGAGCTCACGGCCGTCGATGTCGTCGATGATCGACACAATCTGTTTCTTTGCCACGAGCAGAGGATAACCTACGGGTCCCCCATGCCGGGGACGCCGCGCCCCCGATTCAGTCCGCAACGGCAAAATGCGCAATAACCTTGGTGGGCGTCAACCGCACCACCAACTCGCCCGGAACCGCATTGCGACGTCCGTACTGACCCGCCAACTCGGGACCCATGTAGCGTTCGGCGATACGCGTTGCGGTATCCAGTAAATCGTCGGGATCGTCACCCACCGTCGCCACGCCCTGCACCTGAACAAACGAAAAGGGCGGCCGTTCATCGTCGACGAGCAGCGTCATCCGCGGATCACGTTGCAGTGCGCGACCTTTCGCGGTCGACGAACCGGTATTGAAGACGAGCTGACCGTCGTCGACGATAAACCAGATCGGTGCGACAAGTGCCCGTCCGTCGCGCGCCACAAAACCCACTTTGCCGGTCCGCGTACCGGCGGTGAGAAAGTCGATCACGTCATCGGTCAATTCAGAATTCGACATGTCACCATCATGCCTGTTGCAGCAACCGGGCGTGGGTCGCGATGAACATTTCGACGCTGACGTCGAGGACGGTATCGAGACCGACATCGGTGGTGGTGCCGATATCGACGGGATCGGCGGCGATGGAGGTGAAATACCAGTCGACCAGGAGCTGGGTGACGGCACCGACGAGGCCGATCGCGGCCAGACGCTGCGGAATGCTCACCGCTCTCTCCCCCATCGCCAGCGCGAGAACGAGATTCGCCCACTCGTGAATGGCGCGCAGGCGAGTGGATTCGACCTCCGGGTCGACGCCGACCACCTCCACCAGCATGACGCGAGCCCGTCGCGGGTCGCAGGCGATCGCGTCCATGAAGGCCCCGAGGGCCGCACGCGCGGCGGCCGGAACCTCGGCGGGCGCGACGCCATCGGGCCCGGTGAGGTAGACATCGGCGGCCGCAACGGCCGCCGACCGCGCGATCTCGACGCAGTGGTCGTACACCGCGATGAGTAACGCGGAGCGGTCGGCGAAGGACTCGTAGAAGTACCGCTGGGTGAGGCCGGCCCGCTCGCAGAGACGTTTCACCGACACATGCGGATACCCGACCTCCCCGAACAGATCGAGCCCGGCCTCAATGAGTGTGGCGCGCCGCCGTTCACGCCGCTCGTCGGCGTCGGCGCCGCCGTATCGCCGCCCCTCGGTGGTTGTTCGTGCACCGGGCATGTCGTCTCCCTCACCGATAGAGCCGCCGACGAATCGTGGACAGGCGAGCATCTGACACGCTACCATGTCACATACTTATCTGACACGAGGCTGTGTCAGTAGTGGAAGGAAGGAATGCCGATGGATCTGCTACCCGCCCCCATGCATGAGCCCACGCTGCTCGCGGTGCCCTTCTTCCTCGCGTTGTTGCTCCTGGAGTGGATCGCCGCGTGGAAACTCGAGGATCACGACGACGACGGCCGCGCGCCATCCGGCGCGTACGAACGTCGGGACGCGACCGCCAGCATCTCGATGGGATTGGTGTCCATCGCCACCAGCGCCGCCTGGAAACTGGCCGGTCTGCTGGTCTACACGGCCATCTTCGCCTACCTCGCGCCGTGGCAGTTGCCGATGACGGCCTGGTACACCTGGGTCATCGGGTTCATCGGCGTCGATGTCCTCTACTACTGGAACCACCGGATCTCCCACCGGGTGCGCCTGGTCTGGGCGACCCACCAGGCGCATCACTCCAGCCAGTACTTCAACTTCGCGACAGCTCTCCGTCAGAAGTGGAATATCAGTGCGGCACTGGTGATGTGGCTACCACTGCCCTTCCTCGGGATTCCGCCGGCCGTCGTCTTCGCGTGCTACGGGATCAATCTTGTCTACCAGTTCTGGATTCACACCGAGCATATCGATCGGATGTGGCGACCGATCGAGTTCGTCTTCAACACGCCGTCGCATCATCGAGTCCATCACGGCAGCGATCCGGACTACCTCGACAAGAACTACGCCGGCGTCTTCATCCTGTGGGACAAGATTTTCCGTTCCTTTGCTGCCGAAACCCACCGGCCGCACTACGGTCTCACCAAACCAGTGGGCACCTACAACATATGGACGCTGCAGACCCACGAGTACGCCGCCATTGCCCGCGACGTGCGCCGCGCGGACCACTGGCGGGCCCGACTGGGATATGTCTTCGGTCCGCCCGGCTGGGCTCCGGCGGTGTCACGTGACATCAGCCGCCCCGGACGGCAGGTGTCTGTCGGATCAACGGAACCCGGACTCTCGGCGGAACCACGCACAATATAGTTCGCCATGCTAAAGTCTCCCTGAGTTTGTGGGGGGAGCCCGACCGTTCGTCACGTCCCGGCGAACGAGCGGCGCCACCGTCTGCTACGTCCACCACCGATGTCTCGCCCCTCGAGCTCGCACCACCGATTCCGGTGGATGCCGTCGGCGTGGCCCGACCCACGTCCACATCCGAAAGAGGGTTCTGCATGATCATTGACGGAGCAATCGCCAAGCGCACGCTGTGCACGGTCGCCGCGGTGGCGGCGGTCGGGCTCGTCGGCACCGCCTGCTCGTCCGACGACGACTCCACCGCCGCGTCATCGGAAACGATGAGCACAATGGCCTCAGATGACATGGCGGGGATGACGGGCATGTCCGGCGAATCGACGACCGCAATGGCGACACCCACCAACATCACCACCTCCACTCCGCTGACCACGGCCGGCGGTGCGAACATCACCATCGACAATGAGGCCATCGCCGCGTCCTACGGCGAGCGCGGTGGACCGCAAGGCTACCTCGGCAAGCCCCTCGGACCGGTGGTGACGCTGCCGACCGGCGGTTCGTTCATCACCCTGCAGAACGGGTCCTTGTACCAGAACCCGCAGAGTGGCAAGGTCTTCGCGGTGCACGGAATGATCGGTGACGCCTGGGGTGAGCACAACCACGAGAACGGTGAACTCGGATATCCGACCAGTGACGAGACCCGTACCGACGGGGGCCTGCGTCAGACCTATGATCACGGCACCATCACCTTCATCAACGGACGCGTAACGGTGACTCCGAGCTGATCCCGCGGATCGACGGGTACGCCACAGCAGTCAGTCCTCGTTGAGCCGCGCGATCAGCTCGGCGAGAAGGGATTCGGCACGCTCCGGCTCGATGACCTCCAGCAACGCCATCACCGGCGCTAGCTGATCGGGCAGTGCCACCGACCCTGCTCCCCCACTGCCCAGGCCGAGCGTCGCCAGAACATCGTGGGCCGCAACCGAATCGAGTGCACCACTGCGCCCCAGTTGCGGTATCGCCGTCACGATCTCCGACAGGTCCACCGGTGGCGCACCCCGCACGGCGTCGGCACCGGTGACCAAGGCGGCACACAGTTCGTCGACCACATCGGCGGTGACGGGGGTGACGGTGAGATGAGTGGTGTGCGGATGGTCGGAGCCGAGACCGGGTTGCGGCTGCAGCACCCACCCCAGGCCACGGACCTGATCGGCCCACAGATGAGGATCCACCCGATCAGCTTGTGGCACCGCGGTATCCGACCGAACCGCAAAGAGCGGACCGACCGGGTCACCGACGACGGACAGACCCCGGATCCCCGCGACGCAGGCTCGCACAGCCTCCGTGGCGCTGCGCGTACGAGCGGTGAGCGCGGAAAAACCTACGCCGGTGCCCGATTCCGGGCGTAGGTAGGCGATGATCGCCCACGCCGCGGCCAGCGAGGTCACCGACCGGCTGCCGAGCATCGTCGGATTCACGACCGGATAGCCGGGCCACCGTACGGTGGCGAATCCCGCGGCGCGTTTGGTGTCCCGGTCGGCGAACAGCAGCACCGAGGCACCCTTGGGGGCGAACCCGTACTTGTGGGCGTCCATCGAGACACTGGTGACGCCGGGAACCCGAAAGTCCCAGGGCGGCAGCATCTCCGCCGAATCCGCCGACGTCTCCCAGAACGGCAGCACCCAGCCGCCGATGCAGGAGTCGACATGGCAGGCGATCCCGGCCGCGGCCGCCGCGGGAGCGACCTCGGCAACCGGGTCAAGGGTGCCGTACGGGTAATTCGGCGCCGACACCACGACGATCGCGGTGCGCGGGGAGAACCGCCCGACGAGATCGGCGGCACGGACCGCTCCCTGCGCGTCGACTGGGACCAGATCGAGGTCGAGATCGAAGTAGTGCGCCGCCTTGTGGAAGGCGGCGTGCACCGAGACCGGCGCCAGCAGGACAGGAGGTCCGTCGGTGTCGGGATTCGCCTTCCGCCACCGATCGCGGGCCGATTTGACTGCCAGTAAACAGCTTTCGGTACCACCGCTGGTCACCAGGCCCACCGCCTGATCCCCGTGCACCAGCGACGCCGCGAACTCGATGACGTCGTGCTCCATCCGGGCGACCGACGGGAAGGTCGTCGGATCGAGACCGTTGACGCCCGACACCGCGGCGGCGGCCCGCCGGGCGACATCGTCGAGTTCGGCCACACCGGAGTCGTACACATAGGACAGGACGTGGCCGCCGTGCGTGGGCGCGTCGTCGGCGCGCAGCGAATCGAGTCGGTGCGCAATGTCGTCGATCCGACCTCCGGTACCCGGTGAGGTCATGGAGCCCCCTCGGTGCTCGATGGTGGCGGCGTGGAGTCGATGTCGCTGCGCCGCAACGGGTAACGGATGACAAACCCCAGGCTGATCAGGGCGAGCGCGGCCGGCACCACACTGAAACCCGCCACCATGGCCGATACCGCCGACCCGGGTTGGGTGACCGACGAATCCGCGTCCGAGGAGATGTACCCGCCCACCGTCAGGAGGACGGTGAAGAGCACCGCACCCAACGCCATCCCGGTGGTCTCCCCCGCCGTCCACACCCCGCCGATGACACCGGCACTCGAACGCCCCGACGAGCTGCCGTCGTAGCTGATCACATCCGGCAACATCGCCATCGGTAGCGACTGCATCCCCGCATACGCCGCCCCGGCAACCCCGATCACCGGATACACCCACCAGCCCGGCGCGATCCACAGGCAGGCCAGCGCGAGCGTGGCCAGCGTGAAAACGGCCGTGGCCGTGGCGAATCCGACCTCCTTGCCGACGTGGCGCGCGAATCCACCCCAGAGCGGTGCGAACACCACTGCCGGGGCGATCAGCGCCGCGAACAGTCCGGAGATGGCGGCCTCGGAGTCCAGTACCCAGGTCGCGATGTACTGGGCCCCGGCGAGCATCAGACCGGTGGCCAGACCTTGAAGCATGAACGCGGCCAACAGTGTTCGCAGCGGCGCACTGCGACGCAGTACCGCCCAGCCGGTTCGGTACCCCTCAGTGAGGGAGGAGGTGTCGTCCGGTGACGCCGGAGGTCGCGCCGCGTCGGCGGCACGCGCCGCGATCAGCATCGCGACGCCGATGAGCACTCCGGCGACGACTGCCATCAGCAGGTAGCCGACGGTGGGGGAGCCACCCACCTCGCGCAGCGCCGGTCCACCCGCACCGAACGCGAGGATCGCCACCGACAGCACCACCACCCGCACCGTGAGCAGTCGGGTGCGCTCGTCGTAGCGGTCGGTCAGTTCGGCCGGCAGCGCGATGTAGGGAACCTGGAAGAGGCTGAAACTCGTTGCCGCCAAAAGGAAGGCGAGTGCAACCCAGAGCGCGTCGACGCCGGTCGGCAGGCCGGCGGGAGCGGCGAACGTCAGGGTGAAGAAGACCGGCAACAGCAGTGCGCCGATTGTCATCACACCCCGACGTGAACCGCTGCGCGCGGCGCGATGGTCGGCGAACGCGCCGATCCCCGGATCGATGGCGACATCCCAGATCTTGGCCGCCGCCACGATGATCCCGGCGACCGCGGCACCGACGCCGAGGGTGTCGGTGAGGTAGTAGATCAGGACGAGGCCGGGCAGCGTGGCGAAGCCACCGGTACCGAGCGACCCGACGCCGTACCGTGCCACGGTGGCATGCGACAGCCGTGTCACGCGGCGTTCCGTATCAGCTCGTCATCGTGATCTTGGAGACCTGCACCTGATAGCCGTTGGAGCCGCTCGACGGCAGCGACGTGATCCACACCAGCAGGTAGCGGGCCTCCCGCGGATTGGTGATCGTCAGGGTGGTGCTCGATTGGTCGACGGTGCCCTGACCGACGCGGGTCGTCTCGGCGAGGGTGGCGTCGGCGCTGGTGGCGGTGCGCAACTCCACGTCGAAGCCCGGCGTCGTGGTGGCGATGGTGACCGTCTTGACCGCCTGCGGGGAGCCGAGATCGAACATCAGCCCGAGACCGTCCTTGAGACTGCCGAAGTCGGCGGTCTGATAATTCGGATCCGAACGCCACCCGCCGGATGCCCCGGTGATGACGTTCGGTGCCTGTCCCGGATTGTCACCGGACTGCGAGGAGAAATCGACGAGCGTGGCCGACCTCGGCGTGATGGCACCCTCGGCCGGAGCCGCGCCCGGTGCTGCGGGCGCCGATTGCGACGGTGTGGTGGACAGGAACTCGTTGATGTCGGTCTGCGAGTCGCCGGATCCGAAGACTCCGGTGATCCACACGACCAGGGCGACGATCACGAAGACGACCAGCAGCGCCGCGCCGACCAGGAGGGGCAGGTTGCGGCTGCGCCGGTCGGGTTGATCGGAACCGATGCGCCCGGGCGGTGCCATGCTGACGGGTGGTTCGTCGGAGTCGGTGACCGCGGGCAACATGTCGGTCTTCAGATCGACGACGGTCGCCTGATCGAGCACATGCTGCACCGTGGCCGCGGTGCGGATGCCGCGGGTTCCCGACAGCGCCCGCGCGGCCACCGCGGAGATCTCGAACGGGATGTCCGGATCGACCTCACGCGGTTCGATGGGACCACTGCCGTCTGCCGACGGGGAGGCGACGGCCAGACCGGCGACCGGTGTCGTCGAGTCCTTGGTGGTGATCGGCCGGGAACCGGTCTCGGGGTCCAACGGCCAGCGCGCCAGCAGCAGGGCGTAGAGGACGGCACCGAGTCCGCGCACGTCGGAGGCCTGATCGTCACCGGCGAGGGTGCCCGGGAAGGCGAGCACGGCGTTGCCGTCGGTACTGATGCGGATGCGGTCGGGATGGTCGATCGACAACGCCCCACCGGAGCGGTGAGCGGCCTCGGCGGCCGCCGCGAGGGCACGGACCGCGCGGGCCGCGCCGATCGGCGACGGATGGGTGCCGGCGACCTCGGCGAGGGAGGAACCCTGCACCCATTCGGCGACGACGATGCCGCCCGAAGAACCGCGGACCACGTCGAGTACCCGCGCCACACCCGCCGACGAGATCTGCCCGAGCCGCAGCGTACGCGTCAGCACCGCCTGCGGGCCGGTGTCGGCGGCCTTCGTCGGCGACCCCTTCTCGGGTGGCGGTGCGAGTTGCTCGGCGTCGACGAAGGTGAGACCGACCTCGCGGTCGAGGTTGATGTCCTGCGCCTTCCAGAACTGCAGACCACGCGTGCCACCGTGGGATTCGAGCAGACGGTAGCGTCCGCCGGCGACCGCGGCACCCGGAACGAGACGAGGTCCCCGACGACGCGGTGCACGGATCGGGTCGGCCTGATCCGGATTGGGGGTGGGCGCGGCGTTCGGCGTCGGCGCTGCCTTCGGCGTGGCCGACGCGGAGTGCGGCGCAGCCGGACCCGGAGTATCGCCGTCGGTGCTCGGGGTGGTCGGGCGCTCAGGGCCGGTATCGACTCCGCTCTCGTTCACGCGGCGGACTCCTCTTCTCCGATAGCGCATGTCCGGTGGTCGTTGCGGTGGTGACCACGGGGTGACGCCGGTGTTGCCGGCAGCGCCACCGGTGTGCACCGAATACGACTGCCACGTGGCGGATCCGCGGTCGAAACGCCTCACGACCTGTACCTGACCAGAGTACGGGAGGGGTTCGTCCCCGGTGATCCGCGGAAACTGAACCGTGATGGTGGCCGCGGATTCGGGTTCGGGTGTGCCCTTCGGTGCCAGCGCCGGGATGAAGCGGCCGGCCATCCGTTGCACCGCCGTCAGGATCGCGACGACGTCGGGCACCCCGGCGGCGGCCAGCCCGGCGTAGATCACGCCCAGCACGATCACCGCGGTGAAGAACAGGTAGGCGATCGAGCCGGCCTTGCCGTGCTGGGTGGCCAGATGGAGTCCGGACAGCTCCGAGATCAGCCAGATGACGAATGCCAGGGCGACGGAGATGACCAGCGTCACCGCCGTCGTCCAGGCGGAACCGAGGGTGGGTCGCAACGGTTCCTTGCCGATCGCGCGCTGATCGGTGGCCAGCCGATTCTGCAGCAGGTAGTGCCCGACGATCGCGCCGATGAGGTAGCCGAGTCCGTTGGACAGCGCCAGCCAGCGCACCACCAGGTCGGGGTCGCTGAACAGCACCGGACCCAGATACGACGAGGCGACCTTCACCACCGTGATACCCAGCACCATCACCGTCGGGGTCCAGGCGTCCTCGCGGGCGTAGAACACGCGTAGTTGCACCAGCGTCATCGCGTAAGGGATGAGGGTGAAGGCACCCCACGCCAGGGTGGAGCCCAGCTGGGAGGCGACCGCGGCGTCGAACCTCCCGAAGTTGAAGACGGCGATGCCGATCGCCGGTCCGAAGAATGTCATGTAGGCGACGACCGGCACCAACGCCACCATCGTCAGACGGGTGGCCAGCGAGAGATCGTCGACGACGGACTGGGTGTCCTCGGCGGCGGCGTTGCGCGAGAGCCGCGGCATGATCGCCGTCAGGATCGTCACACCCAGCACCCCGTAGGGCAGTTGCAGCAACTGCCAGTGCGTGGCGTACACCGAGATGCCGGACGCGTCGGCGTGTGCGGCGATCCGGTAGGTGACGACGAGACCGACCTGCAGCACCGCCACGTACCCGACGATCGCGACGGCCATGTTGCCGAACCGGCGCAGGCGGGCGTCCAGGCCCCACTTCCAGGCCAGGCGCACACCCGCGCGACGCAGCCACGGCACCAGGATCGCCACCTGCATGACGACGCCCAGCGTGGTGCCGATGCCGAGGACCAGCAGCTGCGGATCGGTCATCCGCACCGGGTTCAGCGAGATCTCGCCCGGCATCAGCGCGTAGATCACCAGGGTGGTGATCTGCACGATGTTGTTGAGCACCGGTGCCCACGCGCCGGGCTTGAAGAAGCCCTTCATGTTCAGGATCGCGATGAACAGCGCGGACAGCCCGTAGAACAGGATCTCCGGGAGCAGCAGATACGCCAACGCGGTGGTCAGCGGCCGATTGACGTCGCCGTCGCCGACGTTGAGCAGGGTCAGCAGCGGCGCGGCGATCAGCGCGATGACGGTCGCGACACCGAGCGTGACGACGGTCAGGGTGAAGATGCGGTTGATGAAGCCGCGTCCGCCGTCGTCGTCCTCGGCCTCCGCGCGCACCAGCACCGGGATGACAATCGCGGTGAGCACGGCACCGAGCACGACCTCGGCGATCATGTTGGGCAGCACGTAGGCGGCCTGGAACGCCGACGCGATCGCCGGGCCCAGCATCGCCAGCACCAGCACGGTACGGACGAAACCGGTGATACGGCTGGTCAGGGTGGCCAGCGCGATGGAGCCGCTGGTCCGCATGATGCTCGAATCGGAATCGCGCGCCAACTGATGCGGCTCGTTGCCGTTGCCGTTGTCGCCGTCGTCGTCGGTGGCCGGGGCGTCGGCGGTCACCGTGGCACGGGCAGGAGCCGGCCGGGCGGCGCGTTCGTGTCGGCCGTGGGTGGGCTCCGGTGGCGTCGACGATGCCGCGGCGCCCACCGTGGTACCCCGGTGCCCGGAGATCGGCGGGGCGTCGGCGAGTGGTCCGGCCAGGGGAGTGGGACCGGCCGCTGAACGATCGGGTGGGACACGGCCGGGTGGGACACGGCCGGGTGGGACACGTGAGGGGGGAACACGCCCCGGCGGAACGCGACCGGAAGGATTCGGCGGGATGCGACGGGGTGCGGCGCGACGCGGAACGTCGTCCGGTCCTCGATCGCTCATACCCCTGCCTTCGTCATCTGAGTGCCGGTCATTCTGTGCCGGTCATGCTTGTGCTGCGCCGGTCGTGCTTGTGCTGGTCACTGCTGCGTGCTGTCCTGCGGATCTTCGGCCGGCGGGTGCTGCGCCGGCTCCTGCTCGCGGTGGTCGGCCTCGCGGTGGTCGTCCTCGCTCTGCAGGGTACGTCGTCGTTGTTGGTAGGTCGTCGCCGCCAGCAGTCGCTCGATCTCGTCGGGTTCGGGGCGGTCGGCGTCGGCGGGGTCGGGCTTGCCTCGGAACCGATGCCAGAGACGACGTGCGGTCAGCAGGATCAGGGCGGCACCGGCGATGATCGTGACGATGAACAGCGCCTTGCCGTAGGCATTGGCGTGTACCGACAGCGTGATCGGGGATCCCAGCGAGACGCCGGTGACCGTCGACAGGGCGATGGTCACGGTGACTGCCTCCGACGAGTTGGCCCGGGTGGGCAGCTGGATCTGCCGGGTACCGCGGGCGGGGATCTCGATGGTGCCGAGGTCGCCGATGTCGAGGTCGGAGGGGGCCGTGGTGGTGATGTTCACCCGGATCGGCAGGGCGAGGTCGTTGCGGACCACCAGCAGCAGGGGGCTGCGTTCGGAGGCCAGGGTGTAGCGGCCGCCGGGATCGAGGATCGCCACGGCCGACTGCATCCGCCGCAAAGTCTCGTCGATGGCGGCCGTCGACTCCGATCGGGTCTGGATGAGCCGATCACGGGTGGACGAACCCCGCTCGCCGGGAGTGGTCATCGCGCGCAACTGATCTTCGCGCAGCGGTGCCAGGTAGGTTTCCGGGCTGGTCTGCACGTCGGCGGAGTTGAGCAGGGAACCCTGCAGTCGCCACGTCAGATCGGCCTGCTCGCCGATCGCGGTGGCCGTCGCCGCCGGTACCGGCACCGACACCGAGGCCACGGTGACGCCGTCGGGCGGCGTCAGTCGCGCCGAGGTGGCCGCTGCGTTGACGGTGGCCACGACGTCGGTCAGCGGTGTGGCGGTGGCGGTCCTGGCCCCGAGCAGGACGGTCGCGGTCGACAGCAGGGCGTCGGCGTCCTCGTTGGTCGGCGACCAGTACAGGGACGGGACGATGAGCTGGGATCGGCCGGTGGTGGGCAGGTCCGACGCCGCGGTCCGGGACGTGAGGGCGTCCTCGGCGTCGTCGTCGGGTGCGGCGATCGCGGCGAACGCCAGGGCGGCGACACCGGCCTGACGCCGACTCAGCGGGGATTCGTCCGCGAGGTCGACGACCTGATCGGCCGGTGTGATGGCCGGTGTGCGTGGTCGGCTGCCCAGGCCGGCCAGCGCCGCGGTCACCGGCTCGTCGTAGGTCTGCGCCGACAGATCACCGATGCGGTAGGCGCCGGTGTCGACGGCCCGTTGCGGGGCCACGTTGGCCGCCGAGGTGAGTGCGGCGGTGTGGTCGGTCGAGGTGAGCACACCTGCGCCGGTGGTGTCGATCGCGCCGAGCGCCGGGATGGTCAACCCGCGCATGCTGGTGACATCGAGGATGGCGTCGACGATGTCGGCGGGGGAGTCGAGTGCCGCGGCGGTGAGGCCGGTGTTCTTGACCGTCGCGAGCGCCCTCAGGTCGACGCCCGCGAAGGGCAGCGCCACCACGCACATGTGTTGCGCGATGCCGCGCAGCTCGTCGAGCCAGCCGGCCGCGTCGGCCTGCCCGGTTCCCGGGACGGTCGAGGCCATCGGGTCCGACGGATCGGTGGACACGACATAGCCCAGTGACATCGCACGCACCGTGACCAGCAGATCCGGGTCGATTCCCAGACACATGGCGCGGGTCAGGTCGGAGCCCGCCGGCACCGGGGCCGGAGCGGAGGTGGACGACGATGCCGTCGGAGACGGTGTGTCCGCACTCGTGTCCGAAGCCCCTGAACCGTCATCCCCTGATCCGTCACCCCCTGAACCGTCACCCCCTGAACCGTCACCGGCGTTCGGCGCGGTGGCGGCGACCAGCTGTTGCAGTGGTTCGAGAAGGGCGTGTAGCCGACCGCCGTCACCGAGGGAGTGGGCGAGGTTCTCGCTGATCAGGCGGACCGGCTCGGTGTTGCCGCCGAGCACGCCGGGTGCGAGTTGTGGGGGCGCGGCAAGCGGCCACAGCATGGTGAACCGTGACGGCGCCGAGGTGTTCGCCGAGATCGAGCCGTCCGAACCGAGGCCGGGGACGGTCGTTGCACCGCCGCTGGTGATCGGGTCGAGGTAGGACGACGCGCGGTCGGCGTCGGGGGGCAGCGACAGCACCGGCAGCAGGGTTCGCGATCCGGCGACCTGCGCCACCCCGCCGTAGTCGGGCATCCCGTTGACGTTGAGTTGCAGGGGGTAGACGCCGCGCTCGGAGATGTCCAGGCCGTTGTCGCCGGACAGCGGGACCGACATCGAGAACGACACCTTCTGTCCCGGGTCGAGTTCACCGGAGCCCAGCGCAGTGAATGCGGTGGCCGCCGACACCGGCGGATGCTCGACGGCCAGCGAGGTGCGCAGCCCATCGGCCGTGGTCACCGCATCCCCGCGCTCGAGGCGAATGCCCAGGTCGCGCAGGGTTCGGCTGCTGGTGTTGGTGACCTGACCGGTGATGCTCACCGTGGGCCCCGAGCCGCTGGTCACCATCGACGGCGTCAGCGAATCGATGGTGATGCGCGCGAAGCGGGTCGGACCGGCGTCGCCGTCGGTGTCGGCCGACGTGGTGTTTGGGGACGTGGTGTTTGTGGATGTGGAGTCGGTGGGGGTGGCCGATGTCTGCGGTGCGGCAGCGGCCGGCGCGGCACACACCATCATCAGCAGGGCGACGGCGGCGACCACGAAGAGCCGCACCCACGCAGGGATGGCAATGACGTTCCGACGGCGACGAAGGGGTGGTCGTGGGTCAGCCATCACCGGCAGCCGGGCGGCGGGGACGCCTGCGACGCCGACGCGAGCGGGCCGGGGGTGGCGGCTCATTTCGGCGCTGATTGCGGGCGGCTGCGGCTCTCTCATATGCGTTGGGTTCTGTCCGACTGCTCTGCGCCTCGGACTCGGCCAACCGGTCGGGATCCCCAGTCAGGTCGGCGATGACACCGCGGGCCATCCGGGCCAGTCGACGCTCGTCAGAGTACGTCAGGCGGCGCGGAAGCTCGTGCAATGGCACCCACGCGACCTCGCTGACCTCGTAATCCTCGTCGGACAACTCCCCGCCGACGCTGCGCAGCAGATAGTGATGCACCGTCTTGTGGATGCGTCGGCCCTCGCTGACGAACCAATAGTCGATCTTGCCCAGCGGCGCGACCACGGTGCCCTGGATACCGGTCTCCTCGGCGACCTCGCGAACGGCGGTCTGTTCGGCGGTCTCACCGGTTTCGATGTGGCCCTTGGGCAGCGACCACATCATCCGGCCGCGACGGTCGACGCGGCCGATCAGTGCGGCCGCCAGTTCCTCGACGGGAAGATCGAGGTCGGAGAGCACCAGGCCGCCGGCGGAGGTCTCGCGGACCGTGCGCAGCCGTTCACCCTTCTCGGGTCGTTTGCTGCCGCGTCGACGATTGCGGGTGGTCGGGGTGACCGCGGTGGGCGCCGAGGCGTCCTGACTCAGGCCGGTCTTGGTGATCTTGGCCGTCATCACCGCCGCCATGTCCGACGGCTTCGGCCCGGACACCCGGGCGGCGCTCTTCGCGGCGGCGTCCCCGGGGGCCGGGTTCCGTTTGTCACCGGGTTTTGCCCGCATGTCGCCGGGTTTTGCCCGCTTCTCACCGGGCGTGACCAGCCGGTCGCCGGGTTTCGGTGACTTGTGGGCTGCGGCCCGCTCGGTGGGCGGCTCGGCGGGGTGGGGGCCGGGGTGACCGTTGATGGTCGAATTCGTGGCGGTCGGCGATCCGTTCACCGGGGTGTCGGTAGGGGTGTCACTCGCCGCGCCACCGTGTGGGCGGCGGGTCCGACCGGCCAGATCGGCCGGTGATGGCCGCCGGACCTCGGCGTTGGTGTCGGGCGTGTCGGCCGGGGCGTGTGTGTCGGCGGTGGCGCGGGGTTCGGGGGAGCGGCGACGCCGCCGGCCGCGCCGTGGGCGGCGGCGACCCTGTCCGGGGGTGCCACGGGCCGGGTGCGGATCCATGGAGGTTTCCGGGGTGGCTGCTCCGGTGCGATGGTGTCCACCGTCGATGTGGGGTCCACGACCAGCGCCGACGTCGCCGGAGGCGTCTCGGGGGTCGGTGGGCGGATCGGGGGACACGCCTTCGATGCTAGCGGCTGGTCACCTGCTGTTTGCCCACATGGTGCCGGTACCGATCGGGTGTCGACGGTGGCCGGTAGGCTGGCGTGCCGTGACGCAGCGCAGTGATGACCCGGACACCGCCGAGCGCCGGACCCGGCTCCTGGCCGCGGCGGCGATCTCGTTGCGCGGTCTGTCGGACATCACCGAGCCGCTGGGCACCATGTTCGCCGACGCCGGCCACGAGCTGTATCTCGTCGGCGGATCCGTACGGGATGCGGTGCTCGGCAGGCTCGGTACCGACCTGGATTTCACCACCGATGCCCGCCCCGAGCAGGTCCAGGAGCTGCTTCGCGGCTGGGCCGACGCGTTGTGGGATGCCGGGATCGAATTCGGCACCGTGAGCGCACGACGCAACGACCTGATCCTCGAGATCACCACGTACCGCGCGGACAAGTACGACCGCGTCGGACGCAACCCGGTGGTGACCTTCGGATCGTCGATCGACGACGACCTGGTGCGGCGCGACTTCACCATCAACGCGATGGCGGTGCGGATCGGGCGTGGCGGCGCCGAGGAGTTCCACGATCCGCTGGATGGGTTGTCGGCGGCGCTGGCCGGGGTGATCGACACCCCCGCGACCCCGCAGGAGTCCTTCGACGACGATCCGCTGCGGATGCTGCGCGCGGTGCGGTTCGTCTCGCAGCTCGGATTCCGGGTGGCGCCGCGGGTCGCCGGCGCGATCACCGAGATGTCCGAGCAGATCGAGCGGATCACCGCCGAACGCATCCGTGCCGAGCTGGACAAGATGATCACCGGGGAGCACCCGATCGAGGCGATCGAACTGATGGTGTCGACCGGCCTGGCGCAACGCATCCTGCCCGAGGTACCCGGGATGCAGTTGACGATCGACGAACACCACCAGCACAAGGACGTCTATCAGCACTCGTTGACGGTGTTGCGGCAGGCCATCGATCTCGAGGACGGCGATCCCGATCTCGTCTTGCGGTGGGCGGCACTGCTGCACGACATCGGCAAGCCGGCGACGCGTCGTCACGAACCGAACGGCGGCGTCAGCTTCCATCACCACGAGGTGGTCGGCGCCAAGATGGTCCGCAAGCGGATGCGCGCGCTGAAGTATCCGAAGGCCGTGGTGGAGGACGTCGCGAATCTGGTGTTCCTGCACCTGCGGTTCCACGGCTATGGCGACGGCACCTGGACCGATTCGGCGGTGCGGCGGTACGTCACCGACGCCGGGCCGCTGCTGGAGCGGTTGCACAAGCTGGTCCGGGCCGACTGCACGACGCGCAACAAGCGCCGGGCCCGGCGGCTGCAGTCCAACTACGACGACCTCGAGGCGCGGATCGAGCAGCTGCGTGCGGCCGAGGATCTCGCCCGGGTGCGCCCGGACCTCGACGGCAACGCGATCATGGAGATCCTCGGCGTGCCGCCGGGACCGCTGGTCGGCAAGGCGTGGCGGTATCTCAAGGAACTGCGTCTGGATCGGGGTCCGCTCACCCACCAGGAGGCGGAGGACGCGCTGCGGGCGTGGTGGGCGGAGAACGGGCAGTCCTGAGCGGCGCCCGTCCTCCGATGGCGGCCTGTCAGTACCCCATCGTGCGCAGCGCGTCGGCGAGGCGGTCGAGGTCTTCGCGACGCAGGTCGAGGTGCGGGCTGATTCGCAGCACCGACTGATCGCCGGCGAGCGGCGCGCGCCACGAGTCGGCGGCGGTCACCAGAATCCCAAGGTCGTCGAACAAGCGGTCGCGGGCCGCACGCAGGTCCGCGGGCTGCCAGCCCGGTGGCGGCGCGAGCGTGACCAGCGCCGACGGCTCGTCGACGGGTTCGAGGATCTCCCAGCTGCCGATGCCGTCGAGTCGCTCCCGGGTGGCGCGGCCGATCGCGGCGAGTTCCCGGTAGACGCGTTGCTGACCGACCTGGGCGAGTTCGGCGATGGCGACGCCGAGCCCGAGGCGGCCGGCCAGGAATGCCTCGGAGCTCTCGATGTCGACGGTGCGCAGCGAGTCGCGGCGCACGGCCAGGAATCCGACGCCGCGTGGTCCGGTGAGCCATTTGCGGCTGGTGCCGTAGACGATGTCGGCGCCGGTGACCGTCGGGACGTGCCCGACCGACTGGGCCATGTCGACGACGACGGGAACGTGTGCGGCGTGGGCGATCTCGACGATGCGCGCCACCGGCTGCACCACCCCCGACATCGACCCGATGTGACAGACGTGGATGAAGTCGGGCTGCTCGAACTGCAGCATGTTCTCCATGGCGTCGAGGTCGACGTGGCCGTAGACGTCGCCGTCGGGCAGCGGCCGCACCGCGTATCCGCGTCGTTCGAACTCCACCAGGTTGGGTCCGAATTCGTTCTTGGTGACCCACACCGTCGATGAGACGGGCAGGCTCCAGCCGTTGAGCATCGCCCGCAGCGCCGCCCGAGCGCTCTCCCGGAAGATGATCTCGTCGGCGGTGTGACCGATGATCGCCGCGAGATCCCTTGTGTCACGAGCGAATTCGTCAGCTCGGTCATCGGCGGCCACGTAGGAGCCGCGTTCGGCCTCGCGCCACAGATGCGCCGAGATGGTCCCGATGACGGCGTTGGACGAGCGCCCCGCCGAGGCCGAATCCAGGTGGGTGAGTGCCGGGTTGAGACGTGCCCGGTGGAACGGTTCACCGAGAACGCTGACATACATAGCCCAAGAACCTACCGTGTGCCCGAAATCGGATGGAACCGACCGGCGTCGCGCTGCGTCCAACTCGACATGGAATCGGTCCTCGAGTATCTCTTCGGCACCGGCGACGGTGATCCCACCCACTGGCACACCGCCGCCGATGCCGATCCCGACGGCGACGGCGTGCGCAACGCGCTGTGGCTGGACTTCGACGGCGATGGTCGCGCCGACGACCTGATGTGGGATGTCGACGCGGACGGTGTGGTCGATGTGGCGGCCCTCGACCTCGACGACGACGGCACCGCGGAGGCGTGTTTCCGCGACAGTGGCAACGGGGTGTGGGCGATCCCGACGGCCCGGCCGGGGGCCGACGGCGGGGAGGCGACACCCGGCGAGCCGTCCCCGGAGCCGGTGGCGCCCTCCACGCCATCGACCCCACCGCCGACCCGCGTGGAGTCACATGACCTCGACGGCGACGGCGTCCCCGACCTGGAGGTGATCGTCGAGGGCGGAGCCGTCCGGCGACTGTCCATCGATGACGACCACGACGGCACCATCGATCAGATTCTCATCGACACCGACGGTGACGGGGTCATCGATCGCTACGAGGAAGGTGCCACCGGGTCGCGGTGAGACACCGCCGGCTGGATGGCGCGCACCGCGAACACACCGCAAACGTAGACCAGCGACCCGATGATCACCAACGCCACCGACCGCCCGTCCGGCCCGATGACCAGCGCGGTGATCACCATGGCGATCACGTAGGCGATGTTGAACAGCGCATCCTGGGCGGAGAACACCTGGCCGCGCACGCTGTCACCGATGTCGACCTGCATGGCGACGTCCCCGCACAGTTTGGTGGTCTGGCCGACGATGCCGAGCAGCAGCGCGGCGACGCAGAAGCCGGGGACGGTGAAGGTGAGCAGGATCAGTTCGGCGGCCGCGCCGAGTGTCAACATCGCGATCAGGGTGGTGCGTCGGCCGAATCGGGCCACCGACAGCGGCGTGGTGAAGGCCGCCACGAACGCACCCGCGGCCACGAGACCGAGCACCAGGCTGATGGTGGCCAGGCCGTCGCCCTCGCCGGTGTGCCGGGCGAAGACGAACAGCATCAGGGTGTTCAGACCGAACACGAGACGATGGACCCCGATGGCCGAGAGCGCGGCGGCGGCCGGTTTGCAGTGGACAATCGCCCGGGTGCCGTGCAGGAAACCCACGGCGACCGCGTGCAGCGCCGAATGCCCGATGTCGTCGGGCTGGTCGGGTCCGAGCAACCGCGGCGGGAAACCGCGCGCGATGATCGCCGCGATGAGTGCGATGAGGACGCCGGCGAGGGTGGTCTCGGCGCTGCCCACGTTGCCGGTGCCGACGAGGTAACGGACGCCGAAGGCGATCCCCGCACCCACCGACAGCATCGCCCCGCCCAGCGTGGTGAACAGGGCGTTGACCGCGACGATCACCTCGCGGTGGGCGACATGCGGCAACGAGGCCGACAACCCGGATGCGACGAATCGGCTGGCGCCGGTGACGGCCAGCGCGCTGATGAGCACGAGCGTGTCGGGACTGCCGGTGGCGATCGCGATGGCGACGAGGCCGATCAGGACTGCGCGGATGACGTTCGCCCACAACAGGACGCTGCGTCGGTCCCAGCGGTCGAGCAATGCGCCGGCGAACGGCCCGAGCACCGAATAGGGCACCAGTAGCACGGCGAATCCGAGCGCGGCGGCCAACGGGTCGGCGTGGCGTTCCGGGTTGAACAGCACCCCGCCGATGAGGGCGGCCTGGAAGACGCCGTCGGTCAGCTGGCTGGTCAGGCGAACGGCGAGAAGCCGTGACAACCCCGGCGAATGATGCAGAGAATGGGTAAAGGTCTTCCACGAGGACGCGCCATGAGTCGCCGTGGGGTTCACGGACCTACAGTACCGACTGGGCCGGGCAGCCATGCGATGATGGTTCTCGTGGACGGCGGTGACAGCGCAGACGATCCGACCCCGGATCTGCCCGACGGCATCGGGGGTGGTGGGTCGAGCGCGGATGCGGCCCGCGACATCGAATCGGCGAACTCCATCCGGCCCGGCACACTGCTGTTGGCGTCGACGGATCTGATCGAACCGACTTTCGCCCGCACGGTCATCTACGTCATCGAGCACAACGACGCCGGCAGTCTCGGCGTCGTGATCAATCGGCTCAGCCAGACCGCGGTGCACAATGTGATGCCGTCGTGGACCGACGTCACCGCGGCGCCGCGGGCCTTGTTCATCGGCGGTCCGGTGAAGCAGGATTCGGCCCTGTGTCTCGGCGTGATCCGCCGCGGCGTGGATGTCGGCGATGTCGAGGCGATCCGCCCGGTCAGCGGCCGCGTCGCGCTCATCGACCTCGACGCCGACCCGGAACTCATCGCGACCCTCGTCGAGGGTGTGCGGATCTTCGCCGGGTACGCCGGCTGGGGAATCGGGCAACTCGATTCGGAGATGGAGCAGGACAGCTGGATGCTGGCGTCGGCGCTGCCGCGGGATGTGCTGGCCCCGCCCGCGGTCGACATCTGGGCCGACGTCCTGCGTCGACAGCCCTGGCCGATGCCGCTGCTGGCCACCCACCCGGTCGACGTCTCCATGAATTGAGTGATCCTTCCGTTCTACGGTTATCGTCGCGAGGGTGAACGCTTTCGCCGATTGGTTGATCCACGTGATCGAGTCGGTGCCTGCGTGGGCGGTGTATCTGATCGCCGGTGGGGCGGTGTACGCCGAGACGGCGTTGCTGTTGGCGGGGCTGATCATGCCCAGCGAGGCATTGCTGCTGGCGGCGGGCGTGGCCGCCGCGGTCGGCCAGACCAACATCGTCGCGTTGATCGTCGTCGCGTGTATCTGTGCGATCGCCGGTGATGTCACCGGCTACTGGTTGGGTCGTCTGGGTGGACCGCGGTTGCGTGGTTCGGCATTGGGCCGCCGGTTCGGGGAGCAGCGCTGGGACCGCGCGCAGCAACGGATCGACACCTCCGGGATCGTCGTCGTGACGACGGGCCGGTGGATCGGTTACGTCCGGTCGATCGTTCCGCGGGTGGCCGGGATGACCGAGATGCGGTTCGCCCGATTCGGTGCGGCCGACGTGGTCGGCGCCGTCAGCTGGGCGACGACGGTGCTGCTGGTCGGCTTCTTCGCCGGCGCCGTGCTGGGTGCGACGATCCTGGTGTACGCGGTTCTCGTGGTGGTGTCGCTGGTGGCGGTGCTGCTGGCCGGGAAGTGGGCGATGGCCCGCTGGCATCACCGGGCCCTTCCGGTGACCGAGGAGCCGCTCGGCTCAGCGGGCGGTCTCGTCGGAGGTGTCGGCGGAGGTGTCGGCGGCGGCTTCCCGGGCGTAGCGGGTGGCCATCCAGGAGCAGATGATGAGCTGGATCTGGTGGAAGATCATCAGCGGCAGCACGATCAGACCGACCACCGAACCGCTGAACAGGACCGTCGCCATCGGTAGGCCGGTGGCCAGGCTCTTCTTCGTTCCGCAGAACTGGATCGCGATGACGTCCTCGCGGCGAAAGTGCAGCCGACGCGGCAGCCAGCCGGTGAACCACAGCATCGCCACCACCAACACGGTCGCGATAGCCGCCATCGCCACCACCTGCCACGCGTCGACGATCGACCAGATGCCGTTGCGCACGCCCTCACTGAACGCCGCGTAGACCACCAGCACGATGGAGCCGCGGTCGACGAGTTTGGTGGGTTCGGCGAACCGCTTCAGGAAGGGGCTCACCCAGGGCCGGCACAGTTGGCCGAGGATGAACGGGACGAGGATCTCGGCGACGATCTTCCCGATCGACGAGCCGGTGATGTGCACGCCGTTGGTCCCCGACATCAACGCCACCACGAGCAGCGGGGTGAGCACCACCCCGATCAGATTCGACGCCGACGCACTGACGATCGCGCCGGCGACATTGCCCTTCGCGATCGAGGTGAACGCGATGGAGGACTGGACCGTCGAGGGGACCAGGCACAGGTAGAGCATTCCGGCGGCGAGGTCGTGGCCGAGCAGGGGACGCAGCACCGGTTGCAGTGCGAGCCCGATCAGCGGGAAGGCGACGAAGGTGAACGACAGGATGATCAGGTGCAGTCGCCAGTGCGCCAGGCCCTCAAGGGCCTGACGCGGATGCAGCCGCGCACCGTAGAGGAAGAACAACAGAGCGATCGCGACGACGACCACCCAGTCGAGGACGTCGGCAAAGGTGCCGCGGGCCGGGAAGACCGCGGCGATACCCACCGCGGCGAGGATTGCGAGGATGAAGCCGTCGATGGGGGAACGGCTCAGCAGGGAACGCACCGACGCTCAGACCCGGCTGGCGGCGGTGTCGTCGTCGCCGAGGCAGGCCCCGCGCAGGGTGCACGACGCGCAGCTCGACTCGCCGCAATCGGCGGCGTTGGTGGCATCGGAACCGGCAGTCGCGGCTTCCGTTGTGGCGGGTGCCTCACCGTGATCATGGGCGTCGGCACCCGAACAGCAGGCGCAGCCCGCATCGGAGTCCTCGGACGATGCCCACCGGGCCGCACGCACCGCGTAGCCGCTGACCGCGCCGACGATGATCAACGCGCCCACCGCGGCACCCACGCCGAAGAGGAACGACCACGCGGAACCGACACCCAGGGTCAGCAGGCCGCCGGCCAGCAGGATCACGGCGGCACCGATCGTGCCCGGCGCGGCGACCCGGTTGGCCACGGCGAAGGCGTCGTCGGAGCTCAGCGTCTCGGGCGAGCGCACGCCCACCCACCGGTTGCGGCGCAGCGTTCCGCGCAGACCTGCGACGCCGACGGCAAGCCACACCAGGGCCGGCACGAAGACGACGACGGCGACGACGATGGACACGACACTCACCCGACCACCATACGAGCCCGGCGCCGCCGGGGCGAAACCGGCGCCTCGCGGCCGGGCCGCCGCTGCAGACGCGCGGAGGCGACCATTTACGCTGGTGGAGTGACTTCAGCGGATACTTCGCGCAGCAACGGCTCCCCGGCAGGGACCTCATCGGCGGCCGGCGGCGCCCCCGGCACCCACCGTTACACCGCCGAGCTCGCCGGTCAGATCGAGCGGCGCTGGCAGCGGAACTGGGCCGATCGGCACGCCTACGAGGCGCCCAACCCGGTGGGCCCGCTCGCCGGTGACCTGACCCCCTACGGCGGCGCGTCGGCCGATGCCCCGGACAAGGTGTTCGTGCAGGACATGTTCCCGTATCCGTCGGGGGCGGGCCTGCACGTCGGGCATCCGCTCGGCTTCATCGCCAGCGACGTCTACGCCCGCTATCAGCGGATGATCGGCAAGAACGTGCTGCACACAATGGGCTTCGACTCCTTCGGGCTGCCCGCCGAGCAGTACGCGGTGCAGACCGGAACCCATCCGCGCACCACCACCGAGGCCAACATCGAGCGCTACCTCGGACAGATCCGCCGCCTGGGCCTCGGCCATGACGAGCGCCGGCGGGTGGCCACCACCGACGTCGACTTCTACCGGTGGACGCAGTGGATCTTCGCCCAGATCTACAACGCCTTCTACGACGCCGAGCAGGGTAGGGCCCGCCCCATCTCGGAGCTGATCGACGAATTCGCTTCCGGCGCACGCACTCTCGACGGCACCGCGTTTTCGGGCCGGGACTGGGCGGAGCTGAGCGGCGTCGAGCGCAACGAGTTTGTCGACTCCTATCGTCTTGTGTACCAGAGTGATTCGCTGGTCAACTGGTGCCCGGGTCTGGGTACCGTGCTGGCCAACGAGGAGGTCACCGCCGACGGCCGCAGCGATCGGGGTAACTTCCCGGTGTTCCGCAAGCATCTGCGGCAGTGGATGATGCGGATCACCGCCTACTCCGACCGGCTGCTCGACGATCTCGACGACCTGGACTGGCCGGAGAAGGTCAAGACCATGCAGCGCAACTGGATCGGGCGCTCGCGTGGTGCGCAGGTGCGTTTCGCGGTCCCGTCCGCCGACGCCGCGATCGAGGTGTTCACCACCCGCCCGGACACGCTGTTCGGCGCCACCTACATGGTGCTCAGTCCCGAGCACCCGCTGGTGGACACGTTGACCGCGGGCGCCTGGCCCGACGGCACCGATGAGCGCTGGACGGCCGGGGCCGCCACCCCGGCCGATGCGATCGTCGCCTACCGGGCGTCGATCGCCGCGAAGTCGGACCTGGAACGGCAGGAGAACAAGGAGAAGACCGGTGTCTTCACCGGCACCTTCGCCACCAATCCCGTTGACGGGCGCAATGTTCCGGTGTTCATCGCCGACTACGTGCTGATGGGCTACGGCACCGGCGCCATTATGGCGGTGCCCGCGCACGACACTCGTGACCACGAGTTCGCGACAGTCTTCGGGTTGCCGATCCGTGAGGTCATCGGCTCCGAGCAGGGTGTGGCCACCGAGGCCTTCGTCGGCGACGGCCCGCTGGTGAACTCCGACTTTCTCGACGGCATGCGCGTCGAGGAGGCGAAGGCCGCGATCATCGGCTGGCTCGAGGAGCGCGGTGCCGGCACCGGCACCATCCAGTACAAGTTGCGTGACTGGCTGTTCGCACGGCAACGCTACTGGGGTGAGCCGTTCCCGATCGTCTACGACGACGCCGGTCAGGCGCACGTGCTGCCGGAATCGATGCTGCCGGTGGAACTCCCGGAGGTCGATGACTACGCACCGGTCTCCTTCGATCCGGAGGACGCCGATTCCGAACCGTCACCGCCGCTGGCCAAGGCCACCGACTGGATGACCGTGGAACTCGACCTCGGTGACGGACTCAAGACCTACACGCGTGACGCCAACGTGATGCCGCAGTGGGCGGGCAGCTCCTGGTACCAACTGCGCTACATCGATCCCACCAACGAGGACACGTTGTGCGCCAAGGAGAACGAGGCGTACTGGATGGGTCCGCGGCCGGCGCTGCACGGGCCGAACGATCCCGGCGGGCTCGACCTCTACATCGGTGGCGTCGAGCATGCGGTGCTGCACCTGCTCTATTCGCGGTTCTGGCACAAGGTGCTCTTCGACCTCGGCTACGTGACGAGCCGGGAGCCGTACCGAAAGCTGTTCAACCAGGGCATGATCCAGGCGTACGCCTACAAGGACGCCCGCGGCATCTACGTGCCGGCCGAGGAGGTGACCGAACGCGACGGCGGGTTCTTCTACAACGGGGAGCCGGTCACCCAGGAGTACGGCAAGATGGGCAAGTCGCTGAAGAACTCGGTGACCCCCGACGACATCGCCACCGACTACGGTGCCGACACCCTGCGCGTCTACGAGATGTTCATGGGACCGCTGGATCAGTCCCGGCCGTGGGCCACCAAGGACGTCGTCGGCTCACAGCGGTTCCTGCAACGGATCTGGCGACTCGTCGTCGACGAGGAGACCGGCACCGGCCGGGTCAGCGACGCCGAGGCCGACGAGGACACACTTCGCCTGCTGCACAAGACGATTGCCGGTGTGCGGGAGGATTACGAGGCGCTGCGCAACAACACCGCGGTCGCCAAGCTGACCGTACTGACCAATCACCTGACGAAGAATTTCGAGGCCACCGGTGCGCCCCGCGTGATCGTCGAGCCGCTGGTGCTGATGCTGGCGCCGCTGGCCCCGCACATCGCCGAGGAACTGTGGCACCGTCTCGGTCACCAGGATCTGCTGGTGCGTGGACCATTCCCGATCGCCGACGAAGCCCTGCTGGTGGAGGACACCGTCGAGATCGTGGTGCAGGTGAAGGGCAAGAAGCGCAGCGTCATTCAGGTCGCCGCCGACGCCGACGAGACCGCCCTGCGGACCGCCGCACTCGCCGACGAGAAGATCGTCGGCCTGCTCGACGGTGAGCCGCGCAAGGTGATCGTGGTACCCGGACGGCTCGTCAACATCGTGCCGTGACGTGAACTCTGTGCCGTGACCGAAACTCTGTGCCGTGACCGAGGTCAGGGCCGGGGCACGGAGTCCTCGACACCGGGGACGAGCAATAGTGCCCGGTTGAGCCGGGACAGCGCGGCGACCGCGTCGGAGACCCGGTCGTCGTCGGGGACCGGCACGTCGGTCGCACCGCCGGGGGCATCGACCGAGGGCTGCCCTTGCTGCCGGTGAACGGTCTGGCGTACCGCCTCGGCGGTCCGCAGGGCGATGTCGCCGGCGTCGACGATCGCCGGTGACTCGGTGACAGTGCCGGCGCACCGGTCGGAGGTCCCGCCGGCGGTCCCCTCGGCGATGCCGATGGCGGTGGAGGCGAGGGCGTGCGCATAGGGCGTGGTGCGGTGCAGCACGAGCAGGGTCCGGTTCGTCGCCGACCCGGCCCCGGTGAGCAGCGCCAGCGACATCGAGGCGGTGGTGTGAGCGACGGCCGCCTCGGCGGTGTCGAGTCCCCGGCTGGCGGCGAGGACGTCGGCGTCGGGGCCGCCGCACATGGCGTGCACCGACCGGCGGATCACGGTCTGTACCGCATCGATCCAGGAGTCGACCGCGTCGATGAGCGCTCCCCGGGATTCGTTGGAGAACAACAGGTACGCCGCGATCACGCCGACCACCGCGCCGACGGCCGTCTCTTCGGCGCGCCACATCACGAGGCGGAGGTCGAAGACACCGAGAAGGTCGAAAAGTACCGCGATCATGATCGTCACGAACAGGACCAGTGCCTCGTAGTTCAGTGGGCCGAAGTAGAAGGCGAGGAAGACACAGATCACGCAGATCGCCAACTCGATGTGGATGTGGTGACCCAGGACCACCACGACACCTGTGCCGACAACGACTCCGACGACGGTGCCGACGACGCGCCGCTCGGCGCGGGTCAGCGTGGCGGCGCGGGTGGTGGTTCCGACGAACACGACGTAGGCGGTCAGCACGGCCCAGTACCACCGGGATGCCGAGATGGCCTCCCCGGCCACCGTCGCCAGGGCGGTCGCGACGGTGACCTGTGCCGCGGTTCGCGTCGTTGGTCGCCATCGCCGCCAGAATCGCCAGGTCTGTGCCGGTGCCGGCGCCGGCGTTGACGTCGGTGCGGCCGCTGTTGTCGGCGTCGGCGACCGGCGATGGGCGGGCACCGAATCCGTGGACGTAGTGGGGCGTGACGACGCGCTGGGGTGGGATCGCCCGACCTCCCGCACGGCCTCGGTGGCCGTGGTGACCCGATCGAGCGCCGCGGCGTGTGACCGGTCGGCGTCGGTGCCGATGGCGGCCTGTTCAGTGGAAACCTGCACGTCGAAGACGCGCTGGGACAGTGTCGTGGCGTCGACACCCAACACGGTCGACGTGTCGTGACGCCGTTGCCAGTCCGAGACCGCGATGACCACTGCGGCCATGCGTTGCCTCAGGACGGTGAGGCGCTTATCCCCGCCGTCGTCGTGGGGGCCGCCGTGGGGGTCGTCGTGGGGCCGACCCGCAGCAGCACATACCGCGTCGGATGCGGCGCACAACTCGTCGAGCAGCAGGATGATCTGTCGGCGCGGCCGCTGACGCAGCAGGGCCAGTCGTACCAGCAACGCGGACCCGATGGCGGTCATCGCCACGATCTCACCGAGCCAGATGTGGGTGATGTCGACGTCGAGCAGCATGGTCAGGAAGTAGGCGAAGAAGCCGACGGTCCCCAGTGCGGCCCCGCGTGGCCCGAAGCGGCGCGGCCAGGTGGCCGCACCGGCCACGGCGATGAAGCCGACGACCGCGGCGCCGCGGTGGGCGGACAGACCGGCTGCGGTGACGATGCTCAGCGTGGCCGGCACCGCCAGCAGAGCCGTGGTCGTCGCTCGTGAGCCCGGCGTGGGATCCTTCACCGCCGCTATCGACATCATGGCGAGAATCCCGGCCATCACGTAGTACCCGGAGTCGCCGTCGACGACGGTGAGGGTCACCGACGCGGCACTCACCGACAGCAGGACCGCCAGCGCGGTCGCCGACGCCGTGATCAGTCGTAGCCGGCCCGGGTCGGACGCGGCCAGGCGCCGCCGGACGACGTGCACCGCACGAGGAATCATGGCACCGGTGATCGCTTGTCGGGCTACTTACCCGGTAGTTTCCGGGCGTAGTCGGAGCCGAGGGTCACCCAGCGGGTGAGTTGGCGTTCGGTGCGCACACCCTCGTCGGTGACGCGGATCCATCCGCGCGTCTGCCGGCCGGACATGATCATCGGATCGGTGTGCGGGTACTCGAGCAGGGTCTCGGTTTCCTCGGGCGGTACCCGGACCATCAGGCCGCCGCGTGAGCTCGCCGCGAGCGCCATGTTGCCGTTGATGAGGAATGCCAGGCCGCCGAACATCGGCTTCTCGTCGACGTTGGATTCGGCAGCCAGCATCGCGCGGATGCGGAAGGCGAGATCCTCGTCGTAGGCCACCCAACGAGGGTAGGACGCATCGGTGTGTGCGGCCAGCGGCGTCGGCGACCGTGATCGTTTCGCTGAGAGTTCGTGGCTATATCGTGCACCACACTTGCGCCTATCTTACCGATGAGTAAGATAGGCGCATGGCGATCAATCTCGAACTCCCGAAGAAGTTCGACTCCGCGGTCGAACAGGCACACCTGGCGGCCGAGCACATCTTCCGGCCGATCTCGCGCACCTATGATGCGGCCGAGCATGAGTACCCCAAAGAGCTCGATGACCTGGGCAAAATGGTCAAGGAGTCGCGGGCCAAGACCAGGGAGGCCGAGAAGGCGGAGCCGTCGTCGACGGCCGACACCGTCAACGGCGCCAACATCCGCGGCGTGCTGCACGGCGTGGAGATGGGCTGGGGCGACGTCGCCCTGATGCTCTCGATTCCGTATCAGGGACTCGGTAACGCCGCGATCTCGGCGGTGGCAAACCCCGAACAGCTCGAGAAGTTCGCCGGGGTGTGGGCGGCCATGGCGATCACCGAGCCGAGCTTCGGTTCCGACTCGGCCGCCGTCTCCACGACCGCCACCCGCGACGGTGACGACTACGTGATCAACGGGGAGAAGATCTTCGTCACCGCGGGTTCGCGCGCCGATCACGTCGTCACGTGGGCCACCGTCGACAAGAGCGCCGGACGCGCGGCCATCAAGAGTTTCGTCGTCCCGCTCGATGCCGACGGCGTCAGCGTGGTGCGGCTCGAGCACAAGCTGGGCATCCGCGCCTCCGACACCGCCGTGCTGCGGTTCGAGAACGCCCGCGTTCCGGCCGATCACCTGCTCGGCTCCCCGGAGGTCGATACCAAGAAGGCGTTCGCGGGGGTCATGCAGACCTTCGACAACACCCGCCCGGTGGTCGCGGCGATGGCGGTCGGCGTGGGCCGCGCCGCCCTCGAAGAACTGCGGGCCCTGCTCGAGGGTGCCGGCCACACGATCGACTACGACGCGTCCACCACCACGATGCACGCCGCGGTCGCCGAGTTCATCCGCCTCGAATCCGATTGGGAGGCATCGTGGTTGCTCGCCCTGCGGGCCGCCTGGATGGCCGACAACAAGCAGCCGAACTCCCTCGAGGCGTCGATGTCGAAGGCCAAGGCCGGGCGGATGGTCACCGACGTCACCAATAAGGCGGTGGAACTCGGTGCGACGGCGGCATATTCGGAGACGATGCTGCTGGAGAAGTGGGCGCGCGACGCCAAGATCCTCGACATCTTCGAGGGCACCCAGCAGATCCAGCAACTGATCATCGCCCGCCGGATCCTCGGGAAGTCCAGCGCCGACCTGAAGTAGGTTTCAGCGCAACAGGTTACGTCGCAGCCGCTCTTCGCGGGCCAGGCGCTCGGCGTCGCGTCGGCGTCGTTCGGCGAGGATCGCCGCGAGCACGAGTTCATACGGTGCGCCCGACGGCGGGGCGGGTGCCACGTACGGCGCGACCGCGATGATCAGCCGATCCGACAGCGCGCGACGCGCGGCCGGGGTGTACTGCTCGGCGCGCGTGAGGAACAGGCGCAGTGAGATGGCGGTCGAGTCCGGTATCGACGAGAGGTCGGCGGTCCGCGCCCAGGGTTCGAGCATCGGCGGCATGCCGACGGGGTCGGGCATCTGGAAGCGGAAGCGGTCGCGGATCACGTACGTCCCGGCGACCATGTCGCCGAGGCGTTTGTTCTTCCGGCTGATGGCCGACGCGATGAGCGCCGGGACGCCGAAGAAGGTGTAGATCTCGACGACGCCGAGCATGGCGCGCGTCAACGCATGCCGGAACTGGATCGGCCCGGCGTCGTCGCGGACGGTACGCAGGCCGAGCGCCAGATGCCCCAGGGTCTTGCCCCGGGTGGTGGTCTCCACGATCGTCGGCAGCGCCGCCCACGCCAGCACCACCGACATGGTGGCGCAGGCGCCGAACAGGGCCTCGTCGGTGGCCAATTTGAACGACAGCCACAGCAGGAAGATCAGGACGGTCATCCCCACGACGAAGTCGATGAGGCCGGACGCGATGCGCAGTCCCAGCGATGCGGCGGGCAGATCGAGGGCGACCGCCTCCCCGGACACCAGATCGTCGCGGCCGACGCCCACCGTCGCGGGTACGCCCCGACCCCAGGCCGCGGTGCCCGCCGGCGCGGCCGGGTACGGCCCGCGCGGCGACGGGGGAGCCATCGGATACATACGCGACACTCTAACCAGCACGTCGGCCGCGGCTTCGGCGGACAGCCGACCGAATGACGGTGCCGTGGCCGGATCGGCCCCGGTGAACATCGCAGCCACTACCATGTCGGCGTGGATCTCGATGCCTACGTGGCGGCCAAGAAGCCGACCTGGGACCGACTCGACGAATTGTCGCGTCGGCGTCGGCTCACCGGCTCGGAGGCCGACGAGATGATCGACGAGTATCAGAAGGTGGCGACGCACCTGTCGGTGATCCGATCCAGCGCCCCCGACCCCGCGCTCGTCGGATACCTGTCGTCGCTGCTGGCCCGGGCGCGGTCGCGGGCGGCCGGGGTCAAACTCGGCGCCTGGGCGACCCTCGGGCGTTACCTCGGACGCACCTTCCCGGCCGCGCTGTATGCGACCCGCTGGTGGTGGCTGACGACGATGATCGCCTCGGTGCTCGCCATGGTGGCGTTGACGTGGTGGTTCCTCGATCATCCGCGGGTGGAGACCAGTTTCGGCTCACCACAGGAGATCGAGGAACTCGTCAACAACGACTTCGCGAACTACTACTCCGAGCACGCGGCAACCTCGTTCGCATTTCGCGTGTGGTCCAACAACTTCTGGCTCGCGGCCACCTGTATCGCCTTCGGGGTGTTCGGGTTACCGGTGATCATGGTGCTGTGGAGCAACGTGCTCAACCTCGCCGTCACCGCGTCGATCATGATCCGGCACGGCCGCGCCGACGTGTTCTTCGGCCTCATCACCCCCCATGGGCTGCTGGAGATGACCTGCCTGTTCGTGGCCGCCGGCGTCGGACTCCGCGTCTTCTGGGCGTGGGTGGCGCCCGGCGACACGCCGAGGCTGCAGTCGCTGGCCGCGCAGGGTCGCGCCGCCATCGGCATCGCCCTCGGGCTGGTGGGGCTGCTGCTGATCACCGGCATCATCGAGGCCTTCGTCACGCCGTCGCCGCTGCCCACCTGGGCGCGCATCGGGATCGGTGTCACCGTGTGGGTCGGCTTCTTCGTCTACGTCTTCACGCTCGGACGGTGGGCGTACAACGACGGCGAGCGCGGCGACATCGACGCCGCCGACCGTGATTTCATGGCACCGGTAGCGTGAGTCGGATGACGATCGACATCCGCCAGGAGACGACGCAGGATCGACCCCGTATCCGGGACATCATTTTGGCGGCCTTCGACGACGGCACCGATGGGGAGGACGCGGTCGAGGCCGCGTTGACCGACGCGTTGTTCGCCGACGACGGCTATCTGCTCGCTCTGTCGCTCGTCGCCGTCGACGACGGTGAGATCGTCGGCTTCGTGATCGGCACCCGCGGCTGGGTCGGCGACGATCCCGCGATCGGCATCGGGCCCCTCGCGGTCATCCCGCACGCCCAGGGCGGTGGCATCGGTTCGGCCCTCATGACGCGGCTGATCGACGACGCGGCGGCCGCCGGCGAGCACGTCCTCGCGTTGCTCGGCGATCCCGAGTACTACGCCCGGTTCGGCTTCCGGACGGCCGCCGACCTGGGGATCGAAGCACCGGACCCCGAGTGGGGTAGGCACTTTCAGGCACTGCGAATCCCGGAGGGGCAATCGGAATCGCCGATCCGCGGCACGTTTCGGTACGCCGCACCCTTCGATGAGCTGTGACATTCAGTAGCTGATCGGAGTCACCTCAGAAGGGTGGTGGTGCGCCGTCATCAGGCACGACGGGGTATCGCTTCTTGCGTCGTCTCGGGCGTGGCGGGTTCAAAGGGTCGACGCCATCGGCGATGCGGGTCCGGTTGCGTTCCCGTTCGCGGCGTCGCCGTTCGTACTTCGCGGCGAGCCGATCCCGCTTACTGGTGGGGATGACCCCGGGTTCCCGGGGTGTCGGTGGCGCGGCTGGTGGGTCGGCGAACCGGTAGCGCCGTAGCCCGCCGAAGAAGTCTTCGAGGGTTTCCGCCGGCCCCGGAATGTTCAAGCCTTCCGGGGTGGTGAAGACGGTGACCAGCCGTCCGTTCTCGTCGCGGTACTGGTCATCGAGCCAGCGGGAGTGCGTTTTCTGCAGGTGATGGCCACGGCACTTGGCGTTCAGCCCGTCGGGGGTGGTCTGTCCACCGAGTTCGGGGTGCTCGTGGTCGTATTCGTGCACGTGATCGCAATCCCCGTCGAACGCACTGCCCCGGCAGGCGGGGATGACGCACTCGCCGTGGCGCATCCGGATGAATGTGTCCAACGCCGTCGACAGTCGGTATGGATCCGACGGCAACGCCGACGGGAGTTCGACGTCCTCGGGATTCACGCCCTTGGGCACCATCCGTCGGATCGTGGTCGGGTATCGGCTGATCAGATCGAGGATCTGCTCGGGGATGACCGCACCCTGCCCGACGAGGTAGCCGAGGTTCCCGTCGATCGGCATCTCGGCGGCCGAAACGGTGCTGCCCGAGCGGGATTCGGCGTCGGCGGGCGCGGCGTCCGTGTCATCGTCGGGCGCCGAATCGGGAGGTCCATCGTCGGCGGGTTCGGGTGGCGGTTCCGCAGCGACATCCGTTTCTGCGCTTGCGCTCTCGGCGTCCGAGCCGCATTCGTCGGGCAGAGTCATCTGCACCGCACGCGTGTCGGTATGCGTGGCCGGCTCGGGCTCGGGTTCCTTCTCGAGCTCAGGCTCGAGATCCGGCTCGGATGCGGGCTTCGATTCCGTACGGCGCGACTGAACTACCGATTGGCGTGCACCTCCACCGGATTCGTCGCCGGCATCGGACCGTCCCCGTCCTTGCGCCTGGCGCTCCTGTTCCTGGCGCTCCTGTTCCTGTTGGCGTTCCTCGATCGCCGCAGCGGTGGTCTCATCGGCGATGACGTGCAGCACGATCTGCACATCCGGAATACAGCCCGGCTCCGGAATGTCGGCGGGGCAGTCCTCTTTGCCGCATTCACACGCGAACTGCGTCCCCGACAACAACGAGTACATGGCATCGGCCTGGCGTTGCCGCCGCGTCCGCGGGTCTTTCCGGCAGGCGCAGTCGGCCAGGGCGGCGATCGTCTTCTCCGCGATCGTGATGTTCTCCGCGGACATGGTGCCGGTGATCTCCCCGGTCCCATCCCCCTCGAAATGAGTGAACACACCCCGCTTGTCCAGGTTCCGTTTCCGCGGTTCCCGCACGGCGTCCGGAGCATGCTGGAACACGATCTTGTCGACCATGTCCCGCAAACTCGTCGCCGGCCACTGCCCCTGCCTGCTGAACAACCGCTCGGCGATCGCTGCGTCGACCAGCGCGGTGTTCGGATGCAAGGCCGGCCCCGGATCGAGCAGGTTGGTGCGGTCGATCAGGGTCCGGAACTGGCTGTGGCTGATCCGCCCCTCGCGTAGTGCCCGCCCCGTCTTCGGCAGGCGGGTGGCCATCACGATCGCCTCATCCAGCATCCGCCGGGTGGTCACCATCGCCAGGTTGCGGGTGCGGGAGATGTGTTCGGCCGCGATCTGCGCGTACTCCGCCGACTCGTCCAACGGCCGGTCGGTCAGACACCTCACCACATACGCGGTGAAATACGAATCCAGCCACGCCATATAGGAACGGCACCGATCCAACTCGGTCATCGCGACCAACACCTCGTTGATCGAATGCTGATCCAACCGATCCGGATCCACCCCGAACAGAAACTCCGGCGGCAACCCCGGCCACGGCGACGGCCCCTGCTTCAACAACGCGTCGCGCACATCCCCACGAATCCGCGCGCTCCATGGAATGCTGCTCACCCTCGCCCCCTCGAACAAGATGACCGTCGAAGCTCTCTTCGATCTGACCATCATTGTAAAGACGGCCACCGACAAAACCGTTCACGCCGACGATCGGCCACCCCATCTGTGGACCAATCGACTTCTGGGGACAACTCAGCTCCGCGCCCGACGTCGGGTGACGGACGGTGGCCCCGACCGCGACCCGCTCGGTCCGGCGAATACTCCTACTCGCAGGATCGTCGGCACTCGGCCGCGCATCGAATCACGAAGGGCCCCACCGAAACTGCTACAACAGCCCGCGTGACTTGAGCACCAGGTAGTGATCGGCCAGAGCGGCCGGGAGGTGTTCGGGATCGGCATCGACCACGTCGACCCCGATGCGTCCCAGCGCCGATTCGGTCCGTTCACGCACCATCAGGGTGCGCGCCGCCGCGGCTGCCTCGTAGATCTCGGCGGCGTCGTCGCGTCGCGCACTCATCTCCTCCACCGCCGGGTCGCGGACCGAGCCGATGATCACCTTGTGCCGCAACGCGAGCACCGACAACGGAGCGAGCAGCGATTCCTCCACCGCGGCCGGTTCGAGCGGCGTCAGCAGCACCACCAACGCCCGCTGCCGCGTGAGCGTGGTGACCTCGGCGGCCAACAACGGCCAATCCGCTTCCAACAGAGCCGGTTGCAGCTCGGTCATCGCGTTGACCAGGTCGCCGAGCAGGGTGGTGCGCGGCGACCCGACGACACGTCGGTGGATCACCCTGTCACCGGCGATCAGGTCGACCCGATCACCGGCGTGGGCGGCCAACGCCGACAACAGCAGTGCCGCATCCATCGCCGCGTCGAGGCGGGGCGCGTCACCGACGCGTGCCGCGGAGGTCCGGGAGGTGTCCAGCACGATGATGATGTGGCGGTCCTTCTCCGGCTGCCAGGTACGCACGACCACCGAGCGTCGGCGTGCCGTCGCGCGCCAGTCGATGCTGCGGACGTCGTCACCTTCGACATAGTCACGCAGCGAATCGAATTCGGTGCCCTGACCGCGGATACGCACGGCCGACCGACCGTCGAGCTGGCGTAGCCGGGCCAGGCGTGAGGGGAGGTGCTTGCGTGAATTGAATGGTGGCAGGGCACGAATCACCCCGGGCAGAGGATAGCTGTGCTGTCGTGCGGCCAGGCCGAGCGGACCGGGGCGTCGGATGGTCGCGCGTACCGCGAGCCGATCACCGCGGCGCACCGGCACCAGAACGGTGGTCAGTTCCCGGCGCTCGCCCGGCGGGATGTCGAGGTCGTGCTCACCGGACCGCACCCCGGCCGAGGGCTGCCACGAATCACGCAGCCGCCCTCTGAATCTCCGGGTCCCGACATTCTCGGCGACGATCACCGACGAACCGGCAGCACCGAGACGGATTGGTGCCGACGGAAGGCGATACAGTCGCAGCGCCGTCGAACCGGCCGCGAGCAGATCGACCGCCATCACCACCGCGCAGGCGAACACCCACAGCAACACCACCCACACGTGGGGGAACACCACCGCAGGAATGATGCCCAGCGAGAGGAGGGCGACGAAGCGGCCGGTCAGCACCATCAGCGCGGGACCGGTACCGAGTTGATCGCGGCGTCGAGCACCGCGGCCACCGAGACGCCCTCCAACTCCGCCTCCGGACGCAACGAGAGCCGATGGGCCAGAGTCGATTGCGCGAGTGCCTTGACGTCGTCCGGGGTGACGAAGTCACGGCCGGACAGCCACGCCCAGGCACGGCTCGTGGACAACAATGCGGTGGCACCACGCGGACTGACCCCCAACGCCAGCGACGGTGAACTGCGGGTGGCGCGCGCGATGTCGACGATGTAGGCGGCGATCGCCGGCGCCACCGCCACGTGTCGGATCGCGTCGGCGCCGGCGACGATGTCGGCCGCCGAGGCCACCGGTCGCAGGCCCGCGGCGGTCAGGTCACGCGGATTGAATCCGGCTGCGTGCCTGCTCAATACGGTGATCTCGTCGTCGCGCGGCGGGATCGGCAACGTGACCTTCAGGAGGAACCGGTCCAACTGGGCTTCGGGCAGCGGATAGGTGCCCTCGTACTCGACGGGATTCTGGGTGGCCGCCACCAGGAACGGGTCGGGCAGCGGCCGCGGCACACCGTCGACGGAGACTTGACGTTCCTCCATCGCCTCCAGCAACGAGGCCTGGGTCTTGGGTGGGGTGCGGTTGATCTCGTCGGCGAGAAGCAGGTTAGTGAAGACCGGACCGGGCCGGAAGGTGAACTCGGAGGTGGCGTTGTCGAAGATCAGCGACCCGGTGACGTCACCGGGCATCAGATCCGGGGTGAATTGCACCCGTTTGGTGTCCACCGCCAACGCCTGCGCCACCGATCGCACCAGCAGGGTTTTCGCCACTCCCGGAACACCTTCGAGCAGGATGTGACCACGGCACAGCAGCGCGATGAGGATGCCGGCGACGGCCGGGTCTTGTCCGACAACCGCTTTGGCGACCTCGGCGCGGACCGCACCCAGGGTCTGGCGTGGATCGCGGGCTGCGGCTCCGGCAGTGTCCTGGGCTCCGGCGGCGTCCTTGGCGACGGAGACGGTGGGCTCGGAGTGCGCAGTGGGGTGAGGGGTCGCGGGTTCAGAGGTCATGGTGTGCGTCGAACTTCCTTCTCGAGGTCGGTCAGGTCGGAGGTGAACTGCGCCAGCTGGGTGTCGTCGGTGGGGAGTGGGCCGACCAGCAGCGCGGCGACCTGTCGGGAGTCGCGTCCGGTCGCCGACGCGACGGCGGCAACGACGGAATCCAGTGCCGGGTCGTGCTCGATCGGTGTGTCCGAGGAGATCGCGTCGAGTGCCCGGACCGGGTCGTAGGCCAGGCCGAGGTAGCGGGCGATCGACGCGGTGGTGTGGACGCGCAGGATTGCGGCGGCACGCCCGGCGTCGGCGGCCTTGCGGTAGAGGCGTCCCCGTGACCGGGTCGTCTCGATGGCCTTGACGACGGCCGGAAGTGGTTCGGCGACAAGTGGTCCGAATCGGCGGCCGCGCCACAGCGAGACGGCGATCGTGACGAAGAAGGCGAGGAAGAACAACGGCCAGACGATCGACGGGAGAACGGAGTCCTCATCGTCGTCCTCGCTCTCGACACGATCGGAGGGCAGGGGAACGTACCAGAGCACGTTGTCGCCGGTGGCCATGGTGCGCACGGTGACCCCGGCATTGTCGACGTCGGCCAGGCTGGAATTGGTGGTCATCGCGCCGGTCATCACGATCGTCTCGGGCAGGTCGGCCGAGGGATCGGCGACCACCACCTCGGCACCGGGTGTTCCCGCCGCCGGATCGTTCGCCGACCCGGACGGGAAGCACGACACGGTCGACGACGCATCGGTGGCCACGTAGTGGGCGGTCGACGGCGTCACCGTATCGGTCGGTTCGATTCCGGCGACGCTGCAGTCCGCGCGGATGCCCGACTGGCCGAAGACCACACTGCTCCACTCGGTCACCGGGAGACCGAGGGCGTCCAGCACCGTATCGTTCGCGTCGACGAGCACCACCCGCCTCGCGCCCCGGACCCGCTCGGCAAACGCCCGGGCGGTTTCGGCGGTCATCGCCGGCGTGTTGGTGACCACGACGGTGGTGTCGCCGTCGGGTTTCGGGGTGACCGTCAGATCGGCAAGTCCGCGAACGACCTTCACGTCGCCGCCGTGGTCACCGATGATGTTCGCGAGTGCACTGGAACCGTTCCCGCCGTAATTGCCCGGATCGCCGGGGACTGAGTTGCCGCGTTCGTCGGCGGACCCCCCGACGGCGACGATGGCCAGGATCGCGACGATGACCAGGATGACCGCGGCAATCGGCAACCAGATCCACAGGGCCCGCCGGCGGTTCCGGCGGGGCGGGGCCGGCACCGGGCCCGTCGATGCGGTGGCGGTGCCTCCGGCAGAGACGTCGGTGGTCATCGCGGCACCGCGAATCCCTCGACGGCAGCGGGTGTCGTCGACGTCGCCGGCCGGGTCGCGCGCAGGGACTCATCGAGATCGAGGACGAGGCGGGCCTGCTCGGCGGTGGCGTGCCGGTATCCGTAGACCACCGCGTCGAACAGGTTGGCCGCGTAGGTGAGTTCGCGTCCGTGGTCGGGGAACGGCGTGCGCAGGCGCACCGCCACCTCGTGTGCGGTCAGCGACGGGGCGTCGCGCAGCACACCCCGTTCGGCGGAGCGCCGGGTCAGCGCACGCATCGCCTCGCGTACACATCCGTCGTGATCGCCGGCGGCGAGCATCTCCTCGGCCTTGCGACGAAACTCCTTGGCCGACAACGGGTCACCGCCCAGGACCGGACCGACCTCGGCGTCGGAAACGGAGCGTGGCGTGCGGCGGACGAAGAGTAGCGCGTAGACGATCAATGCGAGGACGAGCAGCCCCAGCACGACCCCGATGATCGTGGCGACACTCGCATCCGACCAGAGCAGATCCCCGACCCGGTCGGTGAACCAGCGCGAGAGCCCGTCGGCGAGTCGGTCGAGCAGACCGGGTTGTGGGGGCTGATAGCGCGATCCCGACAACTCGTCGCGGGCCCACTGGCGGGCCTGGTCGTTGTCAGGCGAGAGTCCGTCGGCGAGAAGGATGATCGAGCCGCTCATCGCGGGCCTCCCCGCGCGGCGGCGATCTGGGCGAGTTGTTGGTCGTAGCCCTCGCGCCGGATCCGGGCGTCGACGTGCAGCAGCGACGTCGCGATCGCCTCGACGGGGGAGACCAGCGCGGTGATCAGCGGTACCAGAACCGCTGCGGAGACGAGGGCGGCCACCCCGCCGCTTCCGGTGGCATCGGAGATCATCTCCGATGCCATACCCAGCACCCCGTTGATGATCCCGGAGAGGATCCAGATGAGGAGCAGCACAACGAAGTAGCGCCAGAAGGATCGGTGCGTCAGCGTCGCGGACCGGCGGATCGCGGCGAGCGGGCCGAGCCGTTCGATCACCACCGCCGCCGGGGCGAGTGCGATCCGCACGGTGACCCAGATGGTCGGGATGATCGCCGCGACACCGACGAGGAGGATGGCCGCGACGACGAGATCGTCGTCGCCGCCCGTCAGCGAATCGAGGGCGAGGACGACGACGTCGGGAATGCAGAACACCCCGCACAGCACCAGCGCCACCGCCAGGATGTGCCCGCCGACGGGACGGACCTGAGCCCACAGCTCCGCCCACGTCGTGCGCACGCCGACCGCGGCGGCGTTGAGCGGGTAGGCCAGGGGGCCGGCCGCCAGTGCCACGACCGCCGCGCCGATCAGTGAGTTCGCCCAGTCGTTGTCCATCGCGCCCAACCACGACGTGAGGTCGGGATGTCCGCCGGATTCGACGGTGACGATCACTGCGGCGAGGACGGCCGAGACGACGGTCAGGAGAGCGGTGAGACCGGCCGTGATCCCGAAGGTGATGCCGGGGAAGAATCGGATCGCCGAGAACGTGGCGTCGATCAGGTCACGTGTGTCGAGCGGCCGCAGCGGCACGACGCCGGGCTTGTGCGCGGGTGTCGGCTGCTGCCACACCGGTGGTGGTTGCGGCCCGCCGATGGCCGATCCCCACTGCACCGGACCACTCTGCGCCGAACCCCCTTGCGGACCCGATGGGTAGGTCATCGCGGCTCCTCCCAGCGGGTCGTCGGGGTCGCGCGTGATCCCCGGTTCGGTCGAGCACAGTCGGCGTTCGCCAACGTGTCGGCGAACATATCAAACACCCAACCCTGCCCCGCCTGCCGACGTGGCGTCAGTCCCGATCGTTTGATCGCATGACGTGGGGTGCGACGGAGACGGCGATGTCGTCGGAGCCGAGTCGCTCCCCGTCGGCGGAGCGGACCTCGACGGTGACGGGAGTGCCGTCGTCGACGGCATTGAGCCGCAGCGGTCCACCGTCGTCCTGCAGGTACCGGTTGCCCCACTGCATCAGCCCGAGGACGACGGGGAGCAGGTCACGGCCCATCTCGGTGAGTTGGTACTCGTTACGCACGCGGCTGCCCGGCTCGCGGTAGGGGACCTTGACGAAGATGCCGGCGTCGGTGAGCTCCCGCAATCGCGCCGAGGCGACGGCGTCGGTGATGCCGACCCGCCGGGCGAACTCGTCGAATCTGGTTGCGCCGTAGAAGGCCTCACGCAGGATCAGCATCGCCGACCGGGTGCCGACGACGCCCATGGCCTTGTCGATGGAGCAGTGCCGAGCCTTCCAGCTGTCGCGGTCGGTGAGGGGCCCCGTCAGATTCATGAACCCATCCTACTCTGACTTGACCGTGCAATAGTCAGGGTGTAGACATCTGACTATGAGATCCCATAGTCAGAAGTGGCTGCTGACGGTAGCGTGCGGGGCACCCTTTCTGGTTGCACTCGACCTGTTCGTCGTCAACGTCGCCTTCGATCAGCTCGCACACGAATTCCCCGGTTCCGGCCTGGGCACGATCAGCTGGACGTTGTCGGCGTACGCGATCACCTTCGCCGCGCTGCTCGTCCCACTCGGATCGTGGAGCGATCGGGTGGGCAACCGCCGCGGATTCATCACCGGTGTCCTCGTGTTCACGGCCGGCTCGGCACTGGCGGCCGCGGCACCGACGCTCGGTGTGCTGATCGGCGCGCGCGTGCTGCAGGCGGTCGGCGCGGCAGCGCTGACACCCGCGAGCATGTCGCTGCTGGTCACCTCGCTACCGGCCCACCGCCGCGCGGCGGGCATGCGGATCTGGGCGGCGACGTCGGGCATGGCGGCGGCACTGGGCCCGGTGGTCGGTGGCGTCCTCGTCGAGATCAGTTGGCGCATGGCGTTCGTGATCAACGTGCCGCTGGGGATCGCCTTCGTCCTGCTCGCGCTGGGCGTGTTCGCGAAGGATCCGGCATCCGCGCAACGCCGACGAGCTCCGGGCTCGGTGGTGCGAACGCTGATGTGTTCGGTGCTGTTGGGGGCGGCGAGTGCTCTGGCGGTTTTGTATCTGATCAACGGCGACAGTTGGGGCTGGGGCTCTCCGTCGTCGATCGCGGTGCTTGTGGCGGCAGTGCTCTCTGCGGCCGTCTTCGTCGTCGCCGATCGCCGGGCGGCCGAGGCGCTCGTCCCACGGCAACTGTTCGACGATCGACGGTTCACCTTCGGTACGATCGCGATGCTGATCTTCAGCGTCGCATTCGCCGCCGGACTCCTCAACGCCATCCTGTTGCTGCAGCAGGACGGGGGCTATTCGGTGCTGCTCAGCGGACTCGCCATCGCGCCCGGACCGTTGATGGTGCCGGTGGTGACGGTGCTGGTCGGCCGTCGGGCGGCACATATCTCGCCGTGGCCGCTCGCCGCACTCGGATCGCTGATCTGGGCCGCCGGCAGCATCGTGATCGGTGTTTCCACGTCTATTGCCGCGCTTCATGGTTCGTACGCAGCCTGCTTCCTGCCGGGATGGCTTCTCGGTGGAATCGGCGTGGGACTGACCATCCCAGCCCTGCTGGCGGGCGCAACGCAGCGACTGTCGATGGACATGGCGGCGCGCGGGAGCGCCGTCGTCACCATGGGCAGACAGTTCGGCACCACGATCGGCACGAGTGTGCTCGTCGCCGTCCTCGCCGGTGGACTCGCGCGCTGCGTCTCGTGGTGGATCATCGCAGCCATCGCCGGGGCCGCCGCGTTGGTCGCCTACGCCGGGGTCACCGTCACGACTCCGGCCGGCGACCCGCTCACTGCCACCACACCCGTCCCCGGCGATCGCCGGGACCCGAGCAACCCCCGTATGTAGTAACCCACTGATGCAAGGAGATTCATCATGACCACTGCCGTCATCGTCGACGCCGTCCGAACCCCGGTCGGCAAGGGTAAGCCCTCCGGAGCTCTGCACGACGTGCATCCCGTTGACCTGCTCGCGCACTCCCTTCGAGAGATCGTGTCGCGCAACGGAATCGAACCGTCCGACATCGACGACGTGATCACCGGGGCGGTCACCCAGGTCGGTGAGCAGTCTTTCAACATCGCCCGTCGCGGCTTGCTCGCCGCGGGATACCCCGAGTCGGTTCCGGGTGTCACCGTTGACCGACAATGCGGAAGTGGACAACAGGCGATCGCCTTTGCCGCGCAGAGCATCATGGCCGGTGTCAACGACGTCGTCGTCGCGGCCGGAGTGGAATCCATGTCGCGGGTGCCCATGGGATCGGCTGCTCAAGGTGTCAGCGATCCCAATGGAGTCGCCTTCGACGCGCGTTACCCCGACGGGCTTGTGGGACAGGGGATCTCCGCGGAGCTGATCGCGGTGCGCTGGGGCATTGCCAAGTCGGCCATCGACGAGTTCTCGCTGCGCTCACACGAATTGGCAGCCGCCGCAACCAAGGACGGACGTTTCGACCAGGAGATCGCACCCCTGGCCGGGCTCACCGCCGACGAGGGAATCAGGGTCGGCTCCACCCTCGGTCAACTGTCCGCTCTGCCTCCGGCTTACCACGACCCGGCGATGGGGGTGCGGTTCCCCGAGATCGACTGGGTGATCTCGGCGGCCAACGCGAGCCAAATCAGTGACGGCTCGGCGGCCGTGCTGGTGATGAGCGAGGAGCGGGCCGCTGCGCTCGGCCTGCGCCCGCGCGTGCGGGTGCACACGATGGCGGTCGCCGGCGACGATCCGCTGTTGATGCTCACCGCGATCATTCCGGCCACCCGCAAGGTGCTGGCGAAGGCCGGACTGGCTCTCGCCGACATCGACCTGTTCGAGGTCAACGAGGCGTTCGCGCCGGTGGTGCTGGCCTGGGCACGCGACCTCGGCGTCCACCTCGATCGGGTCAACGTGCACGGCGGAGCGATCGCGATCGGCCACCCACTCGGCGCCAGCGGCGCGCGATTGGCGACGACGGCGATCAACGCCCTCGAGCAGACCGGTGGCCGGTACGTGCTGCAGACGATGTGCGAGGCGGGCGGTCTGGCCAACGCGACGATCTACGAACGGCTCGGCTGAGCGGCGCGCGACTGCTACCGTGAAACTAGAACACGTTCTCGTTTCCCTGGAAGGGTACCCATGACCGTCGAGCAGGACACCGCAGCCGAACTCAGCGACAAGATCAACGCCGTCGTCGAGAACTACATCGAGTACCTCACCAGTGGCACCGCCGAACAGATCGCCGATCTCTACGCCGCCGACGCCACCGTCGAGGACCCGATCGGCGCCGACATCCGCGACACCCGCGAGCAGCTGGTGGAGTTCTACTCGGTGATCACCGGCATGGACGAGCGCACCGCGACCCTGAAGTGGAAGAAGATCGCCGGCGACACCGCGGTCTTCGAGTTCACCCTGGTCACCGGCACCGCCGGGATGCGCTTCGAGATCACCCCGGTCGACATCATGGTGTTTGACGCCGACGGCAAGATCACCTCGATGCGTGCGGTGTGGCAGGCCTCCGACCTGGTCCAGCTGTGACGCCCTGACGCATCACTGACGTCCGGTCGGCCGCAGCACGATCTCGGTGGGGTGGGCGTCGGCGGGTGTGTGGATCGCCATCAGCACGGCCGCGGCCACCGTCGCCGGGGCGAGGAACTGCGATGCGTCGTACTCCTTGCCCTCGATGGCGATGAGGTCGCGTTGCATGTCGGTGTCGATGCGGCCGGGGAAGACCGAGGTGACGCGCAGGTCCGGTTCCTCGGCCCGCAGGGCGTCGGCAAGGGCCCGTAGCCCGAATTTGCTCGCCGCGTACGGCGCCCACCCGGGATTGGCGCGTTGACCGGCGCCGGAGTTGATGAAGATGACGTGCCCGCCCGCCGCGCGCAGCGCGGGGAGCAGCAGGCGGGTGAGTTCGGCCGCGGCGATCAGGTTCACCTCGAGGATGTGGCGCCACTCGTCGGCGGGTGTCTCGCCGACCGGCGACAGGCTGCTGCCCACCCCGGCGTTGTGCACCAGGACGTCGAGGGAGGTGATGGCCTCCGTGGCGGCCTCGACGGCGTCGTGGTCGGTCAGCTCCACCGGGAAGGTGGAGGCGCCGTCGAGTTGCGTGGTCAAGGCATCCAGCTCGGCCGACGGTCGGCCGCCGAGCAGCAGGTCGTGGGTGGGGGCGAGTTGCCGGGCGATCTCGGCACCGAGGCCGCGGCTCGCGCCGGTGATCAGTGCGGTGGGCATGGGGTCAAGCCTAGGGGCTCCAGTGCGCTCGCCCGGCGGCATCGGGGTCCGCGGGGCAGAATCGACGCGTGGCGCGCTATGGATTCACCCCGACGCAGCTCGCGGCGCGTGCCGCGTACCTGCTGCGGGGCAATGACTTGGGCACGATGACCAGTGCCGCACCCCGGCTCTACCCGCATATGTGGAGCTGGGATGCGGCGTTCGTCACGGTCGGGTTGGCCCCGTTGTCGGTGGAGCGCGCCGTCATCGAGATGGACACGCTGCTCTCGGCGCAGTGGACCAACGGGATGATCCCGCACATCGTGTTCGCCAACGGTCGCGACGGCTACTTCCCGGGCCCACGTCGGTGGGAGTGCGCGCGGCTGGCCGATTGTTCGCCGGATTACCCCGACACCTCCGGCATCACCCAGCCGCCGGTGCACGCGATTGCGGTGCAGCGGATCCTCGATCACTCGCGTCGTCATGGGCGCACCACGCGGCAGGTGGCCAACGAGTTCATCGACCGCCGGTGGGGTTCGCTGGTGCGGTGGCATCGATGGCTCGCGCACGCCCGTGACCCCAACGGCCGGGGCCGCATCACCATTTATCACGGGTGGGAATCCGGGATGGACAACTCCCCGCGCTGGGACAAGCCCTACGCGGGTGTCACGCCGGGTGACGACCTCCCACCGTTCCAGCGCGCCGACCTCGACCACGTCTCCGACCTGTCGATGCGACCGACCGACCTCGAATACGACCGCTACATCTGGCTCGTCGAGGAGATGAAGCGCGCCAACTACGACGACGATCTGCTCCCCAAGGTGATGAGCTTCGCCGTCGAGGACGTCTTCGTCAGCGCGATCTTCGCGCTCGCGTGTGACGTCCTCGCGACGATCGGCGAGGACTACTCGAAGCCGCGCGCCGATGTCCGCGATCTGCGGGCCTGGGCGGATCGGTTCCGGGCCGGCGTGGTCGCGGCCTCCAACGAGAGAAACGGTGCCGCAAGGGATTTCGATCTCCGTGCGAACAGGTGGATCACCACCGAAACGATCGCGCAGTTCGCACCGTTGTTGTGCGGTGGACTGTCCCGAGATTCCGAGCGCGCGCTGATGCGCCTGTTCGACGGCCCACGGTTCTGCGGTCACCCCGACCTGCGCTACGCCGTACCGCCGTCGACGTCGCCGATCTCCAACGACTTCCGGCCGCGGGAGTACTGGCGTGGCCCGGTGTGGCCGGTGATGACGTGGCTGTTCAGTTGGGCGTTCGCGCGGCGCGGCTGGCCGGAACGCTCGGCCCGGCTGCGCGACGAGGGGTTGCGGCAGGCCACCGACGGTGCGTTCGCCGAGTACTACGAACCGTTCACCGGGGAACCGCTCGGCAGTATGCAGCAGAGCTGGACCGCGGCGTCGGTGCTGGACTGGCTGGACTGATCCACTCGGTAAGCCAGGGGGAATGGGGCACAGGGGAATGGGGACAGGCGAATACTACCGGGACGAATAGCGCTGCTCGCGTCAATAATTGACGTTGCTGCTGCTACTCATCCCGGTTGTATCGGCAGTGGTACGGCTCAGTACTCCTCGGCCCCGATCAGGGCGGCTTCCTCATCGACGTCACGCGATTCGGCGGCCTTGGTGGTCACGAAACTCACCGCGATGACGGCGACGACGCAGTACCCGGCGGCGAACCACCACGGAGCGGCCACCGACGAGAACCATTCGGCCAGATGGGCGACGAGCACAGCGGCGACCGCGGCACCGGCCCAGCGCAGGAACGAGTAGCCGGCACTCGACACCGACCGCGGGGTGCTCGCGTCACCGGACGACATGGCGACACCGGTGAACAGCGTGTTGAGCACGCCCGACGGGATACCCGAGAGCACGACGGCCAGACCGATCAGCCACACCTGGTCGGTGAAGGTGCCGACCCCGGCGAGGGCCATGACGACGGCGTAGGTGGCGATCGCCGTCATCACACCGCCGCGCTGACCGATCTTCTCGGCGAGGCGCGGAGCCACGAACACGCCGGCCAGCGCGGTCAGCAGACCCCAGCCGAAGAAGATGAGTCCGGCCCAGATCGGCTTGAGCCCCATGGCAATCGGGGCCCAGGCGATGACGGTGAACAGGGCACCGGTATAGAAGGCCGAACCGATCGAGGTGATCAGCAGGGTGCGGTTGCGTAGTGCCTTGAGGGGATCGATGATCCGCACGGGCTGGCGTTCGGTGCGCGGGCCGTCGGCGGGCAACATCACCGCACACAGGATGGCGCCGATCAACATCAGGATGGCGGTACCGCCGAAAGGCGCACGCCAGGTCCACGATCCGAGGATCGCACCCAGCAGCGGGCCGACGGCCAGGCCGACGCCGAGCGCCGCCTCGTAGAGCATGATCGCGCCGTGCTGACTGCCCTTGGCGGAGCTGACGATGAAGGCCAGGGCCGTCGCGATGAACAGGGCATTACCCAATCCCCAGATGACGCGGTAGGCGATGAGCTGGTCGATTCCGTTGGCGAAGGCCGAGATTCCCGCGGCGACGACGATGAGCGTCAGACCCGCGGTCAGGGTGCGCTTGGGACCGAACCGATACGCCGACCATCCGGTGATCAGCATGGCGACGCACTGCACGCCGACGTAGACACCGAAGAGCAGGGTCAGCTTGTCCGGCGGGGCGTTGAGCGCCTCGGCGATGCTGTTGAGGATCGGGTCGACCAGGCCGATGCCCATGAACGCGATGACCGCGGCGAAGGCGGTCACCCAGACGGTTCTCGGTTGCCGGGCAAAGGTCGCGAGCAACGAGTGCTCGTCGTGGGGCTGGTCGGAAGATGTTGCGGCGTCGGAACTCTGGGCCGGTGTCGTCGAGGTGGTGGTCATTGTTCTCCTCGCTGACGGTGTGTCTTTATCGGTGGACGGTCTTGGATTGCGCGTTCTTCGATTGCACAGCGCCCTCAAGGGATTCGTGGAGGGCCTGCAGGGCCGGTGCGGCGGCGGCCAGCGCGGCGCGGTCGTCGTCGGAGAGCGCTGCGATGGCGACGGCCAGGGCGTCATCGCGTTGGGCTCGAACCCGGTCGAGGACCGCATGACCGTGATCGGTCACCGACACCAGAACCGCACGGCGGTCGGCCGGATCGCGTTCGCGTTGCACCAGCCCGTTGCGGATGAGCCCGTCGATGAGGCTGGTGGCGGTCGGCATCCGGATCGATTCGCGGTCGGCGAACTCGCCCATCCGCATCGGTCCGTGGTCGAGCAGGGTGGCCATGCCGGATGCCTGTGCCGCGGTGTACTCGGGGATCGGGGTGTGGCGACGCATCATCAGGTACAGCCGGGTGACCGCGGGCCGCAGCCGCCGGGCCACTGCGACGTTGTCGTCCTTGGTCGCCATCACACTTCGTAACTCTAATACTTAGAGTATCGAAGTAAAAGCGGGACTACTGTGACATATGACACGACGTCGAAAGAAGCGGTTCACCAAACTGTCCACCCGTTCGCGAGCGCTGATCATCGGTGGCGCGACAGCACAGATCGCCCTGCAGGTGGCCGCGCTGCGCGACCTGTGGTTGCGGCCCGACTACCTGGTGCGCGGACCCAAGGGGCGTGGGTCGCGGCGAGCTTCGTCAACTTCCTCGGCCCGATCGCCTACTTCGTGTGGGGACGGCAGCAGGCCACACCGGTGCCCAGTGCACCCCCGAAGCTCCGATCCGAACCGGCTTCCGGTGCCGATGATGGTCCGCCCGCCGATGCCGATCCCGCTTCGTCGTCCCCGGATTCCGCGACGTAGCCCGACGCGAACACGGGCGTGGCAGGAGGGACGGCTGCGGTCACCGCCCGATGGGTCGGTCCACCCACTCGAACCCGGGCATCGGGCACTGTGCCCATGAGCTCTGTGCCCATGAGCTCTGTGCCCATGAGCTCTGTGCCCATGAGCTCTGTGCCCATGAGCTCGGAGACGACGTTGGTGTCGCGAATGATCATCCGAAGCAGTACCTTGCCGATCAGAACCGCCCGCCGACCCCGATCCGACCCGAACTCGACGACCCGCCGAACGACCCGGGACTGCGCCCGCCGCTGGTGTAGCCACCGCCGCCGAATCCACCTCCGAAACCGCCGCCGCGCATGCTGCCGCGCAGGAAGCTGTCCACGAGGATGCCGCCGAGGACCGCCCCGGCCGCCGACGACCCGGACGAGCGCTGCTGCCCCTGCTGCCCCTGCTGCCAGCTGACCACGTCACCCTGGGCCGCCATCAGCGCCTGATCGGCGAGGGCACCGGCACGTCGCGCCGAGTCGGTCGCGGTGGACGGATCGGTGGCCGACGCGTCGCGCGCGGCCTGCAGGAGCCGTTCGGATTCCGACAGCCGGGTGCGTGCCACCGACTGCACGGCACCGCGCCGGGTGCCGATGAAGTCCCGCGCCGCCGTTACCTTGGCCTCGGCGGCGGTCAGTGCCGCCGACAGCACCTCGGCCCGGCGGGTGCGCTCGGCGGCCGCGCCGCGCGCCGCTTCCAGCGCGTCGTCGAGGTCGGCGTCGGCGTCCACGAGGGCGGTGAAGGTGCCGAGCAGGTCGTCCTCGGACCGGGTCTTCGCATTCGACAGCGCCGTCGACGCCGCCGTCACCGCATTCGCCAGGCCGGGCCCGCCGTCGGCGGTCAGTGCGGCGGCCTCCGCGATCTCGCCCTCCACCTCGGCGATCAGCGAACCCATCTGGCTGTGCGCGGCAGCAATGTTGCCCTCGGCGTTGTCGATGGCGTCGAGGAGTTTGTCGGCCTGGGCGATCGCGCCCTCGGCGGCTCGGATGTCGGCGACGGCCGGTCCCTGTTCCCCGGCCGGGCGGGCGATGGCCGACCGGCCCTGATCGGCGCTGCGCTCGGCAAATTCGATCTCCTGCCGCGCGAGCACCACGTTCTGCAGGATCGAGGTGCACGTCTGCTCACCGTGCCGGGCGACGAGTCCGCTCAACTGCTGCTCGGATGCATCGGCCCGGGTATGCAGGTCGACGACCCGGCGGGTGAGCTCGTCGAAGCGCGCCGGCGCGTTGATCAGCAGGTTGCGCATCTCGTCGAACGCGGTGACCTGCTCGTCGAGGGCGCGGTCGGCGTCGGTGCAGGTGGTGATGATCTGTACCAGCATCGAGCGCTGTTCGTCGGGGGTCTCGGGGATGTTGTCGTCGAGGCGTTGCCGCAGCGCGAATGACGACGCGAGCGCCGCCTTGGCGGCATCGACCGCCGACCGGAACGGCGCCGTCTGACCGGCGCCGAACTCGCCGATCGCCAGCCGGAGTTCCTCGTCGCTGGTGCGGATCGCGTTGTCGGTGTCGGTGAGCACCTCCCGCGACCACGGATCGAGCACCTCCAGCGGCTGCGCCGCCAGCTGATCGGCGGTCAGTTCCTGATCCCGGACGGCTTCCACGCCTGCCTCGACCTGTTGGCGCTTGCGGCGCCGCGAGTAGGCCCACGCACCACCGCCGCCGATCACCGCGACCGCGCCGACCCCGCCGGCCACCAGGTAGCCGGTGTAGGACGGATCGAGGGTCGAGCTGACCCCGTTGGCCGCGCCGATGGCCGCCCCGGCCCAGTCCTGTCGGCGGAGCGCGGGCACGATGTCGTCCTGCGCGATCGATGCCAGATCCTCGTTGGTCAGATCGGTGGTCGAGGCGTTGTCGGGAACGGCGAACCGATAGGCGCGGTCGTCGGTCGCAACCGCGAGCAGCAGGTCCTGATTGCCGAGCTCACTGAGTGCGATCGTCTGCTGCGCCCAGGTGGTGGTGTCCAGACCGCCGAAGGTCTTCACATAGACCACCCACAGCTGCACGTTGTGCTTGTCGGAGAGTTCGTCGACGGCCCGCTCGATGTCGGCGCGTTGGGATTCGGTGAGCACGTCGGCCGGGTCGGACACCGGCTCGGGAAGCCGGGACGGCGGTTCGGCAGCCGCGAAACCGGCGGTGAGCAGGCATACCAGTAACGCGGCAGCACTCACCACCACAGTCAGCGCGGCACGGACAGGTCCGGACACTCGTGCGCAACCCATGGGAACAAGATAGTCACTACCCCCGAGGGGAACGGTGGTCAGGCAACCTGCGTGTGTCTGCGCGGTGGCAGCGGAAAGTACCCGAAGGTGCTGCGCTGGTAGTCGGTGTACTCCGGGTACTTGGACACGGTGATCGACTCGGTGAACCTCGTCGATCCGATGAACAACACGGTCAGCAGCAGTGCGCCGACGATGCTCGGTTGCAGCACCGAACCCGCCGCCGACGCCCCGAACGCGTAGATCACCCACCACTGCGCCTGCTCGCAGAAGTAGTTCGGGTGCCGGCAGTAGCGGAACAGGCCGGTGCGCAGGAACCGCGAGGCCGGCTCCCGACCCGCCGCGACGTCGGCCGCCTTGCGGGCGTGGAACTCCCACTGCTGCTGATCGGCGACGGTCTCACCGGCCAGGAAGGCCAGGAACAACACGGCCAGGACGACGTCGAGCACACCGAAACCGCCCTGGTGATGCAGTGCGGTGTTGGCCGGCAGCGTGATCAGCACCAGCAGCAGGTTCTGATAGATGACGATGAAGAACAGGTTGAACAGCCCGAACTGCGGGCCCGTCATCTTGGACCGCAGGATCTGCCAGCGGTAGTCCTCCATGCCCGAGTACCCGCCGCGGCGTGCGAAGTTGAACGTCAACCGCGCACCCCACAGGGTCACCAGGAGCGCCATCACCAGCAGGCGCGGATCGTCGAATCCGGCGGCCCCGCAGAACACCCACAGGTAGACGACCGGCACCACCGACCAGATGCGGTCGACCCAGGACGTGTCGCCGGTGATCAGCGACGCCACCCAACAGCACACGCAGACCGCGGCCGCGATGATCGCCACCACCCAGATCGCCGACATCTCGTCTCCTCGGATCCTCCGGGGGCACTCGCTCCCTGATGCCTGAGTTCAGTGAATCATCATCCGCGCCAGCGGCACAGCGCCTCCACCGGGGTCATGTCGTAGTCGGGTCCGGTGATCCCGACGGTCAACAACGTCACGCCCTCGGCGCTGATCGCGTCGGCGCTGCGCAGCAGTTCGTCGACGTCGCCCTTGTACTGGACGCCGGCCGACCGCTCGATGTCGCCGGGATCGCGGCCCACCGCTTCGCAATGCCCGGCGAGCACCTTCGACTTGTGCCGGTAGATCTCCACGTCGTTGAAGCCGTGCCAGGCATCGCCGTACTCGGCGACATACCGCAGGGTCTTCTTCTCGCCGCTCCCACCGATGAGGATCGGGATGTGGCGGGTCGGTGCCGGATTGAGTTTCTTCAGCCGGGCATCGATACGCGGCAGCGCCTCGCTGAGATCGGCGAGTCGTGTTCCGGGGGTACCGAATTCATAGCCGTACTCGTCGTAGTCCTTCTGGAACCAGCCCGCGCCGATACCGAGGATGAGGCGACCGCCGGAGATGTGGTCGACGGTGCGCGCCATGTCGGCGAGCAATTCGGGATTGCGGTAGGAGTTGCAGGTCACCAGGGCGCCGATCTCGACGCGTTCGGTCTGCTCGGCCCACGCGCCGAGCATCGTCCAGCATTCGAAGTGGGCGCCGTCCGGATCACCGTAGAGCGGATAGAAGTGATCCCAGTTGAAGACCACGTCGACGCCGGCGTCCTCGGCGCGCAGGACCGCATCACGGATGAGTGAGTAGTCGGGGGCGTGTTGGGGCTGGATCTGGACACCGATACGAATGGGGAAGGCCATGAGCACCAGTCTGCCCGTTCTTGCCGAGCGCGCAAGGAGCCTCGACGGTGGCCGGACGCCGTGCCACAGTGGCGTCATGACCACCGAGAACCACCACACAGACATCAATCCAGGCGGCGTTGATCCACACAGTGTTGATCCAGGCGGTGTTGATCCAGGCGGTGTTGATCCACACAGTGCCGACGAATGGGATGCGCGGTACCGCGACGCCGGGAAGCTCTGGACATCTGACGTCAATCCTGCTCTGCCCGTTGAGGTGTCGGACCTCGAACCGGGTAGCGCGCTGGAGGTCGGATCGGGTGAGGGTGCCGACGCTCGCTGGCTGGCCGATCAGGGCTGGCAGGTGAGCGCCCTCGACATCTCCCAGGTCGCCATCGACCGCGCCCGGGAGATCGATCCGCGCGAGGCCATCACCTGGGTCCGTGCCGACCTCGTCACCGACGACGTCCCGGGTCGCGACTTCGGGCTGGTGACCGCGCACTACTTCCCTATCAAGGCCACCGACGTGCACGTCGCACGCAAGCTGATCGACGCGGTCGGGCCGGGTGGGACGTTGCTCGTCGTCGCGCACGCACCCGAAGGCGTGCGTGCCCACGGCTTCGACCCGGATGACTACGTCCAGCCCGGCGACGTCGCCGCGATGCTGGGTGACGGTTGGACGATCCACACCCACGAGACCCGGGAACGGGGGCGGCCCGCCGGCGGTGGACACCACATCAACGACGTGGTGCTGCGAGCGCAGCGGAGCTGACGGCGCTTGCTTGTTCGGCGCTGGCTTGTTCATTGACAGCGCTCGCGTCCACGCTGACAGCGCTCTCCCACGCAGTGACTGCGCCACCTACCCGCCGACCACCCGCCCGATCCGCTCGACCGCCTCGGTGAGCACCTCCGCCGAGCAGGCGACGTTGAGTCGAGCAAAGCCGTTGCCCTGCACGCCGAAGGCCGGTCCGCGGTGCAGGGCGACGCGGCCGTCGTCGAGGATGGGGATGCCGGGGTCGTCACCGAGACCGGTGGCCCGCAAGTCCAGCCAGGCCAGGTAGGACGCGGCCGGACGTTGCCACCGGACCTGGGGAAGATGCTGTGCAACAAGCTGATCCAGCAGTTCGAAACTCTCGCCGATCACCTCGAGGGTGGCGTCGAGCCAGTCGTCGCCGTGCTCGAAGGCCGCCGCGGTCGCGGCCCGCCCGAGGATGCTGGTGCGGAACGCGACCTCCTCGGGTTGCCGGTCGATCAGCGCGCGCATCGGGTTGCTGCCGACGACGGTCAGCGCACATTTCGCACCGGCGAGATTGAACGCCTTGCTCGCCGACTCCGCCGCGATCCCGACCTCGCGCGCCGTGTCGCTCACCGCCAGGAACGGGACGAACTCGGTTCCGGGATGCACCAGCGGCGCGTGGATCTCGTCGCTGAGCACCACCGCCCCGTGCTCGGCGGCCAATTCGGCCAGCGCCTCGAGGTCGCCGCGCGGGTGGACCAGCCCGAGCGGATTGTGCGGATGGCACAACAGGATTGCGCGAGCCCCGGCCGCGAAGGCGGCCGAGATCCCGTCCAGATCAAGACGATGTCCAGTCGTCCGGGCGTCATCGCGCACGAGCGGCACCGTCACCGGCTGCCCGCCGGCCTCGGGAATGAGATCGAAGAACGGCGGATACACCGGCGGCGTGATGATCACCGGGTCACCGGGGGTGATCGCCACCCGCAGGGCTTCGACGATCACCACGCTCACGTCGGTGGTCGGGTGCACGTCCTCGGGTGCGACGTCCCAGCCCCATCGTCGTCGCGCGAACCCGGCGAACGCCGGACCGGCCGGGCCCGCGGACTCGGCGTAGCCCAGATCCGAGGTCCGGATCAGATCCACCATCGCCTCGGCGACCACCGGCGCGAGTCCGTAGTCCATCTCCGCGACGAACAACGGCAGCACGTCGTCGGGATAGGTGCGCCACTTCGCACTGGTCCGGCGTCGCAACTCGGACAGTGGAGGCGCAACGGGACGGGAGGATTGCGGGTGCATGTCCACCTGTCTACCCAATCCGTCTACCCAATCGACCACAATCGCTCTGTGAGTGAAACGCCAGAGCCATCCACCGAGGGGTCGGTGCGGGTACCAGTCGGCCGGCTCCTTGCCCTGACGCCGGTGGCCCTCGCCGTCGGCGCCGTCTGCGCGCTCGGCCTGTGGGGCATCTCGGCGCTGGCCGAGTTCCTGCAGCGACTCATCTGGGACGACCTCGCGTCGACGGTCGGCGCCACCGCCGACACCTGGTGGTGGACGCTGACGATCCTGACGGCGACCGGCCTGCTCGTCGGCCTGGTCATCCGGTACGCACCCGGCCACGCCGGCGAGGATCCGGCCACCGTCGAACTGGTGTCGCGTCCCCTGCCGCCGTCCGCGGTACCCGGATTGACCGTCGCCACGGTGCTCACCCTCGCCGGAGGTGTCAGTCTGGGCCCGGAGAACCCGATCATGGCGATCAACGCCGCGCTCATCGTCGCCATCGGTGTCCGGGTGCTGCCCGCACTGGGCGGCGAGCGTTGGCTGGGACTGTCCACCGCGGCCACCATCGGCGCGCTGTTCGGTACCCCGGTGGCCGCGGCGCTGATGCTGTCCGAGGTCAATGCCGGGGACTCGCGTATCCCGTTGTGGAACAGGCTGTATCTGCCGCTGGTGGCCGCCGCCACCGGATCGTTCGTGATGTTGCGATTCACCGATCTGAGCCTGTCGATCGGCCTGCCCGACGACTCCTTCGACGGTCTGCGCGACGTGCTCGTCGCCATTGGCGTCGCCGTCGTGGCGGCCGCGCTCGGTGTGGTCGCCGCGTTCGTCTTCGACCCGCTGCACCGACTGATGCACCGGATCGCCAACCCGGTGCTGCTGCTGACGCTCGCCGGACTCGCGCTGGGCGCACTCGGCGCACTCGGCGGCGAGATCACCCTGTTCAAGGGCCTCGATCAGGCCAAGGAACTACCCGGGGAACTCGGCTCGACGACCGCCCTGGGCTTCTTCGTGATGGCCGGTATCAAACTCCTCGCCCTGCTGATCGCCGCGGCCGCCGGTTTCCGTGGCGGCCGGATCTTCCCGGCCGTCTTCATCGGCGTCGCACTCGGTTTCGGTATCCACACGATCTGGACGTCCATCCCGCTGGTCGACGCCGTCGCCGCCGCCACGGCCGGCATCGTGGTGGCCGCCACCCGTAACGGCTGGGTGAGCCTGTTCATCGCGCTCGCGGTGGTGCCGCAATGGAATCTGGTTGTTCCGGTGCTCCTCGCGACGCTCGCCGCGTGGCTCGTCGTGGCCAACGCTCCCGAATTGCGCGCGACGACCGACGAGGAGCGGGCCCGGTCCGCGACGGGCTGAGCATCCACCGTGTCGGACGCGCCGGGTATCATTCGCCTATCTGTTCGATCCGATGCAGGGTTGACTCGACGGGAGTGACACGATGGGCCGCATCCACACCGCCGACCGACCGGACGCATCGATCCTGCACGCCGACCTCGACTCGTTCTACGCCTCGGTCGAACAGCGTGACGACCCGTCGCTGCGTGGACGTCCGGTGCTCGTCGGCGGTGGGGTGGTGCTCGCCGCCAGTTACGAGGCCAGGGCCCGCGGCGTCCGGAGCCCGATGGGCGGCCGCGACGCCCTCGCCTTGTGTCCCGACGCGGTGGTGGTGCGGCCCCGCTTCGACGACTACATGCAGGCCAGCCGCGAGGTATTCGAGATCTTCCGGGACACGACGCCGCTGGTCGAGGGCATCTCCGTGGACGAGGCCTTCCTCGACGTCGCGGGCCTGCGCCGCACCGCGGGAACTCCCGTTCAGATCGCCGAAGCCCTGAGGTCCCGCGTTCGCGTCGAGGTAGGGCTGCCCATCACCGTCGGGGTAGCGCGCAGCAAGTTTCTCGCGAAGGTGGCCAGTGCGGTCGGCAAGCCGGACGGTCTCCTCGAGGTCGAGGCGGGCCGGGAACTGGAGTTCCTGCATCCGTTGCCGGTCCGGCGTCTGTGGGGAGTCGGCCCGGTCACCGAGGCCAAGCTCGCCGACGCGGGCATCACCACCGTCGGCGACATGGCTCGCATCGGCGAGAAGTCGTTGTGCCGCATCGTCGGTGGCGGTGCCGGTCGGCACCTGTTCGCGTTGTCGCTCGCGCATGATCCGCGTCGGGTCGAGACGGGCCGCCGCCGCAGCTCGATCGGTTCGCAGCGTGCGCTCGGCCGTGGGCACAGATCCGCCGCCGACATCGAGGCCACCCTGATCGCCATCGTCGACCGGCTCGGCAAACGGTTGCGCAACGCCGACCGCTACTGCCGGACCATGGTGCTGCGCTTACGGTTCCATGACTTCACCGCCGTCACCCGGTCGCGCACCCTGCCCGAGGCCACCGACCGCACCGACCTGCTGATGGACTGCGCGCGGGGGCTCTTCGACGCCGCCCGGCCGCTGATCGTCGAGCGCGGCTGCACCCTGATCGGAGTCAGTCTCGCCAACCTCGACGACGCCGACACCCCGCAACTGGCCCTCCCGTTCGACGACGTCCCGGCCGGTGAACTCCACGCCTCCGACCTCGACGCCACCATGGACGCTCTGCGTGATCGATTCGGTCGTGATGCGCTGACCCGCGGCGTCCTGCTCGGCCGCCATCACGGCGACGACGCGCCCATGCTGCCGGACTGAGGCAGGTGCTTCCCGTGCACCGCCGGCAGACGCAGGTCAGCGCCCTCGGGTGGGGACCGCCTGCCGGGTGGCCGGGGCAAGCCAGTCGGGCGGGGTGGCCGGAAGTCGTCGGCGGATCTCACGCAACGCGGCGTCGGTCGCCCCGGGCACCACCAGCGCGGACGCGGTAGCCACCGCGAACGCCGCGAGGACGTCCGAGAACCAGTGGACGCCGAGGTACAGGCGCGTTGCGGCCCCGATGACACCGACGAGAGCAGCCACCGACACCGCCCACACCTTCGCGCGGCGGCCGGAGGTGGCGGTCGCGACGACAGCGGTCGTCAGGGCGAGTGCGGTGGTGCCGGTCACGTGGCCGGAAGGGTAGGAGTAGGTCATCTCGCTGATACCCACGTGGTCGATCATCGGTGGTCGGGGTCGTGCGACAACGAGTTTGACGACCTTGGTCACCACCGCCGCACATGCGACACCCGCCACGATGGCGGTCGAACGGCCGACGGTGCGATCCCGCAGGAAGAACAGCACGGCGATCGCCAGCGTCCACACCGCAACCAGGAGTGGACCGAAGAGGTCGGAGAACGCGGACACCGCCGGCACCGCAGCGTGGCTGCGATGATCGACGAACCAGGTCATCACCGCCCGGTCGATGCCGATCGGCCCACTCCGGAACGCGAGGACGAGGCCGACCAGACAGACGAGCAACAGCAGGACACCCGCCGACACGCGGCGGCCATTGAGCACGGACATGTGACCAGCGTGGCGCGGCAACGCTTAGTGGACGCTGAGTGCGGTACGGAGACGTCGGCATCACCGTCGACCACCGGCCGTTACTGTCGGAATGTGCGAGTGCGATCCCTGGTACCCACCTGGTTGACCGAACGCACTCGCGGTGTGCGCATCCGATTGACCCTGGTGGCGACCACTCTGGTCACCGTCGCGCTTACGATCGCGGCCGTCGTCCTCGTCCTAGTGCTGCGTCACCTGCTGCTGCACGCAGCCGATGCCGCGACACAGTCGCGGGCGCATGAGATCGCCGAGGTGGTGCAAGAGCAGGGCATCGCCGGGCTCGACGAGTCACTTCTGAGTCCGGTCCGCAACGTCGACGTGGTGCAGGTCGTGGATGCCGAGGGAACCGTGGTGGTGTCGAGTCTGAACCACTCCACGACGCCACTCGGGCCCGGGGTCGATGCCGGATCCGAGATCACCGTCGACGACGCCACGACGAGCCCGTCGGGGTCGGAGTACCGGGCGACGCTGCTGGGGGTGGACACACCGGACGGCCCGGTGACGGTCGAGGTCGGCGCTCTCGAGCGGCCGATCGACTGGTTGGTCCTGACCGCGGCTGTCGTCTGCTGCATCGTGTTCCCGATCATCGTGATCGGCATGGCCCTGATGACGTACTACTTCGTCGGACGCGCACTCAAACCCGTGGACCTGATCCGCGGTCAGGTCGAGGAGATCTCGGGAGGCGACCTGCACCAACGTGTTCCGGTACCGGGCACCGGCGACGAGATCGCCACGCTGGCGACCACGATGAACGACATGCTCGACCGCATCGAGACCGCCCGCGCGCAACAGATGCGTTTCGTCAATGACGCCTCACACGAACTGAACAGTCCGCTGACGACGCTGGTCGGATTGTTGGATCTTTCGCGGAGCAAACACCAACCCCTCGATCCCGAGACGGTCGACTCGGTGCTGCTGCCCGAGGCACTTCGCCTGCAGTCGATGGTCTCGGATCTGTTGCTGCTCGCGCGGGCCGACGAAAGCGGTGTTCCGCTGCGCATCACCGATGTCGACCTCGACGAGATCTGCACCGCGGAAGTGAATCGTCTCGAGGCGCTCGGTCGGCATCATGTGGAGGCACGGATCGTCGCTGTCCGCGTGCGTGGTGACGCGGAAAAGCTGTCTCGGGCACTGCGCAACCTGGCCGACAACGCCGCCCGCCACACCCGGGATCGGCTGACGCTGGCGATGACGCTCAGCGACGACGGTGCCCGGGTGTCGGTCACCGTCGCCGACAACGGACCCGGAATCCCCGATGCCGACAAGGACCGGGTCACCGAACGTTTCGTCCGTCTCGACAACACGCGTGAACGTCGTTGGGGTGGATCGGGACTGGGTCTGGCGATCGTCTCCGAGATCATCCGCGCACATGACGGTGAGGTCAGGATCGCCGACACCCCGGGTGGCGGCGCCACGGTCGGTTTCATCCTGCCGGTACAACCCTGGCATTCCGGCGGCGCCTCCGAACACCCGCGTCCGGGTCGAGTGGGCCGCAGCTGACCGCCCTCACCCGCCGTCGGCGGCGAGGCGATATCCGACGCCTCGCACCGTCTGGATCGCCTTGCAGCCGAACGGGGTGTCGATGCGCCGCCGAAGATAACTGATGTAGACCTCGACCACGTTCTCGTCGCCGCGATAGTTGATGTCCCACACGGAGTCCAGGATCTCGGCCTTGGTGACCGCCTCGCCCTTGTGTTGCATCAGAAATTCGAGCAAGGCGAATTCACGAGGGGTCAAGGTCAAGTCGTCGCCGCACCGGGACGCGGTGTGTGCGGCCGGGTCGAGCCGCAGCGATCCGGCCGTGAGCACAGTGGGACGTTGCGGCGCACCGCGCCGCGCGAGTGCGCGCAACCGGGCGATGAGCACCACGAACGAGAACGGCTTGGTGAGGTAGTCATCGGCGCCGAAGTCGAACGCATCGGCCTGGTCGTATTCGCCGTCCTTGGCCGTCAGCATCAGCACCGGCGTCCAGATCCCGGCGGCACGGAGGTCCCGGACCAGTTCGTACCCGTTGAGTCCCGGCATCATGATGTCGAGGATCGCCACATCGAAGCCGCCGCCGACGGCCTTCTCGAAGCCGGCCCGGCCGTCATGTGCGACATCCACGACCCAGCCTTCGGCGAGCATCATTCGCCGTAGGGTCTCTGCCACATTGCGGTCGTCGTCGACCACCAGGACTCGCACCCCTCCATCATGCTCGTCCCGGCACGATTGCCTCCGCACCGCTGGGCGCGGCGTGCGCACAATGCGCAAAACCCGAGTAATGAGCACAAGGGTGACTGTGATCTGAGTTACCCACAGACTTCACCTGTAGCCGACGCCACGCCCCGCGTCACCGTCGGAAACCTCGGCAGAAAGTCAGGCAAATGTTGGTAGCTCTCGGGTTGGCGATGGTCGCCACCTTCATGTTCCTCATCATCACCAAACGCGCGACACCGGTCGTCGCGCTGATCCTGGTGCCGGTCGCGTTCGGACTGTTCGCCGGTGCGGGCCTCGGCATCAGCGACATGATCAAGGACGGCATCAAGGATCTCGCCCCCACCGCGGCGATGCTGTTCTTCGCGATCATCTTCTTCGGCATCATGATCGACGTCGGACTCTTCGACCCGATCGTCCGCTTCATCGTCCGGATGGTCCGCAACGATCCGGCGCGACTCGTCGTCGGTACCGCGGTGCTCGCGGCGATCGTGTCCCTCGACGGTGACGGTTCGACGACGTTCATCATCGCCACCGCCGCGATGCTGCCGCTCTACCTCAAACTCGGCGTCTCCCCGGTCGTCCTCACCGTCGTCGCCGGCCTGGCCAACGGCACCATGAACATCCTGCCGTGGGGCGGCCCGACCGCCCGCGCCGCGAGTGCGCTCAAGATCGACACCAACGACGTCTTCCTTCCGATGGTCCCGGCCCTGGCCATCGGCATGCTGGTGGTGCTCGCCTTCGCCTACCACCTCGGTGTTCTCGAACGGCGCCGCATCGGCAACATCGAGATCAGGGACTCGCTGCTCGCACCGCAGGAAGAGCTCGTCCTCGCCGGCGGCGGCAGCGGCACTGGCACCGACACCCCGCGTCGCGGCGGATTCCGGGGCGGATTCCGACGCGGCCGCAACCCGGGCACCGGCAGCGGCGCAACCCGCGACAGCAACCCCGAGGCCCCGTCCACCGGCGACCTCCCGGCACATGCCTACGACCCGAACGAGACCGACGCCGACGGTGAGACCAGCTTCACCGGCATCCTCGATCCGCAACGGAAGACCTTGCGGCCCAAGCTCTTCTGGGTCAACGCCGGACTCACCATCGCGCTGCTGGCGATCCTGGGCGCCGATATCGTCGCCATCCCGGTGCTGTTCATGATCTTCGCCGCCCTGGCCCTCGCGGTGAACTTTCCGCACCTCAAGGATCAGCAGGAGGCCATCACCCGGCACAGTTCCAGCATCGTCTCGGTGGTCGCGATGGTGCTCGCCGCGGCCGTGCTGACCGGAGTGTTCAGCGGAACCGGGATGGTCGACGCGATTGCCCACTGGCTCGCCGACGGCATCCCTACCTGGATGGGTCCGCACATGGCGGTGGTCATCGGTGTCCTGTCCATCCCGCTGACCTTCCTGATGAGCAACGACGCCTTCTACTTCGGTGTGCTGCCGGTGCTGTCGGAGACCGCCACCCGCTACGGCATCGACCCCACCGAGATGGCCCGCGCCTCCATCACCGGCCAGCCCTTCCACATGCAATCTCCGCTGGTTCCCGCGATCCTGCTGTTGGTGGCCCTCGCCGGCGTCGGCCTCGGCGATCACCACAAGAAGGTGTTGTGGCGGGCCGCGGTGGTCTCGCTGGTGATGCTCGGCGTCGGATGCCTGGTCGGTGCGATTCCGTTCTGACCGTCCCGGCTTCGGCCTAGGCTGACCGCATGCGACTGCGAACGCAGGTACTGCTCCTGCAGCTCGTCGTCATCGCGGTCAGCCTTGGCGTCGGTTTCGGGTGGGTGATCTACGGTGCCGACGACCGCGTCCGCGACGAGTACGCCCAGCGTGCCCTCGCCATCGCGCAGACGGTCGCCACCGATCCCGACGTGGTCGCCGAGGTCGCCGAGCACCAGGGCTCCGACCTCGATCCGACCGACTTGGCCACGGCGCCCCTGCAATCACAGGCCCGGGCGGTGGCCGCCAAGACCGGCGCACTGTTCGTGGTGATCGCCAACGCCGACGGCATCCGCCTCGCGCACCCCGAGGACACCGAGGTCGGTGTGCATCTCTCCACCGATCCCACCAAGGCGTTGTCCGGGCAGGTCGACATCACCACCGACCGCGGCACGCTTGGCGAATCGGTCCGCGCGAAGGTGCCCATCTACCAAACAGGTTCTGCCGTAGGAACTTCTGATGCACCCATCGGCCTGGTCAGCGTCGGCGTGTCCACCGAGAAACTCGCCCGCGACACCCGGCGCGACATCGTAACCACCGGGCTGATCGCCCTCGCAGCACTCGGCATCGGCACCGTCGGATCGGTGCTGCTGGCGCGACGATGGCGACGATTGACCCTCGGTCTGGAACCCGACGATCTGGCCGAACTCGTCCGCGAGCAGGGCGCCGTGCTGCATTCCCTCGACGACGGTGTCCTCGCCGTCGACGCCGACGGTGTCCTGCGCGTCGCCAACGACAAGGCGCGGCAGCTCCTGGGGGTCACCGCGCCGCTCGGCACACCGGCCGACGACCTGGGCCTCACCACCCGAGTCCGTGGGGTTCTCGACGCGCCGACCACCGAGCCACTCGCCGCGACCGTCGGCGAGCGCATCGTGCTGGTCTCCTCCCACCCCGCCTCGGCCGACGGCCGGGACCTCGGCATGGTCCTCTCCGTCGTCGACCGTACGACGGTGGAGGATCTGGCCCGCGAGGTCGATGCCGTCCACGCGATGAGCGTGGCCCTGCGCGCACAGCGCCACGAAACCGCGAACCGCCTGCACGTCCTGGCCGGGCTACTCCGCCACGATCATGTCGACGAAGCGCGTGACTACCTCACCGAACTGACCGGCGGGGGTGCCAATGCCATCGAGGGCCTGGACAACGTCGACGAACCGCACCTGCAGGCCTTCCTGGAAGCCAAGGCCGCCCACGCCCGTGAGCGTGGGGTGACCCTGTGCCTCGGACCTCAGACATGGGTGACCGGAACGCTCACCGACGCCGTCACCGTCACCGCGGTCCTGGGTAACCTCGTCGACAACGCCATCGATGCCGCGGCGGGTACGCCGGACGCGCAAGTGGAGGTCGAGATCCTCGCCAACGGAACCGAACTCCTTGTCACCGTGGCAGATTCGGGTCCGGGCATCATGCTGGCCAATCCCGACGACGTCTTCACCGAGGGTGTCACCACCAAGACCGACCCGACAGTACCGGGAGGCCGTGGGATGGGTTTGGCGATCGTGCGTCAACTTGTCCACCGCATCGGCGGTGACATCGCGCTGGTCGATGCGGGCGATGACCTGGGCGGGGCGGTCTTCGTGGCACGGCTACCGGGTGTGGTCGACGCCGTGCCTGATCACACCGGGGCTGATCAGGCAATGAAGGGCTGATCAGCAGTGGAGGGAGAACCGTGAACGCAGACAGGGTCTCGCCGGCCGAGGCCACCGCCGACGGATTCGGGGTTCTCATCGTCGACGACGACTTCCGGGTCGCTGCACTGCATTCGGCGATCGTATCGGCGGTCGCCGGCTTCCGGGTGGTGGCGCGGGCCGGAACGCTGGCCGCCGCCCGCCACGCGATCGCCGAGCATCCAGAGATCGAACTCGTCCTGCTCGACGTCTACCTGCCGGATGGTTCAGGGATCGGTCTCGTCAGCGAATTACCCTGCGACTGTTTCATCGTCGGCGCCGAGGCCGATGCTCGAGCGGTGCGCGCCGCCACGCGTGCAGGTGCGCTCGCGTACCTGATCAAACCCTTCGACGACACCGAACTGGCACGCCGCCTGGCCGGGTACGCGCACTACCGCCGAGTGCTCGACGCGCCGCGGGTCGATCAAGCCGCGGTCGACGCGGCCCTATCGGGGCTGCGGTTCGGCGGCCATCGCAACGACCGCAGCACCGTCCAATCCCCCACAGAACAACGCATTCTGGACCTGTTCGAGGAGTCCGACGCCGGCCTTTTGCCGATCAGGTCGCCGATGCGATCGGGATCTCCGCGGCGACCGCACGCCGGCACCTCGCCACGCTCGTCTCGGGCGGGAGGTTGACGGTGACCCTGCACTACGGCGGTACCGGACGCCCGCGGCAGGAGTATCGGCGAGCGGCTCACTGATCGGTTGGAACACCATCCCTCGACGGGCGATATGCTCGAGCAGATGCCCCCTCGATCGGTTGTGCGCGCCCTGATCGCCTTGGTGGCGATGGTCGTGGTCACGCTGATCATCGCCGTCTGCGTCCTGGCGTCGACCTTCGGCCGGGCACGCGTCGCGGCGCACGAACTGCGGGTATCGATTCCCGATGACGCGGAAATCGTTGTGGCATATCCTAATTGGATCGAATGGCAGGGCTTCTGCTCGACGCTGGCGTTCCTGGTGCCAGACGGCGAGGTCGACGCCTACCTCGGCGCGCGTGACCTGTCGGAGGCGAGTCCGCACGAGGGACGTCGGATCGAGACCTGCGCGGCGTCGGCGGACCCGTGCACCGAGTTCGACGCCGCCGACGACCTGGCACCCGTCGGCATCATCGTCACCGACACCTACGACAACGGCACCCACGCCGAGACCGATCGCGACCTCTCCGTCATCCGGGGCTGCCGACCGGGCCAGACCCTCATCGCGTGGAGCGCCGGATACATCTGACGTGGGTGTCGGCGTGTCGATTCGCCGCCCGGTAATTCGCGCAGTTGCATGATCCGCGCAACCCGAAGCGCGTATGAAGGAGCGTAGGGACCGCGCGAAACAACACCCGACGCATTCGGAGGAACCTCACATGGCCGGAACGGCAGCCGAGGCACATCACCCGTACGACACCACCGATCTCGACGCCGACCTGCGCTGGTGGGCGGCGGCGAACTACCTCAATATCGCGCAGATCTACCTGCAGGACAACGTCTTACTGTGTGAGTCGCTCACCGTCGACCACATCAAACCGCGACTGCTCGGGCATTGGGGCACCAGCCCGGGGCTCTCGGCCATCTACACCGTCGTCAATCGCATCATCAACGAAACCGGATCGGAGTGGCTCTACATCACCGGCCCCGGTCACGGCGGGCCCGCCCTGGTGGCCAACACCTATCTCGAGGGCACCTACACCGAGGTGTATCCGCACATCTCCCTCGACGCCGAGGGCGTCCGACGTCTCTGCCGCCAGTTCTCCACTCCCGGTGGGATTCCCAGCCACGTGAGCGTGCAGACGCCGGGCAGCATCCACGAGGGCGGCGAACTCGGTTACGCCCTCGTGCACGCGGCCGGCGCCGCCTACGACCATCCGGACCTGATCGTCGCCGCGGTCATCGGCGACGGCGAGGCCGAGACCGGGCCGCTGTCGGGTTCGTGGAAGATCCCGGCGTTCCTCAACCCGGTCCGCGACGGAGCGGTGTTGCCGATCCTGCATCTCAACGGCGCCAAGATCGCCGGTCCGACGGTGCTGGGGCGCAGCACCGACGCCGAGGTGTCGGACTACCTGTCCGGGCAGGGGTGGCGGCCGCTGTTCGTCGAGGGCGACGATCCACGTGAGGTCTTCCCGGCGTTGCGCACCGCGATCATCGAGGCCTACCGCACGATCCGGGGCATCCAGGCCGACGTGCGCGGCACCGCCGGAAAGAATTCGGGCGCAGGGGAATCAGGCGCAGGGGAATCGGTGGGCGAGCATGCGGACGAGTACACCGGGCCCGTCGTCGACCAGAAGTGGCCGGTCATCGTGATGCGCACTCCGAAGGGCTGGACCGGGCCCAAGTACGTGGACGGCAAGAAGATCGAGGGCACCCACTGGGCGCATCAGGTTCCACTGTCGGGGGTGCGGGAGAACCCCGAGCACCTGCAGATCCTCGAGGACTGGCTGCGGTCTTACCACCCGGAGGAACTGTTCGACGACAACGGCACCGTCGTCGACGCCATCCGCGACCTCGCGCCGCGGGGAGACCTGCGGATGGGGGCGACTCCGTACGCCAACGGTGGCCGACTGCTGCGTCCGCTGCGACTGCCGCCGATCACGCAGTACGCCCTCGACATCCCCACCCCGGGAGTCGTACAGCACGAAACCACCCGTGTGCTGGGCGTATTCATGCGTGACATCTACCGGCAGAACACCACCCCCGATGGTGGGGGCACGTTCCGGCTGTTCTGCCCGGACGAGACGTCGAGCAACCGCCTCGACGCGGTCTTCGAGGTGACCGACCGTTGCTGGCAACTGCCGACCACCAGCTACGACGACGGGCTCTCGTCGTCGGGTCGGGTGATGGAGGTACTCAGCGAACACCTCTGCCAGGGCTGGCTGGAGGGGTACACGCTCTCGGGGCGGCACGGTCTGTTCGCGACGTATGAGGCGTTCGCGATGGTCAGCGCGTCGATGGTGGTGCAGCACGCCAAGTGGCTGCAGCATGCCGCGGATCTGCCCTGGCGGGAGCCGGTGGCGTCGCTGAACATCCTGCTCACCTCGACGTGCTGGCGTAACGACCATAACGGCTTCTCTCATCAGGGACCCGGCCTGATCGATCTGGTGCTGCCGTTGTCGCCGGGCGTGGTGCGGGTGTGGTTGCCGCCGGACTCCAACTCGCTGCTCTCGATCGCCGATCACTGCTTCCGCAGTCGCGACCATGTCAACGTGATCGTCGTCGACAAGCAGCCGCACCTGCAGTACCTCACCCTCGACGAGGCCGGCACGCAGGCCGCCGCCGGCGCGTCGATCTGGGATTGGGCGGGAACCGAACCCGCCGGGGTATCCGACGATCTGCCGCCCGACATCGTGCTCGCCGCCGCGGGCGATGTGCCCACCCAGGAGATCCTGGCCGCCGCGCAACTACTCCGCGAGTGGGTGCCCTACCTGCGCACACGCGTCGTCAGCGTGATGGATCTGATGGTGCTGCTGCCGCAGAACGATCACCCGCACGGGTTGGCGGAGGAGAAGTTCATCGACCTGTTCACCCGTGACACCGACGTGGTCTTCGCCTTCCACGGCTACCCGCGCGCGATCCATCAACTGGTGCACGGCCGCACCCACCCGGGTCGCTTCCACGTCCGTGGCTTCTCCGAGCAGGGCACGACGACGACGCCGTTCGACATGGTCGTGCTGAATCGGATGAGTCGCTACCACCTGGTGCTCGAGGCGCTCAAACGATCGCGCCGGGCGCCGGAGAAGGGTGCCGAGCTCGCCGACTTCTGCCGGGCGCAGCTGGCCAGACACGAGGAGTACGTGCGCGAGCACTTCGAGGACATCCCGGAGGTCCGCGACTGGACCTGGAGCTGACGGAAGCAGCGACGTCCACCACCCCCGACCCGACCAACCACCCCGCACCCACCCACTACAGTGACCCTATGACGATGCACGTGGATGCCTCCAACCCCGAACTGATCACCGTTGACGTCCCGACGCACTGGTACAACCTGGCCGCCGAGCTCGACACGCCGATCCCGCCGCACCTGCATCCGGGCACCGGGGAACCGGTGGGTCCGGACGATCTGGCGGCGTTGTTCCCGTCGGGTCTGATTGCGCAGGAGGTCTCGGCTGAGCCGTACATCGAGATACCCGAACCGGTTCGGGAGATCTACCAGATGTGGCGGCCGTCGCCGTTGTTCCGGGCGCGGCGGTTCGAGAAAGCACTGAACACCAAGGCGCGCATCTACGTGAAGTACGAGGGCGTCAGCCCGGTCGGCAGCCACAAGACCAATTCTGCTGTGGCGCAGGCGTATTACAACTCGATCGACGGCGTACGGAAGCTGACCACGGAAACCGGTGCCGGGCAGTGGGGTAGCGCGCTGGCGTTTGCCGGTGCCCAATTCGGTATCGACGTCGAGGTGTGGCAGGTCCGCGCCTCCTATGATTCCAAGCCGTACCGCGGCTACCTGATGCGCACCTACGGCGGCACGGTGCACCCGAGCCCGTCGGAGCTCACCGAGGCCGGACGCGCCATGCTGGCCAAGGACCCGAACACCACCGGCAGTCTGGGGATGGCGGTCAGCGAGGCCGTGGAGGTGGCCGCCACCCATGACGACACCCGCTATGCACTCGGCAGCGTGCTCAATCACGTTGTGCTGCATCAGAGTGTCATCGGCGTGGAGGCCGTCGAACAGCTCGCCGCCGTGGAGCCGGGCGGCGCCGACATCGTTTTCGGTTGTGCTGGTGGCGGTTCCAACTTGGCGGGGCTGTCGTTCCCGTTCCTGCGGGAGAAGATCCACGGCCGCTCCGATCCGCGCATCGTTGCTGCCGAGCCGGCGGCGTGCCCGTCGATCACCCAGGGTGAGTACCGGTATGATCACGGCGACGTTGCCGGGCTCACCCCACTGCTCAAGATGCACACGCTGGGAATGGATTTCGTTCCCGATCCGATCCACGCCGGCGGTTTGCGCTATCACGGAATGGCGCCCGCGCTGAGCCACACCGTGGAGCTGGGACTGGTTTCGGGCGTGGCGATCACCCAGCGTGACGCGTTCGCCGCCGGTGTGCAGTTCGCCCGCACCCAGGGCATCGTGCCCGCCCCCGAGTCGACGCATGCGATCGCCGCCGCAGCCGCACACGTCGCCGACAGCGACAAGGACGAGGTCATCGTCATCGGGCTCTCCGGGCACGGACAGCTGGATCTTCCGGCCTATGCGGAGTTCCTCGACGGCAAGATGTGACACCGGCCGTGATGCGCACCGCCGGAATCGATCTGGCGGCCGCACCGACCAAGACCGCGGTGGCGGTGATCGACTGGGCGGATTCGGGGGCCCGCCTGGTCGATCTGGTCATCCCGGCCGATGACGCGCGAATTCACGCCGTCGTCTCGGGTGCCGACCGCGTGGGCATCGACTCGCCGTTCGGCTGGCCCGACGACTTCGTCGACTTCGTGAGCGCCCATCACCGTGGCACCACACCGACCGGACGCGGACTCGACGATGTGAGTCGACGACGCCCACTTGCCCTGCGCCGCAGCGACCGTCACCTCATCGAGATCGGAGCGGGTCGTCCGCTGAGTGTGTCGGCGGATCAGATCGCGCACGTGGCGTTCCGGTGCGCCGGACTGCTCGCCGATCTCGGTGTGGCCGATCGTGTCGACGGCTGGGCCGTCGAGGCGTATCCGGCCGGTGCGTTGCGCCGGTGGGGTCTGCGCTCCCGCGGATACAAGCGGTCGGCAAACCGCGCCGTACTCACCGAACTGGTGGTGGAACTGCGCACCGACGCGCCCTGGCTCGATCTCGGCGCCCACCGTGCGGTGATGGAACGCGACGACGATGCCTTCGACGCGGTGATCACCGCACTCATCGCCCGCGCCGCCGCACTCGGCCGGACCGAGCTGCCCGCCGCCGCCGCCCGCGACGTCGCCGCGCGGGAGGGCTGGATTCACCTGCCCAACTGCTCGCTCGCCGACCTCGTCGACCGTTGACCCCGCCGCCCGCCACGTTGACAGCGCTCGCCGCCACGTTGACAGCGCTCTGCGCCCGATCCACTGCCCTCTCCCGGTCGGGTCGACCCAATGTCGACGAAGAAACAACGCCGCGCCAAGCAGGCCGAACGGGACGGTGCCGGGACGGCCCCGCTCGAGGACGTCGGCGATCCGCCGGGATGGGAGCGTTTCCTCGCCGCGGTGACACCCTCTCACCCCGACCATCAGGATCTGCGGCAGTGGGCCGGGCTTCCGGCCGGAGTATCGGTGGACGCCACGATCTTTGACGTCGGCGCCGTCAACCGGCAGCTGAAACGACTCGGCCTACGCTGATGCGGCGCACCGCGTGCTGATGCAGCGACCGGGCGCTGGATTTTCGAGATCGAAGGTGATTGGTATGAGTAAGTCCGATAAGCGTCGGCCGTTCCAGAGTGGTAACGAGAGGATTGCGCAGCCGGCGGCCAATCACCGGCACTCGTCCGACGCCAGTCGCATCAGCACCCGCGGAAACCGGTTGAGCACCGACGTGGTGTCGGCAGCATACCGAAAGCCGGCGCGCTCGAACATCATTCGCGTGCCGACGTAGGCCATCGTCAGGTCCACCCGATCGGCGCCGTTGTCGACGGGGTAGGCCTCGACGGCCGGCGCACCGTTGGCCCGGGCGAAATCGACTGCGCCACTGATCAAGTCCGCGGTGATACCACGTCGACGATGCCCGGGACGGACGCGGAGGCACCACAGCGACCAGACGTCGAGATCGTCGATGTGCGGGATCCTGCGGTTGCCCGCGAAGGTGGTGTCGGCGCGCGGCGCAATCGCGGCCCACCCGACCACCTCGTCGCCGTCGTAGGCGAGAACCCCAGGGGCAGGCATCTTCTCGCACAGTCCCCGCACATACTCGCCGCGCTGCCGGCGCTCGAGGGATCGGTTGAGCTTGTTGGGAATGCGATAACTCAGGCACCAGCAGACGTTCGCGTCGGGACGTTTCGGCCCGACCATGGTGGCGACGTCGTCGAACTCCGACGCCGGCCGCACTACGATCGACATCACTTCGCTCGGCTCAGGCGAGGTATCGCGTCGCCGGACCCACCGCGTCGCGCGGTGTCTTGCCCTGGAATCCGTCGCCGATGGCCCGTAACTTCCATTCGGCGCCTTCGCGATTGATGACCGCCATCACCACCCCGGTGAACGGCATGCCGCCCTGCAGGGTGAAGCGGGCCAGCTCGGTGCCGATGGTCTCGTCGACGAGGCGGCAGAAGGCGTTGTCGACCTCCTCGAAGGTCTGACCCTGATACGACGTCACCGTGAACACCAGATTGTCGATGGCCGGGTGGATGGCGGTGAGGTCGACGTAGATGATCTCGTCGTCGCCTTCGCCGGCGCCGGTCAGGTTGTCGCCGGAATGCCGGATGGAGTTGTCGTCACTGGACAGATGCCCGTAGTAGACGACGTCGGCGAGTTGCCCGCGGCTGAACATCAGCACCGACGCATCGAGGTCGATCTCGCGTTGCCGGCCACCGAAGAAACCGCCACGTTTGATCTGGTCCCAGCCCAGGCCCATCCGGATGCGGGTCAGCGCGAGACCACCGTCCTTGCGCAGCGACACCTTCTGACCCTTGCTCAGGTTCACGCGCCGATTCTTGGTGAGGCTGATCTCGCCGGGCGCCGACGCCGCAGGTGCGGGCGGAGCGGGCGGTGCAGGCGGAGCGGGCGGAGCGGGTGCGGATGGCGTGTACGGGGGAGGGGGCGGCGTGGCGGCCGGTGGTGGGGGGTAGGCCGAAGCCGCCGGTGGTGGGGTATAGGCGGGCGGGGTCGGCGGCTGCGCGGCCGCCGGCGCGGGCGTCGTGGCGGGTGCGTCATCCACCGACACACCGTGATCGCGGATCAGGTCGGCGAAGCCGCCGGCATAGCCCTGGCCGACGGCGCGGACCTTCCAGTCGCCACCGCGGCGGTACAGCTCGAGGGCGACGACCACCGACTCGCTGGACAATCCGTCGATCGAGTAGGTGAACAGCTCCCGGCCCGAGACATCACCGACGTGTGCGACGGGCGCCGCGATCCGACCGAAACTCGACGATGCGTCATCGAGGGTGATGACCGCGCGCACGGCGTGGATATCCGGCGGCAGCCCCGCTGTCGACACCCGCAGCACCGGGCGGCTCGTCGGGTTCTCCAGCACCACGCCCGGTCCCTGGGGCTGGTTGTAGAACACGAAGTCGGCATCCGTCCGTACCCTCATCGCATCGGTCACCAGCAGTGCCGAGAGGTCGGCGGGCGCCCCGACGTCGATGGAGATCACCACGTCGCCTGCGGGCAGCGGTGCGTTCTGTCCTTTGGTGAGTACGGTCATGCCTTGATCTTCGCATTTCCGGTCACCACGGCGTCGGCGATACGCGCGGTGAACCATTCCAGGATCCCCTCGCCGGCGAGCGCACCGGTGGTGTCGGTGACGGTGAGATGTGGTTGTGTCCAGCCGATCTGCTCGAGCTCGCCGTGCCGTGGCCGGATGGCGGCGTCGGCGTACTCCAGGAGATCGATGTCCAGACGCCCGTCACCGGCCGCGTACACGGGCGCGTCGTCGGGCAGCGTCCCGTCGGCGACGAGTCGCGCGCGGACCTCTGCCACCGCCGCGGACTTCGTGACGACCTGCGGGAGGGCGTAGATCTTGCGGCCCTGCTGCGACACCGTCCACGCCCGCTCGGCACACCACTGCGACCAGTCGGACAGGAAGTCGCCGGGTTGCCGGTCGAGGTCGACGACGATGTAGCAGAACAGATCGTCGGCGGTCCGTACCGAGGTCACCCAACTCTCGTCGATGCGGGATTCGAGCGCGGCCACCACCTCGGCGAGGTCGGCCGCCGACGCCGCGACCCGCCGGTCGACCTGCGCACGCCACGCCGGGTCGTCGGTGCCGTCGGTCAGGATCCGGCCGCCGCTGGAGACCACCGCATGACGAAAGGGGCTGCCGGGCAGCTCGATACGCGTGAACTGTGCCGGTGTCCGCGTGGTCACCGGCACCACCGGCGCCTGGGAGGCCAACGCCACCAGCAGGTTTCGGGCCGCCGGCGTGAGATAGGACAGGGGTCCGCCGTTGTAGATCTCCACGCAGACCGGATCGAGCGAGGCGAACTGCTCCTCGCCCATGGCGTGACGCGAGAAGATGAGGGTCCGGTCGAGATCGGTGGCGATCAGGCCGTTCACGCATCCTCCTTGATCAGACCGACGCAGGAATAGGCGAGATCACCACGTACCTCCACCGGCACCCCGCGTTCGGCGGCCAGGACGCGGATGTGGGCGTGTTCGTCGAGGTCGGCCTCCCGTACCAGAACCATCCACGGAACGCGGCGCAACAGCACCCGGGTGGTTTCTCCCACACCGGGTTTGACGAAGTTCACCGACGAGACGCCGTACTCGTCGCGGAGACGTTCCATCGACTTCCACCCGGACCACTGCGGCGTCCGATCGCCGTCGCGGATCGCCGCCAGCGTGTCCCGGACGCGGTGCGCGACGGCGGTGAACCTCTCGGACACGGTGTCCAGGAACAGAGTTGACACGTCGAACTTCGCCAGATGCGAGTAGAACTTCGCGCCGTGGAACTCGCCCGGGCCGATGTGGTCGGCGTTGAGCACCGTGCGGGACACCAGGCCGGACACGGTGGAGTTGAGGCAGGCCGACGCGATGAGGAAGTCGTCTCGGGTGCCGAAGGTGGTGGTGCACGAACCGGGGTCGGCCAACACCGCCAACTCGTCGTGCAGTCGCGCGCCGCCCGCGGCGGCGTACGCGGTGAGAGCTTCGGTGAGTTCCCGCTGGATCGCACCCTTGCCGGTCCAGCCGTCGACGAACACCACCGACTCCGGCCGATGCCGCGCGGTGATGTGATCGAGTGCGACGGTGTCGATTCCGCGGCCCCGAACGATCGAGATCGTGTAGTGCGGAACCTCGACGCCGTAGGTGTGAGCGATCCAGCGTCGCATCAGGATGCCGATCGGCGTGCCCGCCCGCGCCAGCGACACCAGCGTCGGGACCCGATCGCGTTCGGCCACCACGAGCTCACTGACCACACCGACCGCCTCGGCCAACCGGTCCGCGGACCCGCGCAGCGCCTCGTGAAACAGGTCCTGGTACTGCGAGCCCGGCTGATACTCGATGGGCAGAGACTCGGCGTAATGGGCCGCACCGCTTTGGATTCGGCGTTCTCGCTCGGCAAGATCCCCCTCGAGGGCGACATGGGAGAGGTCCTTGAGCAGCCAGGTCACCTCGTCGGGAGCGTAGGAACCGAAGGCCGGGCCGTTCAGGGGCGGGGTGAGGGGTGGCGGGGTGGGTGCGGTCATCTTTTCGGCCCGCCGGTGGGGACGACGGCGACGATCACGTCGTGACCGGCGGCGGTGAGCACATCGATGACGCCACCCGATTCGCGAAGCAGGTCGGTGTCGGCGGGCGCATCGATGACCAGCACCACCTGCGGCAGCACCTCCGACCCGGACGCGCTGAACGGCGAGACCAGGTTGTAGACGAACCGTGGAGTCCCCGGATCGGATTCCGGTGCGGTGAAGGTGAATCCGCGGCGCAGCGGATAGCCGTCGACATCACGCACATAGGCGGGGGAGCGGGTGGTGGTCTGGTACCGCGCCGACACTCCGGAGACCTCCAGCGCCTCCGCGAGGCACAGCGGCAGATACATGAGTTCCTCGTGCCCGACCACGACGACGTCGCCGGACGGATCGATGACCTCGCCAATCTGTTCGGCCGCAACCGAAATCGCCGCCCCGAACGCTGCCTCGTCGGAGTGTAGGAATCCGTGCCGCCCGCCGTCGGGAAGGCCATCGGGCCACGGCAAGTGCACTGTTGTCACGTCGCCGCGGTGGTCGCCGACGGGATTCAACGCACCCGGTTCGAGAGCCCAGACCTCGTCGATGATGTTGTCCGGCAGCAGGATTCGGGCCTGGGCGAGCGAGACCTGATCGATCCGAACCCCCAGCTCGGCGGCCGCCGCGGCGATCGTGGCGCGATGGGCGTCGGTGCACATGTCGACCAGCGACGCCACCACGTAGTGCGTGCGCGGTGCGCGGTGCTGGAGCGCGGTGATGGCGCGCAGTGCCGTGGATCCGGTGGAGATCTCGTCGTCCACGAGGATCATCGGCGCATCCGGATCGGTGGCGAGAAGGTCGGCATCGGCGGGTTGCAGCAGATGCGTCGTGGCGTGCGAATGGCCCTCCTCGAAGGTGCCCCACGCCGGCACCCCGGTGGCCCGCCGCCGGGTCGAATGAAGGTAGGCCCGCGCCGAGATCCGCGCAGCCACACAGTGGCCCAAACCCGTTGCGGTTTCGGCGAAGCCGAGCACGGTGGCACGTGACGCCGCGTCGGCGCCGACCGCGGCGAGCACGGCGTCGCCGAGGTCGTCGGCGGCGGCCCGAACCGCGCTCGGCGGGGTCGGGATGTGCTTGCCGAGTACCGTCGACACCAGCAGATGTGCACGCCGACGATTACGCCGCAGGCCGACGATGATGAGATCGTCGATGGCCCAAGGGCTCCGGGGTGAGCTGCGCGCGTGTACCTCGACACCGAACTGCCCACCGACCCACGAGACGGCTCCGGCCGAGGTGGTGGTGCTGTTCACGCGGCGTCCAGGGCGGTCAGGAGATCGACGAAGCTGATCCCGGAATTGGTGACGCCGAAGGCGGCGGCGCGGTCCATCACGCGGGTGGCCCAATGACGGTGCGGTTTCAGCTCGTTCATCTTGTTCCGGTACGACGACGCCTGTGCGCCGCCGGTGTCGGCGGCCAGGATGTCGAGGGCATCGTGGTACTCCTCGTGGGTCACCGAGCTCAGTGCGTGCACCGGCGCGACGTGCGCCGGATGGATGACGGTCTTGCCGTGCATGCCGTTGGCCCGGTCCAGGGCGATCTCACGCAGCAGGCCGTCGATGTCGCGGCTGACCAACTGCTGACGGAACCACACCGCGTCGTGATCACGGAAGGGCGTGTGCCGCAACGTCGGGGCGAATCGCCGTTCGTGATCGGCGAAGTACTCCCACACCGGTCCGGTGATGATGTGACCCGAGGGGTCGCTGCGGCCGAGGATGTTGACGATCCCGGCGATGGCGTCGGCGGCGACGCGGACGTCGTAGATGGTGAGGTCACGGTCGCGACGGATGCCGAAGAGCCCGCACATGTCGGTCGCGCCGATCCGGACGGCCAGCACGTTCTTCCGATGTGCATCGAGAGCCGTTGCGATCGCCGCCAACTCGTCGTCGCGGGTCTCCCGGTGCACGAGCGCGGCGGATTCGAGGACGGGCATCGCCCACAGATGTCGGCCCAACACTGCGCCGGCATCGTGGACCGCTTGAAGGGCGGCCTCGGCGTGGTCGGCGCCGAACTTCGGAATGACGAAGCCCGACAACACCTCCGACGATCCGAGCAAGGAGGTGAGGGTGCCGATCTGAGCGGCGGTCCGGACGCGGACGAACAGCATCATCGCGCCCGCCGCGGTGCCTTCGAGGTCATGGAGTGCGCGGACCGCGGAGGCGATGGCCTCCGATTCCTGATGGTCGGCGACGGCATCTTCGAGGTCGATCACCATCGACAACACGCCATCGGCGTATCGGCGGGCGATCACCTCGGCCAGGTCGGGTCGTGTCGCGGGTATATAGAGCGTCGCTCCCAGTGCGACCGCGAGACGGCGGGTGGGCCACGCATCCGACAGCGGTTGGGGTCGGTGCATGAACAGGTGCTCGTGGACCTCGGCGGTGAGGTGATGGAAGTGTGCGGGCCCATCGGTTTTCGACGGGCCGGCGGACGCGTTGACGTCCTCGGGTGCTGCCGCGGTCATCGTGCCGCCACCTGTCCTCTCATGCGGTCGACGATCTCGGCCACGCGTTGCTCTACAGCACGCAACTGCGTCAGGTAGGACCAGTAGTCGGGGTGAACACGCTCCAGCGCGCCCCGCGCCCTCGAGATCCGGTCGGCCTGAGCATCGAGCACCGAGCCCCATTCGTCAACCAGCGACTTGTCGACGGCGAAGTGTTGGGCGTCACGTAGCCGGAAACGTACCTGCCGTTCCACCGCCGTCGGATCGGATCTGACCTCACGCAGCAGGGTCAGGCGGTCGCCGACGGCGTCGACGGCACCTTCGGCGGAATCGAGGTCGTCACGGGCCGCCTCGGCATCGGTAATCGACTGGTCAGGCGCGCTGGTGAGGTGAGTGCGGGCGTCGGCGAGGTGTGCGTCGGCCGCCTCGAGGTGGGTACGGATCACCACATCGGAGTCCTGCAGGTCCGTCGAACACTCGGCGCTGAACTCGCGACGCAACGCGGACAGCAGATCGGGAATCTTCTCGCTACGGGTCCGGATGGCGCTGCGCCGGGTATCCACCGACCGGATGACCCGAGTGGCCCGCTCGGAGAAGCCGGGCGCGTCCATCAGCGCGGCCTGCACCCGCTCGCCGGCGGTCACCAACGCGGTCCCGGCGGCACGACGGTCACGGATGCTCTGGGCCCGCTCGAACGCCGCGATCGCCGACTGCAGGGAGTCGGCGGCGGTGGTCACCACGCGCAAACCGAGCAGGTGTGGCGGCGCGGTCTCCAGCGACCTCGCTGCCTGCGTGGCGGACTCCCGGGCACGCTGATCGAGGACCCGCAGTTCGGTGGCGGTGTGCCGTGCGCGATCGAGTTCGGTGGCGTGGACGCGGCCGAACTCACCCATCTGGGTGTTCACCGCGCCGAGAGCATCCGTGCAGCGTGTGACCTCGTCGAGACGGGGGCGGGGATGATTCTGGGGGTCCGGAGCCGTGGCTGCCGACGACAGGCGAAGGTAGTCGGCGGTCACCTGGCCGTAGTACTCGCGCAATTGCGTCCACTCGTCGAGGATCCGCGATCGCGGGTCGAGTTCGGCCGCGATACGCACGGGCGAATCGATCTCCGAGAGGGTCTGCTCGGACGCGAGGAACGCCGATGTCATTCGGGTTGTGTACTCGCCGAGATCGGCATTCGCGCGTGAGCTGCCCCCGAACCATTTCCGTGCAAACTTCCTGGGCACGTAGTCGATGCTATCGACTAACTTCTTTCCCAGACGCGCCGTGCTGTGGCGGCGACTTCGGAGGAGGGCTCGCGAATGCAACTAGTGCAACGTTCGAAACGGGTCGTGGAGGCCCGTTTGAACAACACCGCGGTCCGGGCATTGTCCGGGTCGATGGTGGCCTACGAAGGGCAGATCAACTTCAAGTCCGCCGGTTTCGGTGGCGGCGACGGTCTGCTCGCCGGGATCAAGCAACGAGCGACGGGTGAGGGCCTGTCGCTGATGGAGGCGTCCGGCACCGGGGTGGTGTACTTCGCCCACAACGCGGCCGAGACCACCATCATCGAACTGGCCGGGGAGACCCTGCAGGTGGAGTCGCAGCAGTTGATGGTGATGAACGGGAATCTGCAGACCAACGTGACCTTCGCCGGTGTGCGGGGCGCGACGTCGGGGCAGGGCTTGTTCACCACCACCGTCACCGGGCACGGTCAGGTCGCTTTGCTCTCGCAGGGCGGTCCGCTCATCCACCTGGAGGTGAGCCCGCAGTTCCCGCTCGTCGTCGACCCCGACGCGTTCGTGTGCGCGAAGGGCGCGTTGAGTCAGTCCTTCGTCACCGACGTCAGCTGGCGCAGCGCCCTGGGTCAGGGCGGTGGCGAGGCGTTCTCGTTGCGCTACGACGGCTCCGGCGTCGTCTCGATCCAGCCGGCGGAACGGTAGGGGAGGGTCATGTTCACCAAGGTCAACAGCAAGGTCGTATCGGTCGACATCGGCCAGAGCGGGCCGATCGTGGCGCGCAAGGGAGCGATGCTCTTTTACACCGGCGACGTGTTCTTCCAACCGCATCAGCTCGCCGGAGCCGGCGGCGGTGGTTTCGGCATGTCGGGGATGGCCGGCATGGCGGGCCGGATGATGGCGGGCGAGCACGAGTCGACGATGATCGCCCAGGGTCAGGGGGTGGTGCACTACGGGTTCCGCGGTATCGAGGTGCAGATCATCGACGTCGGGCAGGTCGGCGGGACGATCCGGGTCGAGGCGTCGCGGACGCTGGCCTACACCTCGAATCTGCAGGCGTCGGTGGTGTCCGTGGCGTCGCAAGGTGGCGGCGGTGGCGGTGGAGGCGGGGGTCTACTCGGATCGCTGCGGTCGGCGGCGGCGGGTGCGGTGACCGGCCAGGGCATGTTCACCACGCAGCTGTCGGGTCCCGGGCAGGTCGTGGTCCTGGGCCACGGTGGGGTGTTCGAACTTCCGGTGGCGCCCGATCGTCCGGTGGTGACCGTCGACCCGCAGGCTTTCGTGGCGTCCGCCGGGCAGGTCAACACCACGCTGCGGTCCACCGTCAGTTGGCGCAATATGGGCCGAACCGGCGGTGAGGGAATGCAATTGGAGTGCGCCGGGCACGGCGTCGTGTTTGTTCAGGCATCCGAGGAGAAGTTGTGAGTCAGCTCAACACCGTCTGGAATCCGATGACGCTGCCCGCCGACGACAATGTCCCGGACAACGATTACTCCTACGTCATCGAGCTCAACAAGCCGTGGTTCATGTCGAAGGGCGCGATGATCGCCTACTACGGCCAGATGAACTTCACGTCGCTGCAGCACGGTCTGCAGGGGCAGTTGCTGCACATGGTGGCGCAGCAGTTCTCGGCTCCGCTGCACCTCGGTGACTACGTCGTGGTCGAGGGAAACGGCAAACTGGTCATCGGCGATCGCGGCTACAACATCAACTCCTACGATCTCGAGGACGGCAACCTCACCATCCGGGCCGCGAGTCTGCTTGCCTTCGAACCGAATCTGTCACTACAGCAGTCGATCGTCCCGGGTTTCCTCACCCTGATCGGCACGGGTAAGTTCCTCGCGTCGTCGAACGGTCCGGTGATGTTCGTGGAGCCTCCGGTGCGTGTGGACCCGGAGGCGCTGGTCGGCTGGTCGGACTGCCCGGCCCCCAGCCACCACTACGACCAGGCGTGGGTGAACTCCTTCATCGCCGCGGCCGGTCACCGGATGGGCATCAACTCCGGGGAGGAGCGTCAGTTCGACTTCACCGGCGCCGGAACGGTTCTCATCCAATCCAGCGAGAAGGTGATGAACGACATGTCGATCGTCCGCACCATCCAGGGCCACCTCCCCGGCCTCTCACAACCGGGCCTGATGCAGATCAACCAGCAGATCACGCAGCAGTTGGGGCAGCACCAGTAGGGAGTGGCCACTCCTGCCGGCCGAGCGCTGGTCGAGCACTTCCCCGTCGGACGAGCCGTGACGAGCCCCGAGGGCGAGCCGCGAGTCGAGGCCTCGCAAAGCGACCTGTCCGTCGGTGACCGTGCCGCGGACGCGGATACGGGCACTGGATGCATGCATCGTGCCCGCGGTGCCGGGATCGTCGGGATCCGCGGTGACCTCGACGTCGGGCGAGCCGTGGGCGTCCTCGAGTTCCCCGGCACCCGTGACGCCGGGTTCGTCTGAGCGTTCGCCGCCTGCGGCGTCGGGCCTGTCCCGCTGGTCGGGTCGCCGGGGTTCGACCGGATCGGATTGGGCAGCTTCGGCTTCGGTGTCAGCAGTTTCGGCATCGATCGTTTCGGCACCGATCGCTTCGGCATCGATCACGTCGGTGTCGACCGCGGCCTCGACAAGCTCGGCCCGGCGGACACGGGCTTCGGTCTGGCGCTCCTCACCGGATCGACCGGCGGGATGGGCGCTCGACCGGAAGGGTGCGGTTCTGTCAACGGTCGCCTCGTCAACGTCAACAGCCCCCCGACGAATGCTCGCCGGGGGGCTGTCGGAACTGCTGGAGGTGTCAGATCTCGATGTGGTCCTTCGCATCCTCCGGCTCGTTGCGCCGCCGGATGATGCTTGAGATGAAGCTGGCTGCGATCAGGACGACACCGACGAGGCCGGTGACCACCTCGGGCACGTGGGTGCCGATCGAGTAGAACAGGATCAGTGCCAGCGCACCGATCGCCCAGTGGGCGCCGTGCTCGAGGTAGACGTACTCGCTCAGCGTGCCCTTGCGGACCAGGTAGACGGTGAGCGAACGGACGAACATCGCACCGATGAAGCCGAGGCCCAGGGCGATGATGATCGGGTCCGCGGTGATCGCGAACGCGCCGATGACACCGTCGAAGGAGAACGACGCGTCGAGAACCTCGAGGTACAGGAACAGGAAGAAGCCGGCCTTACCGGTGGCCTTCGCGAGGTCGCTGGGACCCGAACGGCGTCGGAGTTCGGCGTCGGCGACCGAAGCCGCCTCGTTCACCGCAGGTGTGCGTTCCGCCTGCGCCCGTTCATCATCGGACTCCTCGGGGTCGTCCTCGCCGTCCGGGGTGCTGAACAACTCGCCCAGGCCGTTGACGACGATGTAGGTGATCATGCCGAGGAGGCCGGCGAACAGAACCGTCGACCGTTCGTCATCGGGGGCGATGAACTCGGCGGTGATGACCAGCAGGATCGAGGCGACAACCACCTCGAGCTGATCGAGCTTGCCGATCTTTTCCAGCGGACGTTCGATCCAGGAGAGCCAGGTGATCTCCTTCTCCTCGAAGATGAAGCCCAGGAACAGCATCAACAGGAACATGCCGCCGAACGCCGCGATCTGCGGGTGGGCGTCGGTGATGATCGTCTCGTAGGACGGGCTGCCGTCGGGGAAGTACTCGGCGCCGTTGGCCGGTGGGTTGAGCGCGAGGTCCAGTGCCTGGAATGGACTGAGACCCGATGCTAGCCACACGATGGCGAGCGGGAAGACCAGACGCATGCCGAAGACGGCGATCAGGATGCCGACGGTGAGGAAGATCTTCTGCCAGAAGTCGCTCATCCGCCGCAGCACGGTGGCGTTGATGACCGCGTTGTCGAAGGACAGTGAGACCTCGAGGATGCCGAGGATCAGGGTGAGGAACAGCGCCGTGGTGCCGCCATAGAGGAAGGCGGCGATCAGCGACACGATCGTGATGACTATGGACAAGCCGAATATACGGAGTACCACGTGGGCGTGGCCTTTCTGGTTACGCGGAGGGCGTGCCGCGTCGCGACGCCCGGTGGACGACGAATGCCGCACCCGGTCTCATGAGCGAGTGCGGCATCCGCGGGGTGTAACTACCCTAATCAGACATTGACCCCGTAGTCACGGGCGATACCCGCGAGACCGGAGGCGTAACCCTGGCCGATGGCGCGGAACTTCCACTCGGCGCCATTGCGGTAGATCTCGCCGAAGACCATCGCGGTCTCGGTCGAGGCGTCCTCCGAGAGGTCGTAGCGGGCGATCTCGGAGCCGTTGGCGCGGTTCACGACGCGGATGTAGGCGTTGCGGACCTGGCCGAAGGACTGGGCCCGGGTGTCGGCATCGTAGATCGAGACCGGGAACACGATGCTGTCGACGTTCGGTGGGGTGCCGGCCAGGTCGACGTTGATGACCTCGTCGTCGCCCTCGCCCTCACCGGTCAGGTTGTCACCGGTGTGCTCGATCGAGCCGTCGGGCGACTTGAGGTTGTTGAAGAACACGAAGTGCTGGTCGGACAGGACCTTCTTGTCGGCGCCGAGTCCAATGGCGCTGGCGTCGAGATCGAAGTCGGTTCCGGTGGTGCTACGCGCATCCCAGCCGAGACCCACGGCGACCGCGGTGAGTCCCGGAGCCTCCTTGGTCAGCGAGACATTTCCGCCCTTGCTCAGGCTTACGCCCATGGTTGTGCTGCCTTTCTGTCGTTGAACGGCCATCCGCCACTCTACGTGCGATGACCCACACTGTAGGGGAAGAGTCGGACATGCGACAGGTCCGGGTAGGTCACCTGAACGATGGAATCCGCATGGCCCCGCGTCCGCGGACGCACTCCTCGATTCTGCGGACATCTGGATGAAACGTGTTGTACGGCAGCATTTTACGTTGGCCTACCGCTACCCCAACAGCTTCTTCTGCACCTTCCCCATCGCATTGCGCGGCAGCGATGCGACCCAACGGATCTCGCGGGGCCGCTTGTGCGCCGACAGTTCCTCGGCGACGAGATCGATCAACTCGGCGTCGGGCACCTGCTCGCCGACGACGTAGGCGACGATCCGCTGCCCGAGATCGTCATCGTCGACGCCGACGACGGCCACCTCGGTGACCGCGGAATGGGCGAGCAACACCGTCTCGATCTCGCCGGCACCGATCCGGAATCCGCCGGACTTGATGAGGTCGGTGGCGCGGCGGCCGACGATGCGATGCATACCGTCGGCTCCGATGACCGCGACGTCGCCGGTGGCGAACCAGCCGTCGTCGAGCCAGGATTCGGCGGTCGCCTCCGGACGGTTCAGGTAGCCCGAGGCCACCATCGGGCCGCGGACATGGAGGTCGCCGACGCTCTCGCCGTCGTGCGGGAGATCGTCGGCACCCTCGCGCAGTCGCGTCTGCACGCCGGTCACCGGCATGCCGACCCAGCCCGGACGTCGCTCGCCGTCGGCGCGGGTGCTCACCGTGATCATGGTTTCGGTCATGCCGTAGCGTTCGACGATCTCGTGGCCGGTGGCCTCGCGGATCTCGTTGAACACCGGCACCGGCAGCGGCGCGCTGCCCGACACGAGGAGCCGCGCCGATGACAGTTCCCCCGCCGTCGACGGGTCGGCACCCACCCGGGACCACACCGTCGGCACGCCGAAGAACATCGTCGCGCCCGTCTGGGCGGCGCGGGCATAGTTCTCGGGGGTGGGCTTGACCGTGTGATGCAGCCGCCCACCGCGTCGCAGCGGCCCGAGCACGCCAAGGATCAGGCCGTGCACGTGGAACAGGGGAAGCCCGTGCGCGAGGGTGTCGGCAGCGGTCCAGTCCCAGGCGTCGGCGAGTGCGTCGAGTCCGGCGGCGATCGCGCGACGCGTGATGGGCACGCCCTTGGGTAATCCGGTCGTGCCCGAGGTGTACAGAACGAGAGCGACGGAGTCGGCCGGCGGTTCCGGGTGGAAATGCCACGACTTCGCGTACCGTCGCACCGGGATCGTCGGGAGAGTGGCGGTGCCGTGAGCATCACCGTCGGGGGCGTCGCCGAGCCAGGCCTGCGCGCCGGAGTCAGTGAGGATGTGGTCGAGTTCGCGGCGTCCGGAATCCGGCGGGATCGGGACGATGGCCACGCCGGCGATCAAACCGCCCGCGATGGCGAGGATCGTCGAGATCGTGGGCCGTGCCAGGACGGCCAGGGTGTGCGCCCCGCGGATGCGTTCGGCCACCGCGGTCGCCGCGCCGACGAGTTCCTCGCGGGAGAGGTGATCGTCGCCGATGACGACGGCGTCGTCGAGGTCGGGAGCGTTCGGGATCATCGTCGGCAGTAGCAGCACGGATCCACTGTGCCACGTGACCACCCGCGTCACCGACGGCTCATGCCGTCCGGCGGGGCATCGATCCGGCGTCGCCACAACCACGCCAACCCGATCTCGATCAGTCCGGCGACGGCGATCACCGGCTGGAGGAAGAAGAACACCTGCAGCAAGGCCAGTTGGATCACGATCCACACCAGCAGCGACGCCCCGGCGAGGAACCCGGCCAGGACGGCCGGGCGCGCGTCGACGACGACCACCACGATCACCAGCGCGGCCAGGGCCTGAGGTATCCCGATCAGCGTGATGAGCACCCAGCCGGGACCGATCCACGTGTCAAAGGGAGTGCGCTGCAACCATTCCCGCGGCATCCCCCAGCGGTCGTCGATGAGTGCGACACCGCCGGAGACCGCCTGGTAGGCGATGAAGGCCTCGACCACCGCCAGGACCCAGGCGGGCCAGGGCCGGAGGTGGGACTGCGCGGTTCGGGTGGTCACGACTCCATCGTGGGCAGCCGCGGGGGATCTACACGAGAGGCGAAAGCCTCGGACAGTGTGCGAACCCTGCTCAGCCGGCGGCGCTGAGGATCTCGCGCGGCTGCACCCAGCCGTCGGCCATCAGACGGAGCAGGAGCTGAGCCTTGTTGCCAATGGGGCGCCCGGCATCGTTGTACCTCTGTACCACACGGCGATAGTGTTCGCGCACAGTGCTTTCGGCAATGTGATGAGTGGCGGCGGTCGTGCTCATCGTCGCACCGAGAGCGTAGGTGGTCAGAATCTGACGTTCCCGTTCGGTCATGCGGATGGCGCCGGTGCGGGGCTGACGGTTTTCGGCAAGATCGGCGAGGAAGCCGGCGATCAGGGGCGCCGACCGTCCCGTGTCGGCGACATCGATACCGCGGGGATCGCCGATGCGGATGCCGATTCCGATGAGCGCGGCGTCCAGCAACCACGAGTGCTGACGAAGAGCGTCAACCTGCTGGGTTGATCGGACGAGCACGACGTCGATGGCGGCTGCCGGGTCGGGAGCCGCGGTCACGGGGGCGTCGGCGTGGACGAGGACGGCGGTGAAGCCGAGCCGTTCGACGTAGGCGCACAGGGCGGTGTCGGTGATGTCGCCTTCGGCGGCGACGGCAACGGTAAGTTGTCCACGATTTGATGTCACGCCATCAAGACTGTCGTCCGGAGATGCGTGAGTCACCATATCTTGCGACATGAAATCGGCGGAGTTGAGCATGAAACGGTTCTGACCCCTGCTAATCATGCGCGATTACGCACGATCGATCGTTGTGAGGCACAATTAGCGCATGAGCGAAGGTATGCGAGTGTTGATCGCCTCCCCGTTGGGCAAGGTGATCGCAGCGCCGCTGGCGACCGCGTTTCCCGACTGGACGGTTGTCGTGGCCACCGACGAGGCCGACTTCATTCACAACGTCGCCGGACGCGTGCGCTTCGATGTGGTCTCCGCCGATCTCGTGTGGAATCGGCCTGATACCGAGTGGTCCTTCGACGGGCTGGATGTCATCGAGGCGTTGCGAACCCATGATCGCCTGGCGCCGGTGCTGCTGGCCACACAGGGACACAGTATGGAGGAGGATCTGCTCGACGAGGCGCGTCAGCGACCGGAGGTCGTCGGCGTGGTCGCGAAGGCCGAGGGATTCGGAGTGTTTGCCGACGCACTGCGCGCCGCGGCGGTCGGACGCCGGATCGGTGACGGGCCGCCCGCCAACCGCCGTCCGAGTCTCTACGAGCTGTTCACCGGGCAGCGTGGCAACACCGCGGGACGTATGGCGGGCGCGATCGCGGCCGGGCACGTCACCGACAACGCCTCGTTGGCCAGAGTGGCCAAGGTGTCGCCGAACACCGCCAACAAAATCACCAGCCACTATCTCGGTCCGATGATCATCAAACGTGGCGAACACGACGAGGACCTCCCGATGACCCAGGCGTCGGTGTACCGGTGGTGCGGCGTGCACGCCCGCTATATGCGCAGTTGGTGCCGCCGCAACGGGCACGCCGACGTCCTGGAACCCTGACCCGACTCACGCGGCCACCGCCGTATCCACCGCGAAACGGTAACGCCCCGAGGGCAAGTCACCACCGCACACGATGGTCCGCGCCGCGAACGCACCCACCACCCCCGCCAGGGTGGCCGCCGTGCCCAATTGCGGCCACGAGCCAATGGTGCGACCGACCTGCGCCAATGCGTCGTGCACCCGCGGCGAGACATCGCGCCCGACGATGGCCCCGGCCAGCTTCACCCGGTTCGCCGGGTCCCGTAGGGTGTCCGGGTCCAGCTCGGTGATATCGCCCGCCGATCCGTGGAACGGCGGGTAGTCGGCGTCGAGGTCGTGACGTTCGACGTCGAGAATGACGTTGTCGCCGTCGTCGGTGACCATGATCAGTGGGAGCCGTGCGCGTGCGACGTGCCGCCGCATCTCGACCTTCATCGCCAGGTCGTCCATCTCCTCGATGACGATGTCCACGGGCCGGCCGTCGCGGCCACGCAGGAAGTCGGCGGCCGCCGCCGGGCGGAAGCCCTGATCCCACGACACCACCGACGCGTACGGATCCGTCTCGAGAACCCGCCGCGTCGCCAATGCCGCCTTGGCCATGCCGAGGTCGCACACCGACCCGGAGAGCCGGTTGAGGTTGGTCGGCCCCAACGTGTCCGGGTCGGCGAGGTGGAATCGCCGTGCGCCGGTGAGGGAGGCGACCCCGACGACCGAGGCTCCGACGCTCAACCCGGCGATCGCCAACCGCGCCGCCGACCAGGCCCGCTGCTCGTCCTCGGTGATGAGGACACTGTTGCGGGCGGTGCGTAGGCGATGGAAGAGGTCATCCACCGGCACCCGGACGACGGTGCGTCGCCACGGATAGACCGCATATCGGCTGTAGGTGTCGAGCTGATCGCCCGCGGGCACGCAATCACCACTGAACTGCGCGAGTGCGGTCAGTTCCGGCAGTGCGCTGACCCACGCATCCACCAACCGGTAACCCTCGTCGTCGAGCAGGGTGGCGATGCGCCGGCGGTCGCGGGTGGGGTGAAGGATCTCGATCATCATGCTGCCTTTCGGATGTAGACGTCCTTGGCACCCGAGCCGAAACCGGCCGAGTGGTAGTCGTGCAGGGACACGACGGGTCGGGCGGCGTCGCCCAATGATGCACTCAGTGTGCGGTATTCGGAGTTGGTGCGCACCAGCGACGCCTGGCTGCGTGCGGTGAACAGCTCTGCGATCCGCGCGTTGCCGGTGACACCACGAGCCAGTTCCACCCGGATGTGCAGCGACTGGCGATGCTCCTCGTCGGAGAGGACCTCGACGAGAAACCGTCCGGTGAGGGCGTTCTCGAGATCCGGTTCCTCGAACGCCGGCCTGATGTTGTCCGGATAGATGTTCAGCGAGTGGAAGATTGCCGCGATGTCGGTGCGGCCCTGCAACACCAAAAAGCGCGAGCCGAGTTCGACGCGGTCGGCGAGTTCGGTGCGCCCGGAGGCACGGAGTAGTCGCCGAATGGTGATGTCGTCGAGCACCTTTCCGCGGTCGTTGATCCGGTAGCGGATCAACGGCATGGCCGAATCGACCGTGAACAGCAGATAACCCTCGGAATCGCATTCGGTGTAACGGTATTCAGGGTGATACCGCACGAACGTCGGCTGCGGTTCGTCGACGCTCACCCCGAACAGGGCCTGCGACAACGCATCGTCGTCGAACGCGGCCCGACGGATGGCCACCGAGGTCGGCGTCTCGTAACCCATCAGGCCGGCGTCGGCGGTGCCGTACTTGAGGCAGATCCGCTCCGGTTCGCCCTCGCGGCCGAGCAGAGCCAGGACGTGATCCCGCCACTTCTCGGTGATCGCCTCACCCGCGAGGAGGATCTTGACGTCCATGGTCCGCAGGTGTGCCGGGGTGTTGTCGAGCAGGTCCTTGATCAGCGGCGGATACCCGGCCAGGACCACCTGGTCGTAATGCGGGCCGAGGTCGGCGAGCGTGGCCACCGCCACCTCGATGTCGATGCCGGGGGTCGCGATGCTGATGTGGTGTCCGCGGTGGGCGAGTTCGAGTACGCCGGCCATCGTGTAGGTCCCGCCGATCCAGGTGCCCATCGCGAAGCAATTGATGAGCAACGTCGTCCGCGACTGGGAGGCGAAGGAAGCGGTGAAGATCCGGTCGTACATGGCGGCGCTCTGGTCGAGGGCGAGGGCGCCACGGCCGAACTGGGTGGGTACTCCGCTCGACGACCCGGAACTCGACGACCACACCGTCGCCTCGGTGAGCCGGCCGTCCCAGTAGCGCTCCGGCTGCGGGTAATGGGTGAGGTAGTTGTCCTTGGTCATCTCGGGCAGGCGTGTGAACGACGCGGCGTCGACCCGGTCGCAGGGGTCGACGCCGTTGCGGCGGAGGAAGTCGGCGTAGGCGGGGACGCGGCGGCGTGCGCGTTCGGTCACTGCCACCGCCAGGTCCAGGTCGCTGATGTTCATCACGGGGTCCTTCTCGTCGAGGGGGAATGGGTGTCGGGAGAGTGGTGCGCCGTCACGCCTTCGGGAAAGCCGGGGTGTTTCGGTGACCGTCACAGTGTGTGTCGCCGTGATCGCGAAAGCGAGCTCCGCGCAGGCAATTCGGCCAGTCACACGACCGGGGGAGAACTACCCGATATCGCCGATACGACGAAACATGTTGCGCAACAACATCTATTGTCGACCGGTGGAGTGTGGGGGAGAAGTCCCCATGGCCACGGAGTGTCGGATGGTCATGCTATCGATGGGCGGAATCACGTTGTGGCGGGGGAGAACTTCCCATCTCGGTGGTAGCCGCGCCGGAGGGGAGAAGTCCTCATCGAGGGGAATCATGTTGGGAGAGGGGAGAACTCCCCATGGCCCCCATTCTGGTGTCAGACCCTTGTGCTACACGCGCGCAATGGCGGTGCGTGAGGGGAGAACTCCCCATGCGCTGCAGCTGATCTCACACATGCAGCACCACCTTGCCCCCGGCATGTCCGCCGGACACCAGGGCCACGGCGTCGCGTGCCTGCTCGAGCGGGAACGTCGCCGCGATCGGAACCACGAGTTCGCCGTTGCCCGCAAGCCGGATCAGGCTGGAGCGCACGGTGTCGCGGAACTCGGCGCTCTCGGGCAGGCGTCCACCCAGGGCGACGAAACCCTCCGCCGCGGCGCGGGCGGGTGCGGCGACGGTGACGACGCGGGAACGGTCGGCGACCAGCGCCAGCGACGCCCCGACCGCCTCGTCGGTGCCGACTGCGTCGAGGGCGGCGTCGATCCGATGGCCGCCGAGCATGGTGCGCAGTCGGCCGAGCAGGTTGGGCCCGTACTCGACGGGGAGGCCGCCGAAGCGGCGGACCCGCTCGGCACTCGACGGACCGCAGGTACCGATGACCCGGATGCCACGCAGGCCGGCGAGTTGCAGGACGGCCATCCCCACCGCACCGGACGCGCCGTGCAGCAGGATCAGGTCGTCACGTTCGGCGCGCGCGGCACGCAGCAAGTCGGCGGCGGTGGTTCCGGCCAGCAGCAGACCCGCGGCCTCGTCGACGCCGAGGGTGGGCGGTCGCGCGAACACCTTCTCCGCGGGCACGGTGAGTGCGGTCGCGTATCCACCCCGCACCCGGAAGGCGAGGATCTCCTCACCCACCGCACACGGACCCGAGGCGATCGCGGTGTCCGTACCGACGGCAGCGATCCGTCCGGCCACCTCGTAACCGATCGGCAGCGGGAACTCCGTCGCCGCCATCGCGTGTTTGAGATCGGCGGGATTCACCCCGGCGGCGGCGACCTCGACGGTCACCTCGCCGACGCCCGGTGGGACCACCTCGGCGTCGACGAACGCGAGGTCGTCGAGTCCGTTCGGGCCGATCGCCACCCAGCGTCGCGCGTGCATCAGGTCTTGATGCCGTAACGATCGGTCATCGCCGCCAGCGAGGGGAACTTCTCACCGGAGGCCTGGAACCGCCACTTGCCGTTCTCGACGACCAGGGTGGCGTAGACGACGGCCGCGGCATCCCGATGCCCGGCACTGAGCGAGTACTCCGCGACGCTGCCGCAGGCGCTGTCGTCGACGGTGATGACGGCGTCGGCCACCTGGCCGAATCCGGCCAGCCCGTCGTAGACGGTCACCGCGATCACCACCGAGCGGGCCTGCGGTGGCAGCTCGGTGGTGTCGATGACGAGGGTCTCCGAGCGCACCCCGTCGGTGCCACCGGTCAGTCGGACGGCCTGCTCGGGGGAGGAGAGATTGTTGAAGAACACGAAGTAGTCATCGGAGATCACCTGCCCGTCACCACCGAGGACGAATGCGGTCAGGTCGAGGTCGAGCCGATCGTCGGCGGTGTGCTCGGCATCCCAGTCCAGGGCGGCGACGACCACGGCCAGGCGGTCGGGCGTTTTTGTCGGCATCGAAGTCCTCGTGGGGTCGCAGGGTCAGGGATGGTTGATCAGTGATCAGCCGCGGAACGGGTCGGGTGGGGGCGGTGTGTACGGCGAGGCGTAGTGACGGGATGGCGGCACCCACAGCAGCACCGTCGCCGCGACGCCGACCACCACGATGGCGATGGTGATCGGTCCACCGAGCAGCCCGAACAGCGAGAACGCCGCCAACACCAGGGCGGCGAATCGTGGCCACGACCTTGCGCTCCACGCCGCGTACGCGAACGCGAGATAGGTCGCGACGAACGCCAGTCCGAGGAGGGCGGCGAGCACGATGGCCCACGTCTGCCCGGTGTCGATCCAGTCGCCGGCCCAGGCGGTGGTGTCGGTGGGATCGGCGAGTGAGGCGGCGTCGACGGCACGGTCGACGCGGGCGATCGCGATCGACCCCGCCACCACCTGCACCACCACCAGAACGGCAGCCAGCACCAGGAGCGCGGTGGCCGCGACGACGGTCGGTGGACGGGTGAGTCGTGGCCGGACGGCGGGTGGCGACGCGGTGGGCGGCGGCTGCCCATAGGGATTGGCGGCGTAGGGATTGCCGGTAGCGGGATTGGCGGCGTAGGGATTGGGGTCGGCCGGATACGGCGGCGGTGCGAACGGATTGTGTCCGGCGGCACCCGGCTGCGGGGTGCTCGGCCACGGCGCACCCGGCTGCGGCATGCCGGACTGTGTGAAACCCTGCTGCGGCGCGGCCGGATACCCGGTGCCGCGGTGCTCGGGTGGCGGTTCGCCGAACGGGTTCGGGTACATCACTCACTCCTGCAGGACGTTGCGGTCGGCGAGCACCCAACGGATCGGATCCATGCAGCGGAACGGCGAGATCCCGTTGCGGTGCAGTCGTTCTCCCTCGGGGGACTCGCCGAGTGCGGACACCGCGAAGAACCGGTTGTGATACTGCTGACCGGTGACCGGATTGGTCATGTTCAGCAGCAACGGCCCGGCGTGCAGGCGTTGCAGCAGACTGCGCACCTCGGCGTCGAGCAACTGTCCGTCGACCTCGTCGTAGCGTCGGTTGACCAATCCCGGATCGCGGTTGAACGCCGCACCCGCATGTCCCATGACGCGACCCCACGCGCTTCGGCGCACATTCGACAGTGCTTGCAGCGCATCGAATTTCGACAGGATCACACCCAGTCTCGGATTGCCGCCGGAGATCAGGCGCATCACCACGCGCAGCACCTCGCGCGGATCACCACCGACCCGCGCGGTGTCCGGGATGAGGTCGCGGAGCTGATCGGAGACGTCCTCCACCCGCAGCGGATCGAAGAGGAACAGCACCGCGTCGGCGCGGGCGAAGAACTCCCACGCGCGTCCACCCACCTTGGCCTCCTCGAGGTCCTCGCCCGCGACGTCGCGGATCACCAGGAAGCGGTTGACGCCGTCCCACATGCCGAGGCTGAAGACGAGCGGGTGATGTGCCTGCGACGCGGCGCTCGGCGTGGCCTGCACGATGCCGCGTTCGACGAACAGTGGTGTCTCGTAGATGGATTCGTACCGCGAGGCGGTCAGTTCGTCGGCCGGGATGACCTCGTGGTTGAACCGCTCGGCGTACTGCTGCAACTGTTTGATGAGCACCGCGATGAACACGGTCTTGCCGGTGTAGCGGGCCCCGGCCATCGCGATGCAGGTCGCATCACCCCACCGCCACAGCGGCGGCAGCGTGTAATGGCAGGTGGGACAGACCTCGACGTGGACGGCCGGGTCGTAGCCGGCGGGGGCCCAGTCGGCGGCGCCACCCAGCGGGCGGTCGGCGCTGTGGATGACCCCGGTGGTGGTGTCCACACCGGCATAGGCCGACGCGGTCGGGTTGTGCGACACCGACTCCGGGGTCGCCTCCGTCCACGACACCCGGTCGTGGGGCAGCGGATTGAAGCAGCGCGGGCACTTGGTGCCGACGTATCCCGTCGTCATCGGCGTGCACCGACCAGTCCGGTCGGCGCCAGCAGCCCCGACACGATGGCGCTGAGCTGTTCGGTGTCGGCGGCCAGGGCGGCACGCGGGTCCTGACCGGCCGGCGGGGGCGGGAACAGTGCGCCGGTGAAACCGGCGCGGGTGACGGCCGAGTGCGCCGCGGACAGCACCAGTGTCGCCGTCGACGCCGAGGGCGATGTGGCTGCCGCCGCCGCGGTGGTGCCGTCGGTGACGACGATCGTCAGCGAGCGTGACGCGTCCGGCAGCGGGTGTGCCGGTTCGACGGGGGTGACGAAACCGTATCCACGGGCCGGGGGACGGGCCAGGAAGTCACCGAGCCGGGCCGGTTCGATGTCGGTGACGTCACCGCCGGCAAACGCACACGACACCGCCGCCCCTTCGCCGATCACCGCGGCGATTCCGGCGATGACCTCCCCGGATGCCGCCACCACACCGTCGGCGAACAGCCGTGCCATCGAGGCGGAGGTGTCGATGACGCAGCGCACGCTGTGGGTGTCGGTCTCGGCGATCTGATCGGCACGCAGCACCGCGCGGCACGCCACCCGCGCACTCGCGGCCAACGGCGGCAGCGGTGCGTCGGGGACCGCCAGACGTGTCCGCACGACCAGCGAATCCGCACCGCCCGGGGCGACCGTCGCCAGCTCGATGAAGCTCATCCCCGACACGTCGCGCGGCGTCAACTGGGCGACGTCGGCGGAGAGATCGTCGAGGTTGTCGGGGCCGAAGGACACATGCAGCACGGTGCCCGGATCGAATCGGGAGAGCCCGGTCTCGGGGACGGCGACGATGGTGACCTCACCGTCCACCCGCGGCAGGATCAGCAGACCACCGGACTGCTGGATGACGCGGGGTGCCTGCCCGTCGGCCGACCGGGCGGCCAGCCGGGCACTGAGCACCGAGCCACCCGCCGTGGCCATGCGGACCGCGAGGGGTCGCCGCGGCAGCGACGCCGAGGCCTTGCCGTCGAGCACGTAGGTGGTCATCTCATCGGTCCTCTCGGGTGAAGCGACCGATCATCGACCGGCCGGACGACGGATCGGAGTTGTTCAGGTGCAACGCTTTTGCCCAGTCCTTGGCGCGTGACTCGTACTCGTCGAAGAAATCCTGGGCATCGGCCGCGGTGCCGGTGGCCACGATCGGCCACGCCGCGTCGCGCAGTTCGATCGGGGTGGTCGGGCCCGGGTACCGGTTCTCCTCGAGCGCCCATTCCAGCAGCCGGTCCGACCATCGGGTGCCGTCGCGGTGGAGACGGTCGAGGATCACCGGTTCCGGTCGCAGGGAGTCGAATCGGGCGACGAACGATCGCGCGGCCACCCAGCCGAGATCGAGGAATCCGCGTTGGGCGACGATCCGCAGCGTCGATTCCAGGCCACCCGGCGACCGCGGCGGCTGATTGGTCAGGCGCGCGGTCACCGTGGGGTCGGTGGCGAACGACACCCGGCGCGACTGCGCGGCGACGATACCGGCGTAGAGCATGGTGACCAGATCCTCGGCGAGCCGATAGTCCCAGCCCGTCGGATCGGCGAGGCAGGCCGCCACCTCGTCGTCGAAAAGGGCCGGTGTCTGCGGCCACTGCCGCGGATCGCGCGCGGCCAGACGCAACCGCGACGCGGCCACCAACGCGCGCAACCCGGGATCGTCGTCCGCGTTCTGCCCGTGGGCCAGGTCGGCGAGCAGTCCCATGTCCGGCGGCTCGTAGAAGACCGCGGCATGCAGCATCGCCGGTGACGTCCGGTTCGGCTCCCGGGCGGCCCACGCCAGCATCGACGCGGCGTCGGGCCGATGCCGGGAGATCAGCGTGTCGGTGAGGTCGCGGCAGGCGGCGTCGTCGAGTTCCGGGTCCGACAGCGCGAATTCGACGGCCTCGGTCACCGCGGCGCGGCGTTGATCGGGGCTCATCGGTAGGGCGCTGCCCTGCAACGTCGACGCCACCGCGATCGGGTACAGCGTCAGGTCGGCGGCCGACGGGTTGGCCGGCGGCGGCAGCGGGGCGCCGCTCCCGTCGTCGTAGAACCACGCCCACGCCGGACCGTCGAACCGTTCCAGCACCTCCCGAGGCCACCGCAGCAACGCCGGGCGCAGCAGTTCGGCGCGGATGACCGGTGAGATCGCCTTGGTGTCTTGCAGATTGGCGGGTCGATGGCCGGACCACACGATCGAGATGTCGATCGCCTCCCATGCGCGGGTGAGGTCGGCGAGGACGCCGGTGAACCCCGCGTCGCGTCGACCCAGGCGATACAGGATCACGGTCAGGCGGATGATCAGGGCGGCGTGGCGTACCGGGTCGGACTCCGTCGACGCCACGAAGTGGCCGATCCGTTCGGAGATCACCTCGCGCAGTGCGCCCAGATCGACCGAGCCGACCGACGGAATGGTGTTGAGCGGCTGATTCTCCAGCCACTGCTGGTCATGCAGCACCGCGGTGAGGAACCGGGTGGCCGCGACCGCGGTGTCCTGCCGTTGCCGCACCAGACGCTGCAGCGGATGGAAGGTGTCGGCCGGAGTCAGCGGATGACGCGCATACGCACGTCCCAGAAGTTCACCGGCCCAAGCGATCTGCTCGACGCCGGCGGGTGCCTCGAAGGCGACGACGTGCAGGGCGTCGTCGTGGAACTCCGCCAACTGGGGATGTTCGGCGACGGCGACCGCCAGCGGCCAGGCGGGCACCATGGCGGGATCGGTGACGTCGGCGGCCACCCGATCACGCCGATCGAGGACGGCGAGCGCGACGTCGGGATCCTCGAGGATGCCCTCGACGAAGGACGACAGCGCCGACGCCTCCACCTCCCCTCGGGCGACCCGATGCGATTCGCCGGGCATGGCGAGCCCGGGGATCTCGGCGGCGTCGATGACGATGGCGCCGGGAAAGCGGGTGCGTTCGTCGACGCTGTCGGCGGGCACCGCGATCAGGTGATGCCCGCGATCGATGTCGATGGCCACCTGATCGGATCGGTCGTGGGTGGTCCAGGAGAGCCGGTGCGTCGCTGCCAGCGGCAGGAAGTGCGACACCGCCGCGATCCACGACGCGGACTCCTCATGCGAGCGGGTCAGCAGCACCACCGACGACGAGGTGGCCAGCGCCTCCACCACGGCGTCGAGCAACACCCGGAACACGCCCTGCCGGTCGGTGTGCAGGTCGGTGAGGAAGTCGATGGCCGCGCGGGCCGACATGGCCGGATTGGCCTGCGGCAGCTCGGCACCGGGCAGGGCGGCCGCGGCGACCTCGGCCGGACCATAGGGCCGCAACCAGTCCGGTGACCCCCACAGCGCGATCGGCCGATACGTCATGTCGGTGGGCGTGGCCCGGTCGACGGCCATGTGCGCGAACACATTTCCCGGTCGACCAGACGCATCCGGTCCCGCCGCGACGGTATGCCAGAAGGCGCCGAGCCCCTCCACCCGCCCGTAACTCAGCCGGGCCGGACGGGCGGCGATCTGCTCGGCGGTCGGGAAGTCGGGCAGGCGGGGTTCGAGATCGAAGCGGGTCACCACCCGCCCGACCAGCGCGTCGCGTTCGGTGTCGTCGAGATCGCCGGCGATCTGCTTGACCTGCCACCCGCCGCGTCCGGCACCGTCGTCGAAGGAGGTGTAGATCAGTTGCGCACTGCGCGATCGTGCGGGGGAGAACGGTTCGGTCATACCGGTTCTCCCGGCGGCAGTGGCGGCTGGAAGCGCATCAGCTGGGTCAGGGCCGGATCATGTACTGCCATCGCCGGTGTCACCTCGCCGGCCTCGTGGACGAACAGCCGGATGAAGGCATACGTGTCGCCGAGGTCGACGGTGTACTCGGTGGGGTGGGTGCCGTGCGGGATGCGCGGCAGGTCGCAGTGCGGCAGTGACTGCCCCCGATGGTGGAACTGCAGGATCTGTCCGTCCCGCGAATCCAGCGGCAGCCGTTGCGGATTGGCGACCAGCACCAGTGCCGGAGGGTTGGCGATCTCGGTGTAGGACCGCATCACCAGACGCAGCACGCGCGACATCGGATTCGGGGTGGCGACCGCGTCGAACCAGTAGAACACCCGCGCCAGCCCCGGATAGTCCAGGGTGGCGATCTCCCCGCGGATCTGTTCACCCCTCGAATAGGCCACGGGCACAAGGCATACCGTACAACCGTTGCCGGGCAGCGCCTGCGGCAGGATGATGGCGCCGTCACGCCGATGGGTGGACGCGGTCACCTCGGCGAAGCTCTGCGGCTGCGCGCAGATCTGTTCCGGGGGCAGCGTTTTCGGCCCGACGAAGACCTGCACCGCGGCGGCGCCGACCGGCCACCCGAAGGTGATGAGTTCGGTGTTGAACCGCTCGACGATCCGCGGCTCGATCACCGCGGGCAGCGGGCGTGTCTGCACCTGGGTGGTGCCGATCCGGACCCGGCCGTTGAAGGTGGTCACCGGCGTGAGATAGGCCCGTTCCCAGGTGGGTGGCCACAACACCCCGGTGATCTGCGAGGTCTCGGGATCGAGTGCGGTCACCGGGTCCTTGATGCGGGTCTCCTCGGTGAATCCCTGCACGGTGATCGCGGATTCGTCGCGGTCCTCGTTCTCCAGGCCGGCCGGCGGCGGCGCGGGGAAACGGTGGATGCGGACCTGCTGCCCCTCCTTCGGGGTGGTCCACCGCAGATTGAACGTGCTGCCGGATTCGGCCATCTCGACCGCGAGGTCGGTGATCGGCACGAGATCCACCGACACCAGGATGTCCTTCTTGATGGCGCGGGACAGGCGCGCGGACTCGTTGACCATCACCTCGGCCTGCACCGAGTACAGGAATCGTTTGCCGCGCGGGACGGCGGCGTCGACGAACCCGGTCAGATTGGCCTGGTCGGTGAGGATCTGGTTGCTCGGACTGGCGGTCGGGGGTCCGCCGCCGTCGAGTGGGATCCGGAAGATCCGCACGCTGCGGGTGCCCGGGAACACCTCCCACTCGCCGATCACCCGTCCCGACTCCTCGGACAACCGCATCTTGTCGACCGGGCTGACCTCCTCGCCGCCGGCCCACTGAATCGGTTGCGCCGCACGGGCACTCGCCTCGTCGGCGCCGACGTGCACCCACACCTGATAGATGCGTACCGCGGAGCTGAGGAACCGGCCGTCGGTGTGCGACGGGGTGGTCGTGACGTCGAGCAGTTCGCCGGATTCGGGCTTGTAGGGAGCGACGTCATCGCTGGACACCACGCGATACAGGACCATCTCGCCGGCAGCGGCGGGCCAGTCGTCCCAGGTCAGCCGCACCGCGTCGCCGACCGGTGCCACGGTGATGCGACCCGGCTGGACGTCGGTCTCCGGGTAGTCATAGACCGCGAAATCGTCGTGTGACCAGGTGCGGCCCGGCGCCATCGGGGGTGGCGCCATCGGGGGCGGCGGCGCCGGGGTGACGGAGGGCGACGCGGCGTCCGCCGGGGGTGCGGTGCTCGCGGGCCGCGAACTCGGAGCCGGCTCCGGGGTGGGTGGGGTCGGGGTGCTCCACTCGGGTGTCGATGCCTGCGGCGGTGCGGGCGGCGCCGTCGTGGATGCCGGTGGCGTGGCCGCCGCGGCCGGCGCCTGCGAGGCCTCACCCTTGAACCCGGCGATCACCTGCGCGATCTCGAGGGCGAGTGCTCCGGCGGCCGGTCCGGTGAGCCGGCCCTGGATGCGGGCGGCATCGGTCCAGCCGAGTTCGGCGAGCTTGCGCAGGGTGACGTCGCGGATCGTGTCGGCACCCTCGACGCCGCGCGCGATCTGCTCAGTGCGCCATTCGAAGAGCAGGGCGGTGAGCCGGGCGAGCGGGTCGTCGGCGGCAGCACTGTCGGCATGGGCCCCACTCGCGGGCTCCGTGGCCGGGGTCGTCGGCGGCTCGTCGTCGGGCACATCGGGTGCCCGGCGCAACCGGTCGGGCAGATGCGCGACGGCGATCTGCGGGCGGACGCCGAGGGCGACCTGATCGAGGAGGTGCTGGATCGTCGGTGCCCACCCGGCCTCCACCGGGGTCAACGCCGCCGTCGACCAGCCCTGTGGGTCGCGGGAGATCTCCACCAGGCGGGACGGTCCGACGGTCGGGAATCGTTGCGCGACGGTCCAGTCCGACCACAGGCGCAGGACGTCGAGGTAATCCTCGGGAGTTGCCGGCGTCATCAGAACTCGAATCCTCGTCCGAGGTCGGGTGCGCGGTACTCCTGCGGCTCGGTGGCCGGTAGAGGTGCGGTGGTCCCGCCCGCGGCGCGGTCGGTGAAGTCCGGGGCGGTGGTGGTCTGCGGCGTCCATTCGGTGTCCACCCGGGCGCTGCGGTCGGCTGTGGTCACCAGATTGTCCACGGCGAAGGCGTCACTGAGTTGGGTTGCCGCACAGATGATGCCGAGGCCGTGCAGCCGGGGACGACGGTAGTCGGTGACGACCTTCGCCACCGACGACATGACGGCACCGTCGGTGAGCAGGGTGTCGGGGAACGAACCCTCGGGTGCGGTTTGCTGGTCGAGTCCGCCGAGGAATTCCCCGATGCTGGTCTCGGCGCCGCCCACCGGGGCGACGACCGCCAGGAGCCGCGGCACCAGACCACTCATCGGACCGGCCAGCCGCTCGAGGGCCTGACGCCACACGACGTCGGCACCCGAGGAGGTGACCGTGCCGGTGTACATCTCGCCGGAGAACTGATCGAGGCGAGACCCGGAGAAACGTCCCCGCTCCGACCACAGGACCGACGATCCGACGGTGGTGTCGCGTGCGCCGGGCTGCGGTGGTGCGGCCCGCAGGATGAGTTCCTCCCACGATCGGGTGAGCCAGCCAGGGTGGAAGAGGTCGCGTTTGAGGTAGCCGGCGGTGGTCCCGACCTCGGTGGCGGCCGGCCGGGCGACGCCGACCTGCGTCGACATCGGCATGCCGTTCGAGATGTGGAGCACTTCGGCGCTGCGGTGCATGTCCGGTCCCAGCGGCGCGGCCAGGAAGCTGCCGATGATGCGGCTCCACGACAGGAACTGCCCGTAGGCCTGGGACAGGCGGCGCAGATCCTGGAAGGCCGACAGCAGATTCTGGTGATCGACCTCGTATTCGGCGATCACCGACCGACGTTGATGCAGCAGGGCGAACAATCGTCGTTGGGTACTGATGAACGCCACGCCGAGGGCGAGCAGCAGCAACAGCAGGCTGCCGACGACGACGATCAGCGCGACCCACCAGACGACGATGTGATCGATCGCGAACCAGACGAACACTCCGGTCAGCAGGATCCAGATCACCGCGGCCACCTGGATCCAGCGGGCCAGGCCCAGGTTCTTCGAACCCGGGTCCGGCGGCAGCTGGGCGTTGCGCAGCTTCTCCAGCAACTGCTGGACCTCGGCGTAGCAGCCGCGGAAGGAGTCGGCGAGGGTATTGCCCACGGCCGCACCGAAACTGCGTTCGTGGTGCTGGCGCCACTCGTTGAGCGACGACAGCGTGGAGCCGGCCGCCAGCCCGTGGTTGGGGTCGCGTTGCAGGTCGGCGAGACGGAACTGCAGATCGTGGACGCCGAGGGCGTCGACGGCGTCGACCCCGTCGGTCTCCGCGGCCGCACCGATGACGCCCGGGATGTCGGTGAAACGTTCGGTGGGTCCGGGCATGACGGCGGCGGCCTCACGGATCACGCCGCGCGCCGCCCCCACCTGCACCGGCGGCAGATCCGAGGAGCGGTTGCCCGCGTCGGCAAGGGTGAGAGCGGATTTCGCGTAGTCCTGCCACAGTCCGGACAGGTCGGTGCCGGCGTCGTGGACCGGTGCGGGCCCGGCCAGCAGGCCCCGCAGGTGATCCGACGCGGCGCCGATGTCGGCCCAGCCGGCGTGTTGTCCGTTGGCGCGGCGACCCCGCACCACCACCTCGTAGGCGGCCGGTGCCTGGGTGAACACCGCCTGCTGGACGCCGATCGCCACCCGGCTCGCCACGCCGCCGGCGATCTTGTTGTACCAGGACGACGGCGCCAGTCGCAGTGACGCCCACAGGAATCCGAAGAACATCTTGATCGCCGCCCAGGGGCCGGTGACCTCCACCGACTGCGCCTGATAGCTCAGCCGGGGTCCGCGCAGCACCGCACCGTACTTGTGCCACAGGGCCGAGGCCATCGTGGTGCCGGCCAGACCGGTGTCCTGCAGGTACACCACCTGGGCCCGTTGATCACTCGGCAGCGGCAGGTGCCCGTCCTGGCTGAGCAGCTCGGTGCGCAGGGTGTTCTCGATGTCGGCGGTCTCGAGTTTGCGGTAGTACGAGCGTGCCAGTCGCACCACCTGGCCGGGCAGGACCGGGGCGTCGTCGAGCGGGGTGTGTTCGATACCCGACCACAGTCCGGTCAGCCCGGCGACGGCCGGTCCGCAGAACCGTCCGAAGTCGGTCGCGGTGGGCTCGGCGGGAATCGGGACGCGGCCGAATCCCGGTGCGCGGGAATCCTCCGGTGAGATCACCACGTTGTGCCAGCCCTCGACGGCCAGCGCCGACAGCGGACCGTCGATGCCCTCGGAGCCGGTGAGTAACGCCCGGATCCGGATGATCGTGGTGGCGCCGGTCGCCGACGCCAGCGTCGAGCCGACACTCAGTTCGGCGCCGATCGACAGGCGTGGCGCGTCGTCGGCGACCGGGACGATCGAGCAGATCCGCAGGGCCGTGATGCGGCGGTTGGTGACGAGTTCGGTCAGCGCGACGTCGCGGGCGGCACCGGCGGCCACCAGCATCACCGCCTGCGGCGGATGCTCGGCGACCGGGTCGGTGATCCAGGCGAACTCGTCGACGAGGCCGGCCGCCGACAGGTCGGTGAGTGCGGCGAGCACACCGTCGGCGGGGCCGCTCGGTGCAACGAACACGGTCAGTGTGGCCATCAGAAAACACTCCCCGAACCCGATCCGAAGTCCATATGTGGTGGTGTCCAATCGTCTTCGCGTACCGACGCCGGTGTCTGCGGTCCCGGCGTGGACACCGGGCGTGCGGCGGCGGCCGCCGCGGCCGGCACCAGATCCAGCAATTGGCTTGCCGCCCAATACACATCGGCGGCGAGGTCGCGGAAGAACGGGGTCTTCGACGCCTGCGCCCGGACGGTGATCATCGAGAACACACCGCCGCCGGGTGCCGGCGGATGTCCGTCGACCGCCCCGTCGCCGGGCTTCATGAAGTGGGTGCCGACGAACTGCCGGTAATCGGTGAGGTAGGCGGTGAGCCGTTCGGCGCGGGCGTCGACGGAGGTCTCGGGGCCGGTGTCGGCGATCACCGACGCGACGCCGGTGCCGGCATCCCCGGTGCGCAGCCAGTCGATCATGTGCAGGCGACCGGCCAGCTGATCCTGCTCGAGCCCGGATGTCGTGTTCTGCTGGGCACCGTCGTAGATGCGCCGCAATGCCCGATACGGATGCATCGAACTCATCGCCGGTGGCTGGTGACTGTTGGCGATCGCCAGCAGTACCGACTCGAGGATGGCCGGCAGCCAGTCGTAGTCGGCGAGGAATTCCGACGGTGGCGTGAGCAGTTGCGCCGGGAACGGCAGCCACCGCTTGGTCTCGTCGTCCCAGACGCGGGCACCCTGCGTGTACGGCGCGTCGGGGACGCTGACGTAGCCGAGGCTGCGGCCGAGGATCCAGCCGCCGACCATCGCACGGCGTTCGTCGATGTGCATCGGCAGGCTCGCGGCGAGGGGGCGGGCACGGCGGTAGGTCCAGAAGGCCTTGCGTTCGGCGGCCGAGGCCTCCAACCACTGCCGTGACGCCGGTTCGATCACCGAGTCATAGGCCAGCGGAGAGTAATTGGGGTATGACCCGAAGATGTCGATGCGTTTGATGTTCGCCTCGTCCGACAGCGCGTTGGTGAAGGCGCCGACGCTGTTCTTGTCGACCCGCATCTGCTGATTCAGCGAGGTCGAGAGGTCGTCGGCGACGGCGAGACTGTGGAAGGGCACCGCGGAGAACTTGTAGCGGTACATCATCTCCGAGACCCCGTGAATGGCCTGCATCGCATTCTCGTTGACGCTGGCCAGCGGCCGCGCCAGGCTCACCGCCTCGCCGAAGCGAAGCAGCAGATCCCTACGGCGCGAGGCCAATTCGGATTCGGCGACCTGCAGATCCCCGCTGGTGCGTCCGGTCACATACTCGCGCAACGACACCGAGCAGAACCGGTCGAAGGCCTCACCCGGGCGTGCGATGAATTCGCGCGCCCGGGAGAGCAATTCGGCCGGACGGAGATGGACGTCGAAGGCGGCGGGGGAGGCGATGAGGGTTTCGCCGCTCTCCGGGTGCCGCGGGAACGCCCGCGAGACCCACGCCGCGGTGCGTTCCACCGTCGGTTGCCGTTCACCGGGTGGGCGGGTCCCGCCGACCGTCGGCCACGATCCGGTGATGACGTGTCCGGCGGCGCGGGCGACGGCGAGCCGGAACGAGTGGGGGTCGGCGGTGGCCGCTCCCACCGAGCTGGGCAGGTCGATCTCATAGCGCTGCTTGAACTCTCCGGACCGGGTGAGCATCACCTCGTTGTCGGCCTCGGAGAAGCGGGCGGCCACGCGCTCGTCGGAATCGGCGGGCCAGGCGGCGTACTCGGTGGTCTGCAGATGCGCCAGGCCGGTCTCGCGCCGCGGGGCGGCGGCCGCCTGACGCAGCAGGGTCTGCGCCTCGTTGAGCGCGGTGAGCAGCGGATCGAAGATCTCGCCGACGATGGCTCCGGCCGCGTTGGAGATCTGGTAGGCCAGCATCGCGTAGATCTGACGTTCCACCTGGGGACGCAACCCGCTGAAGACCTGCTCGCTGACCGCGGCGGTGTTGGCCAGGGTTCCCTTGAGCGAGGCCAGGGTTCGCGTCGCCTCCGGTCCGGGTTCGACGACGTCGCCGGGGGCGTACCCGGAAAGCTGCCCGGCCTCGGGCAGGATGATGTCGCTCATCAGGCGGGCGACCCGCTTGACCAGGCCGGTCGCGTAGGGCAGGCCGATCTGCGCGAGGGCGTCGGTGGTCACCTGCTGCAGGGCACCCGCGAAGTACTGATGCCAGCTGTAGGCCACCGCGTAGGCGGTGTTGCCGGCCTCGCCCTTGATGGATTCGCGTTGTTCGCCGAGCACCCGGTACACCGAGGCGGCCCACTGATCGCCGTTGACACCGGGGCTCTGATCGATCCGTGGGCGCACCGTCTTGTTGATGATGCCGGTGGCGTGCGCACCGACCTGCTGGGCGGGCAGCACCGTCGAGCCGAGCCACTGCCCGACCGGTTCGGTGCCGGGCAGGCCCAGACGCCGGCAGATGTTCTCCCACTGGTTGTCCAGGATCGAGTTGACCTGCTCCTCGTCGGAGGCGTCGTTACCGGGTTGCAGATGCCCGTGCAGCAGTTTGTCGGCGCTGGCCCGGGCCACCCGCTGCGCGGCGTACTCGGCGTAGCGGTCACGTCCCATGCTCAGGCTCGCGTAACCGAAAGTGCCCCACGGGATGTTGTTCCACTGCCGGTTACCCCAGCCGAGGAACTCCAGCGATCCCTGGTCACCGACGCCGTTGGTGAGGTCCCATTCGACGAACTGCTGCAGGGCCGGACCCGACAGGGTCAGACCGGCGAGCCCGCGTCCGAGGCCGCGGTAGACGGCGTTGGGGGTGCCGTCGCCGAAGACGGTGCGTTGCGCGCCGACGTAGCGGCCCACCGGGAAGACCCGCGCGAACGGGATGCGCTCGCCCTGGCCACGTTCGTAACCGAGTGCACGTAGCAGCGCAACATCGGATTCGCGGGCCGAACCCGTCTGCGCGGCAACGATTTCGCCGAGCATGGCCAGGGCGTTGGCGCGGGTGCCGGTGACCGCGGAGGCCGGCAGCGATTCGAAGATGTCCGGGGTCACCATGAACACCGCCATCAGGCGCGGGTCGACGCCCTGTACGAGGGTGAGGATGCGGCAGATGTCGAGGGCCATCGACGCACCGGCGCCGCCGGCCATCGACGACACGACGAGCACCAGCGGTTGATCGTCGGGGCTGTAGGCCCCGGCCCCCGGGATCGACAGCGACCGCATCTCGCTGTCGGTGGAGTTGAGATAGAGAGTGTCCCAAGCCTTTTGGAGGGCATCACGGACCTGTCCGACGCGGCTGAGGGTGATCATCCGGCCGAGCGCGCGGTACTGGCCGGCGCCGGTGGACAGCGGCGTGTACACCGATTCGGGGTCGCGGGGTGCCCAGGTGGCGATGGTGTCGATCGCCTGGTTGGTGGCCAGTCGTTGGGTGAGTGCGTTGTCGAGGACCTTGTAGCTGTCGCTTTCGGGTCCGGTGCCGACGTAGGTGCCGCCCTGGTCGCGGACACTGCCGACGCCCTCCACCGACGACGGTGACGTCGGCACGTCGAGGTGGACGAACTGCCAGCCGGCGGGGAGGCGGCTGATCCCGTGACCGGCGAGGTCGGAGCGCAGCTGGTCCATCATGTAGGCCAGCGCCGCGCCGCCGGAACCGCCGCATCCGACGATCAACAGTCGCTTCATGTGAGTGGTGTCCTTACCTCGGTGACAAACGGTTCAGGGGACAACGATCAGGGGGATGCTCAGGGTTGGAACGGGTTGCCGGGGCGGCCGGTTCCGGACGGCCCCGGTCCGAACGGACCCGACGGTCCCTGTTGCGGTGGGCCCGCCGAGCCGGGACCGAAGGGATTGTTCGGTGCCGGATGCCCCTGCCCCGGATATGCCTGGCCCGGCGGTCGCGGCGCGGCCTGCGTCGGTGGCGCATAACCCGGTCCGGCCTGAGTCGGCGGGGCGTAACCCTGCCCCGGCGGCTGAGCACCGCCCGACGCGCCGAACGGGTTGCCCTGGGTGGGTCCGCCGCCCGGGGGAGCTCCGCCACCACCGAACGGGTTGACGTCGGGACCCGAACTCGGTGGCGGGGCGTCGTCGCCGAGTCGTTCGAGGGCCTTGGCCCGCAGGCGCGGCAGCACCGTCGGCACCGACTCGTTGACCTCACGGACCAGCTGATCGATGCGACTGCGGTCGGCGTCCCCGCCGACGAGCATGACGAGGGTCGCCGACTGCTCCGGACCCCGCGGATCGTGCAGTATGAACCACGAATTGTGGACCGCGAGAGGCAGTCTCGCGTCCGGGGTCTTGCCCCACCACTGGGCGGCCTTGCCCGCGGCGCCGGCCATCCCGGGTGCGGACGCGGTGACGAATCCGGCGCCGAACGGCGACTTGCCGATCCGGGTGCGCAGCACCACGCCCCCGAGGTCGATCCGGCGGGCCGGTCCGTCGAGTCCGGGGACGAGCCGCACGAAGTCGGTGTCGCCGACCGCGAACGGGGCCCCGTTCTCCCGGACCACGGTGGTGCCGTTGAGGCGGATGCGGAACTGCTCGGCGCGCAACGCATGTCCGGGGATCCGCGCGGTGAACCACTTGGCCAGATAGAGCAGCAGCAGCGGGATCAGCGGCCCGAGAATGAGGGCGATGACGAGCGTGACGATGAAGTTGGTGGTGTTCAACGGTTTCTGCAGTGCCACCGTGAACGGCACCTCCACCGGGAGCGGTTCACCCGAGCCGTCCTTGGGGGCGACCATCACGATCACCGTGCCGTTGGCGGTGCCGTTGACGGCGTTCGGCGCGGTCAGGGTCAGATCCAGGTTGCCGGTCTGGCCCTCGTCGACCTTCACGCACGCGTCCTGCGCGGACGCGTTCGCGCCCACGGTGAGGGTGCCGGCGTCGTCCGGGGTGGCCAGGAACTTCGGCGGCTGGGAGGCATTAAGCCACACGCATCCGGGTCCGGTGATCGACAGTGCCGCGGTGCCGCTGCCGGCCCCGGTGATGGTGCCGAAGTCGACGCGGCCGGCGATGGTCGGGTAGCCGACCGGCGGGCTGATCACCACGGGCAGGTCCACCGTCGACGGCGACAGTTCGGTGCCGGGCACGGTGCGTCCGGTGGAGTCCCGCGCCGACGCGGTGGTGACGGCCAGGGTCATCCGCAGGGTGGCCCGCCCGGGGTCGACACCGTCAAGGTTCAGGCGCTGCGGTGCGGTGATCTTGTCCTTGCCGACGTTGGCCGCGATCGGGATCTCCTTGCCCGATGCGGTGACCAGTGTCGTCGTCAGAGCGGCGGTGCCGGGCAGGCCGGCGGCGTCGACGGGATTGCCGGCGGTGTTCTGGATGGCGAAGGACATCGGGATGTCGGTGTCACCGGAGTGCAGGGTGGTGGTGTCCTCGCCGGTCCACACCGGGCGCAGATCGCCGGTGATGTGGATGCTCGAGCGGGTGCGGGCGGCCTCGTCGCTGTCGGCGAGGAAGACCAGGGCCCACACGCCGGTCCACAGTTGCGCCGACGAGTTCGACATCTGGATCGACACCGACTTGTCGGACGGGAACCGGTAGTCGATCTTCACCCCGCCCTGCGTGACGCTGTTCGGCGACGACGGCTGCATACGGATCTCGCTGCCGTTCGGCGCGATCAGCACCGGCACCAGACCTGACCGGTCGGCGGCGGCGAGGATGCTCACCGAACCGACCGCACTGTCGAGGACGAAGCGGTGTTTTGCCTGTTCACAGACCCGCACCACACACGCGCCGGTCTCCTGGGTGAGCGGTGGCTGGCCGGGCGTGGACAGGTTGTCGAAGGCGAACAGCAGGTCGTCGATGTTGGACGCGGGATAGAAATCACCGGGCACCGGTTCGCGGATGTCACCGCAGGGTCCGGTCGAGGTGGGTTCACCGGTGGCGATCGACTTCAGCAGGTCGAAGTTCGGTTGCTGTCCCTCGTTGGCCGACAGCCCGATCGCGATCGTGACGATGCCTGACGACCGGAGCTGATCGGCGAGGCCGCCGGAGCGGCAGATGCTCTGCTGGGCCGATGCGATCATCGCGGTGCGGTCGGCCTCGGTGTCCAGTGACTGTCCCGGCGCGTAGGGTTTGGTGACGCCGGACCGCGGGGTGAAGTCGAGCTCACCGTCGGTGAACCAGGCGATCATCTGGCAGCCCTGCACGTTCGCGTCGGCGGGCCGCTTCTGCGCGAGGGTCTGCCGGGCGCCGTCGAGGGCGAGCCAGTAGTCGGTGTCCTGCCCGTTGTTCGCGTTGCCCAACTGGTCGATGGCCGAGTTGACGGTGCCGACGGACGAGCCCTGAAGCTTCGTCCAGCCGAGGTAGTTGTGGTAGCTGTCGGAGAATCCGGATACGGCGATGTCGAGGTTGGCGTCGGTCGACGTCGCGAAGTCGGCCAGTTGTTCGGTGAGGTATTTCGCGGCGGTGACGCGGGCGGCCTGCGGGTCGGTCTGCTGCAGACTGCGCGACTCGTCGATGAGCAGCAGCACCTGTCCGGAATGCTGCGCGGCGAGACACGCACCGAAGCGGTTGACGCCGGCGTTGGCGTCGTCGGCGGGTGCCGCATTCGCCATGGACGGCGCGAACATCGAGGTCAGCAGCCAGGCCACCAGCACGACGATCGGGACAGTGCGGAGACGACGGCGGCGGGTGGCCGCGGTCGAGACAGTTGCGTTCACCGGCGACCCATCCAGAATGCGAATCCGAGCGCTCCGACGATGACGCCGGCCGCGACGAGCACCATCACCACGGCGTAGGCGGCGGTGATCCAGCCGGGGCGCAGGTAGATCGGTTCGGCGCGGCGAGCGGTGTCCTTGGCGATGAAGACGGCGACGACGCCGATCGCGACCGGGCCGGCCAACAGCCAGCCGATGCCGGCGATCCAGCTGCCCCAGAACACCGCGCCGACCACGATGCCGACGGCGGCGATCACGCCCGCGACGATCAGCAGAACCGTCGGTGGGCCGGCCGGCGCGGTGGAGGACGGCGTCGACGGGGCGATCGGTGCTCCCCCGGGGAGACCACCACCGCCGGCAGCGGGACCGAAGGGGGACTGACCACCGCTGGTCGGGGCCTGCCCGCCGTAGGGTGACGGGCCGCCGAACGGCGCGGCACCGCGGCCACTGGGGGGCGGCGCGCCCGGACCGCCGGGAGGGGGCCCGAACGGATTGGGGGGAGTCGACACAGCACGAATGCTGTCACACAACACCGACAATGTGCTCAGGCCGCCGCAACTTTTCCTTTGAATGGGCTACCGAGGTTGGTGGCCTGCGGGTATGGCCGGCGACGGGGCAGGGACGACTGAGAGTCGAGCGCCTCGTCAGTCCCCGACGCCACACCCGCGGAGGATGCGTTCGAGCGCATCACGCTCGGCTGCGGTGAGTGGATCGGCGCGCCACCGGGCCGGATCGTGTTCACCGACAGCGTGTTCACCGGCGGCCTCGACAGGGTCGATAGGTGATGGGGCTCAAAGAGCCGCCGCGCGCCGCGACCGGACTCTGGGGGCGTGTCTCCCATTGCCCTTTGCGGGTCTTGGCGGCTCGATTGCCCCCTGGCTGCGTTGTCGTCGGTCACAATAGCTCCGCTATTGCTCCCTCCTCCGCCTTGCCAGAGACCAATCGATTCCGCCAATCCCTCGCAGAAACAATGGGAGACACGCCCTAGAATCGTGGTCATGACCGCTGCCGCGTATCCCCAGCTGATGTCGCTGGAGCAGTGGCGTGGGCTGCCGGAGGCGCCCGAGCAGCGAGTCGAGCTTCAGGAAGGCCTGGCGATCGTTTCTCCGCGTCCCACCCCGGCACATTCCCGCGCCGCGTCTCGAGTGTGGCAGCAGTTGGCCGCGCAGCTTCCTGAAGGCTTCGAAGCGTTGCAAGAGGTCGAGGTGGTTATCGACGCGGCCACGCCGGCGACAGTGAGGATTCCTGATGTGATTGTCCGGCGTACCGATGCCGATGACTCGATGATCACTGGTGATCAGGTGGTGTTGGCCGTTGAGGTCGTCTCGCCGGGCTCGCGGCGCACCGATCACGTGATGAAGCGCAGTGAGTATGCCGACGCTGGTATCGCCCACTACTGGATCATCGACCTTGATGCCCCGATCACCTTCACCGTTCTGAGGTTGGGGCCCGAGGGATATGTCGGTGACCAGGCCAGCGGCGAGGTGACGGTGCGATCACCATTCCCGATGACGGTCGTTCTTGACGCCGGGTAGGCCCCGAGGCCGGTGGGCAGGATGCCAGGGTGAGTCCACGGACGAGGAAGTGGGAGTCGCCGCCTCGTCAGTCCCCGACGCCGCACCCGCGGAGGATGCGTTCCAGCGCATCACGTTCGGCGGCGGTCACCCATAGGTCGTAGGCGGCCTTGACCTCGATCTGCCGCGCGGCGTACGTGCATCGGTAGGCGGTGTCGGGCGGTAGCCAGGTCGCGGCGTCGCCGGCACTTTTCTGTTGGTTGACCCGGCCGATGGTGGCCTGCAGGTTCCGCGGGTCGTTCGCGAAGTCGGCCCGGCGTTCGGGGGTCAGCTGCTGGGCGCCCTTCTGCCACGCGTCGGCGAGCGCGACGACGTGGTCGATCTGCACCTCCGACGACGTCGTGGTGCCCCGGATGAATGGGACGGACGTACCGGTATACGGGTCGTGCAGGGTTCCCGACGCGACGACGCATCCGTTCGTGCCGGGTTTGAGGACGACGTCGTCGAGGTCGCGGCGCAGGATGTCGTTTCGGGTGTCGCATCCGTTGTGTCCGTCGTCGACGTTGACGTCGTCGGTCCAGGACTGTCCGAACTGCTCGCGGCTGTAGCCGGTCTTGGGCGCTCGGCCCTTCACCGGCAGTGTCTGCAGTTGGGTCCAGGCGGTGACGAGTTGCGGCGAGGCCGTACGCGACAGCGGAGCGGACGACGGAGGCGTGGACGACTCGGGCTGTGGAGACGACCCGGACTGTGCAGAACTCGTCGTCGACGGCGTCGTGGCCGCACCGCTGGCCGAGGGATTCGCGGCGGTCTCCGAGTCCGGCGTGCCCGAGGTTCCGACGAGCACGACCGCGAGAACGATGATCGCGACCAGCACGAATGCAGCGCCGCCGGCAAGCCACGGCCAGATCGGCGATCGCCGCGGACTGCCGCCGGCGGCATCGGGCGGCGGAATCGGGATTTGTGGTGGCGGTGGGCGGAACGGGTCGGTCATCGTCGCCGATTGTGCCCGACGTCGCCGACGTACCGGTGCCCGGATTCGCCGCGCCCGAATTGTCGGTGTCGGGTTCTATGGTCTCGGTCATGGGGATCAGATCGCAGGACAAGAAGGCACGGCGTGATCGGCGCAAGGCCAAGCGCCGGGGAAAGATCGGGGGCAAGAGCGGGACCGCGCGGTCGGATCGGCGGGTCGTCCCGGTCGTGTCCATGGCGGAGTCGCCGGGTGTCGCCTCGACCGGTGAGATGGCCGGTCGTGGCATCGAGATATCCGATGTGGATGACTGCTACGACGATGACGGCGGGCTGTTCGACGATGACGATGACCTGTTTGACGATGACGACGGTTACGACGACGAACTGACCCTGACACTCGGCATCGAACTCCTCTGGCCGGACGGGTCGCCACGTCAGTGGCGCCGGTTGGAGGTTCCGGACTGGATGCGACTCACCGGTCTGGCAGCTGTCATCCAGGCCCTGTTCGGTCGCCCTGCGATCGGCGAGTACGAGTTCATCGACGGGGACGGCCAGTTCCTTACGCCGCTCGACTCCGCACCGGACGGCCTGATCGGCCTCGCGCAACGAGGCGGCTTCGCTGCCGATCTGATGAGCGTCAGCATGATGCGTAGTGTCGGCGATGCCGTCATCGCCTACACCCATCGCTACGACGGCGAGGTGGAGCGGTACCGCGTGGTTCTCGAGACCGTGTGGGGTGAGCGGTCGTCGTACGTGCCGATGCTGCTGATCGATGGTGGTCCCGATGCGCTCGACATCGACGGCGTCAATGATCGTCTGATCGAGCTGTATCTGAATGACGAGCGGGGGTGGGGGACGCCAGGCGTTCCCTAAGGTGGGTCAGGACTCCCGGGAGGCAATGATGTCCACACTCTTCATCAAACAGAAAATCTTCTCGGTGGGCGGCAAGTTCACCGTGTTCGACGAGAGGCAGCAGCCCCGCTACTTCGTCGAGGGCAGCTTCATGAAGATTCCGAAGACCTTCGCGGTCACCGACGTCGCCGGCGCGCCGGTGGCCGACATCACCAAGACGGTGTTCAGCTTCCTGCCGCGGTTCACCGTCGAGATGGGCGGCATGGTGGTCGCGACCATCCGTAAGGAGTTCAGCTTCTTCAAGCCCCGCTACTCCATCGACGGCGCCGAACTGCAGGTATCCGGCGACTGGTGGGACATGGACTTCACGGTGCAGCGCGGCGGGCAACAGGTGGCACGCATCCACCGCAAACTCCTGTCGTGGGCCGACACCTATGAAGTCGACGTCTTCGACGATGCCCTCGAGCCGATGATCATCTCGTTGGTCATCGCCATCGATCGGGTGCGTGCCGATGAGAGCGCTGCGAGTTCGGCGAGTACGTAAAGGGGGCTCCGAGATGGGGGTCGACGGTGGTTCATTTCTTGCGCTGCAGAGGGCGCAGGTTGCGTCCGGGCGCATGGCGGCGGCAGAGATTCCCGAGGGTGCCTCTTTCCTGATCGTCTGGGTGAGTGAGTTTGGTGCCACTCCAGGAGATCCATGCCCGAGTCGACTGGGGCAATGGGCGTTCGGAGAACATCGCCCCCAGTGGCGGTTTCGACGATGACACCCTCACCGCGATGCGTGACGCGATGTATCAGCCGGGGCTGGGGACGTGGTTCTCCGCGGTACTGCGGGTCGATCCGTCCGGAGGTATCGACGGGGAATTCAACTACGACGATGAGCCACAGTGGGCAGCTCCGGTTGATCCGATCGCGTACGTGACGGATGCGAAGAAGTATCCGCGCGATGTGAAGCTTCAGCCGGAGTGGTTGCAGGCGAAGCTGGCTGACGGGCATGGGCGTCGCCACGACTGACGTCATGTCGTCCGCGATCGCAGCACCTGCAACAGCACCGCATACGACCGCAGCAGCCGCTCCTCCCCGCCGACACCGTCCACCTCATCGGATTGCTTCACGTGAAACACGCCGAAACCGGCTCGGTCGAGTCGCTGATGCCAGACGTCGAGATCGTCGAGTTCGCGAGCGCCCCGGCCGCCGGTCCCGCGTTCCATGGTGCCGATGAGCCGGCCCGCGAACGTGTCGAGCAGCGCCGTTGTCGCGGTGCGAGGCGCCGGCCGCGTGGTCGGTGCCGCCGGAAGCGCTTCACCCGACGGGTCTGTCGACGCCGGGTCGAAGTGGAGCGCGTCAACCGGATTCGTGCGAGTGGCGTCGGCATCGATGACGCTCACCGGCATCACCGTCGACGTCGAGTCCGCGCCGGCACCCACCGCATTTCTCCGCCCGACGATCAATCCGCCTGCCGGCAATCGGGTATCGGTATCCAACCGGGCGACGGCATGGCCGGTGACCTCGTCGTAGGTCAGACGCAGATCCAGCGAGCGGTCGGCTGTGTCGAACACGGGACGCGTGAGCACCTGACCGATCGGGTCGAAGCGTCCGATCCCCGTGGCACTCGGCGAGAGCACCACCCAGTCGCCATTCGGTTCCGGCGGGTCGAGCAGTGCGCGTCCGCGCCCGGAGCCGGCCACCGCGGTCCACTCGTCGATGACCGGCAGCGATGCCACGATGTCGCGGTGATCCAGCGTCGTCACCACGGCATGCGACTCCGCCGACCGTGACAGTCGTCCCTGCTCGTTGATCTTGGCCTCGGACAACAGGACCCGCGCCCCGGTCGCCGCGGACACCGACGACAGGCCCGTCCACACCGGATCGTGACGCCGATACTGCGCGCGCGGGTCGAACGTGTCGATGGTGGCGGGGCGGGTGTCGGTGTAGGTGAGGAAGGCCGATCGGGTGACGCACCAGAACACCGCGGTCAGTCCGAGATAGCCGGAGTCCGCACGCCACGGATACGCGCCGAGCCCGATCAGTTCCAGCGTCCCGACCTCGCGGTACCCGGTGCGGCCGCTACCGAGCAGGCGTTCCGGCGGCGACGGTGCGGCCGCCAGTGCCGACACCAGCGTCAGACACCACGCCAATTCCGCGAACAGCGATTCGTCGCCGGCCCGCGCGGTGCGGTCGAGGATGGCGCGGCCCCCCGCCGCGAGCCTGCGCAGCGATGCCGCCAGCCGGAAGTGATCCTGGGTCTGCGCGGTGATGGCCGCGGCGTCACAGCGCTCAACGGTGGCCGCCGACATGTGCGCGGTCCCGGCGGAAACGATGTCGCACAAGAGCCGGCGCACCCGGTCATACATCTGCCGATGCTCCGCGGCGCGACGACATTCGGCGGGTGTCGGCTCCAGCGGACCCGGATCACCCACCGACACACCCACCGACCGCTGATAACTGAGGACCGCGCACACCTGCCACCGCGGCAGATCGTCGACCGGCGGTTCGGCGGTCATCGCGGTCAGCTCACCACCCGGAAACCGCAGGATCACACCCGGCAATGTCAGCTGCATCGACCCATCGTCGAGCGTGATCACGTGGTCGGCATCGAGGGTGACCACGTGATCACGGGCCCACCGATAACCGGCACGGCCCGCATGCCGCAGCAGGTACTCCCGGTCGAACGCCGCCAATTCCGTTGCCACACCAGCACTGTCGGGCGTGTCCGGTTCCAGCGCGGCCAACCACAATCCGGCGGCGATGATGTGGCGGCACACCCCGGTGGACGGGCAATCGCACACCGCGGTCGCCGGACCACCGGCATCGAGCGTCACCCGCACGGCGTCGAGCGCCACGGTGAGCGCGTCATCGGTCTCGTCGACGATCTCCGGGTGGAGGGTGGCGAGGTCCTTGCGGGCGCGGCGCAGCAGGCCCGCATTCGCGACGGAAGTCCACATGGCGTCATCGATGCGGCGGTAGATGCCGATCAGCTGGTTCACGACGTGGCCGCCAGCAGCCAGTCGGCCAACCGCCGCGGGGTCAGCGCCGCGATGTGCATGCCGTGTTCGGCGAGCCGCGCCGCGATCGCCCGGTCATAGAACGGCGTGGTGGCGTCGGCCCCGGCCAACGAGGCGAGCCCGAGCAGGCGCACCCCGTCGCCGGCCAGGCCCGCGGTCACCCGGTAGAGCTCCGTGGGCGAACCGCCCTCGCAGAAGTCGGTGACGAGCACCAGCACGGTGCGGTGCGGGTTGGTGACAAGCATCCGGCAATACCGCAGTGCCGCAACGATATCGGTGCCACCGCCGAGTTGTACCGACATCAGGGTGGTGATCGGGTCGTCGACGTGATCGCTGAGATCGACCACCGAGGTGTCGAAGACGACGAGCCGCAGCCGCAGGGTCGGCAGTCCGGCGAGGATCGCGGTCATCACCGCGCTGTGGATCATCGACTCGGCCATGCTGCCGCTCTGATCGACGCACACGATGACATCCCACGGGACCTGCTTGCTCTTGCGGTCGAAGAACAGTAGCTCCTCGACCACCAGCCGGCGCGACGTCGGATCGTAATGCGCCAAGTTGCGTCGCACCGTCCCGGCGATGTCGAAGTTGGCGGCCACCGGCAGCGGCGAATGCCCGAAGGACCGCTGCGTACCGGCGAGGACTCGACGGATCTCCGGCTCCAGGCGCCGGCGGATGTCGGCGACGACCTCCGCGACGATCCGCCGCAGCTGCGAATCGACCGCGGAGGGAAGCGAACGACGCAGCACCAGAAGCAGTTTCAGGAGATCTGTACTCGCCGGCAGTGACTCCATCACCACCGGGTCGGCGAGAATGCCGGTGAGCCCGAAACGCTCGAGGGCGTGCTCGACGATCACCTCGGAGACCTCGGTTCCGAACAGATCGCGGACCTCGCCGAGCCATTCGACCAGGCGAGGGTCCGACGGGTCGCCGTTACCAGGGCCGATGGCGCCGTCGGTGCCGTCGTCGAGCCGAACCCCTCGACCGCGATACGCCCGGCTGTAGAGCTCGTCGAGCGCGGCCGCCCGCCGCGCCGCGACCGACCCTTCGGTGGCCGAGTCGAGTTGTTCCTCGGCATATCGGCCGAGTATCAGCCGCCACCGATCGAGTTCGTTCATCGTGGCGCTCCCGGATGACCGACCCACTCGCCGAGACCATCGGCGATCAGCAGATCCGCGGCGAGCCGCGAGGCCGCCACGTTCGCCGCCACCTCCGCGGCGCCGAACTCGCCCCGGTCGAGCGGCCCCAGGTCGGCGACGCCGAGACGTCGTGCGACCACCCGCGCCACCTGATCGGTCTCCCGGGGCGTCAGCTCGGCGAACGCCAACCGCAGGGCGGGAAGTCTGGCGATGAACTCCTCATCCGGCCATGAGGTGACGACGTCGCCGAGCACATCGACGAGTTCCGGTTCCTGCCAGAGTGTTTCGCGAGCCGTGCTGAGCAGTCCGGCGACGAACGCCACCGCGGCATCCGGGGCGAGCGTGCCCGCCAGCGTTCCGCGGAGCACTCCGGCCACCGCCGGACCATCCAATAGATCTGCCCCGTAACACAATCCGACCGCACCGCCCCGGATGTGGGCATCGGTGTGCACCTCGGCGAGGGTGGCGATCACCTCGGTGAACAATCCGGCAGCCGCGGCGTCATCTGCGTCGGGTTCGGCGACCAGTTCACGCAGCGCGACCAGTGCCGCGACGACGTCGGTCGCGGGTTCGGCGGGGATCAGCCGCCCCAGGTAGAGGGCGCGCCGGATGGCGGTCTGCAGCAGCTCGCCGAGGCCATCGAGGTTCTCGGCGCCGAGCGGTTCGCGGGCCTGCCGCAGCAGAGCCAGGCTGGTGGCCGCGGCGATCACTCCACAGAACGAGGGATCGGCGCCGAGGTCGTCGGCGACCACGGTGAGCACGCGCTGCGCCCGGTCGACGAGGCCGAGCCGGCACGCCCGCATCAGGAACCCGGCGCTCGTCGCCGAATCATGATGCCGCCCGGCCGCAGTGAGGTCGACGAGGTGCGCATCGAAGCAGGCGGCGACCGCGTCGGGGAGGGTACTGCCGAAACGCGACGCCTCCACCAGCGCGGCCTCGGTACCCGGCGACCACCGATAGCGCCACTGCTCGGTGATCAGGTGCAGGTCGGTGCCGGCGACGAAGTCCGGTCCACCGATCCACGTCGCGAACGGCACGTCGAGTTCGGTGAGTCCGTGTAGGAGTCGGCTGGCGACGCGGTGCGACGGTGTGCGATACACCGACAGCGACACCGTCGACGCGCCGGGCTGATCGACGGCCAGACGCGCACGACGCAGGCGGTCGAGGGTGTCGGCGACCAACGGCGGTGCCGCCACCCCGGGTGGAAGGGCGCCGATCCGATTGCCGGACAATGCCTGTCGGGCGGCGTCGAGGATCACCGATCCCTCGACGTCGACGTGACCCTTGATCAGGGTGGCACGCACCGCATCCAGCAGGTCCGAGCGCAACGGCCCGGCATGATCCCGCAGCGATGCCAGCCCGAGGGTGTGGGTGTAGGCGTCGGTCACCGACGGCTGAGCGGGGCGCCGACCGAGGCGGTCGAGTTCGTCGGCGATGTCGAGCAGTGCGGCTCGGGCGGAGGAGGCCCGCGGGTCGGCGGGCGGTGCCGCCGCGGCCAGCTGATCCCAGACGCGTTGGTGCCAGGCCGGGGCTGTCATCCCGGCGGCGTACCCGTTGATGCGGTCGACGCGGTCGAAGGAGAATCGGACCAGCGCCGCCTGCGCGGCCGGTGCAGTGATCGACGGCCGCGGAGGCGGGTCGGCGAGCAGATCCGGAAGCGCCACCGCATGAAATCCGCCGACCACCACCAGCACCGGACCGCTCCCGGAGAACTCGGAGATCGCCTGCCGCACATGCCAGGTCATCTCGGCTTCGCGTGCGGCGGTACCGTCGGCGCGCAACTGGTCGGGGGTGGCGTCGGCGCGGGCGAGGAGGCAGTACGCGGTGAGCCGCGAGAGGTGATCGGTGAGGCTCGTGGTGTGCGCATCGCTCTCGAAGAGGTTCTCCCACAGGTCTTCCTCGTCGACGCAGCCGAGGTCGGTGGTGAGTCGGGCCAATCCGTCGCTGAGCCGGAAGTGGTGTTCGTCGAGGAGGATCACCTCCTCGCCGGCTCGATTGACGGCGTGTTGCTCCCCGAGTTCGAGGTCGATGAACCGTACCGGGATGTCGCGCCGCGTCGCCTCACGCAGTGCGACCAGTTCGGGGGAGAAGTCGCAGAACGGGTAGTAGGCGCCCAGACGGGGTGCGTCGGGTGCGCGGCCCGTCGGGTCGAGGTAGGTGTACACCGCGAGGGGTGCGTGTGCCTGCGTGCTGGTCAGTGCGGGAATCAGGGGGGTGAAGCTGCGTGGGCCCTCCACCAGAACGGCTGCGGGACCGAGGGTTTCGATGGCACGACGCACCTGTAGCGCACAGGCGGGTGAGTGGTGCCGGACCGGCAGGATCACCACCTCGGGGCTGAGCAATCGTGCCGCGATGTGGTGAACCGCGGCCGCGTCGACGGATGTCGGTGGCATGTCCGGAGGCCGTCAGCGCCGGAACTCTCGGTGCGCGGCCAGCGCCGCCGACCACGTCTTCTGCTTCTTCGCCCGGCCACGAACCACGACGTCGAAGTACTGATCGAGTTTCGAGGCGTCGTCGGCATTGTCCTTGAGGACGGTGCCGATGAGTTGCCGTGCGACATGCTCGCCGCCCACGGTGCCGTCCCCGAAATAGTGGGCGTCGAGTGCCGCCGAATAGCCGACCGCGACCGCCTCGGCCGCCGACATCACCGCGGCGGGTTTCTCGACGGCCACCCCGTCGGCGGTCCGGCCGGATCGGAGATCGTCGAACACCTCCACCAGCAGACCCACCACGTCGGGGACCAGCCGGGTGTCGACGCCGGCCGCGTCAAGGAGCCCGGCGGTCTGGGCGGTGATGAGTTGCGCCGCCACCTCGCGGTCCCGGATGGGTTGCACCGTCTCGAAATTGAACCGCCGTTTGAGTGCACTGGACATCTCGTGCACGCCGCGGTCACGCAGGTTGGCGGTGGCGATCACGTTGAAGCCCTGCTGCGCCAGCAGGTGCCCGTCGTCGTTGTCGAGCTCGGGAACGTGAATGACCTTCTCGGACAACACGCCGATCAGCGAGTCGGAGATCTCCGGCTGCACCCGCGTGACCTCCTCGAAGCGGCACATCGCCCCGGACGCCATCGCACTGTAGAGGGGCCCGGGCACCAATGCCTGTCGCGACGGCCCTTCGGCGAGCAGGAGCGCGTAGTTCCAGGAGTACAGCATCTTGTCTTCGGTGGTCCCGGTGCTGCCCTGCACCACCAGCCCCGACGTCCCGCTGATCGCCGCCGACAACAGTTCCGACAGCATCGATTTCGCCGTTCCGGGCTCACCGACCAGTAGCAGCGCCCGATTGCTCATCAGGGTCACGATGCATCGTTCGACGAGGGCGTTGTCGCCGAGGAACTTCGGCGCGATGTCCAGTCGGGGGTTGCCGATGATGAAGTCCCGCACGGCCTTCGGTGACAGTGTCCATCCGGCGGGTCGGGGATGGGCGTCGTTCTCGGCGAGCCGGGCGAGTTGATCGGCGTAGATCTCCTCGGCCGGTGCCCGTACCACCGATCCGGTGCCCTGCGGCGATGTGCTCATGCGTAGTTCACCTTCGTTCGCCAGTTCGGGTCGTAACCCGGCCCCGCCGCGGCGGTCGCGGCGAGATCACGATGGCCGGCGCCGAGCAGCAGGACCGGCACGTCGCGCAGCGGGACCGGGGAACCATCCTCGACACTGCGGTAGGACATCTCGGTGAGCGCGACGGTGGTGTTCTCCTCGGGGAGCTGGCTTCCGGAGAACCCCAGCACCGCAACAAGTCCCAGTGACGGATAGGTCTTGACGTAGTCGAAGAAGACGCCGCCGTCACCGGTCTCGCCGCGGGTGTAGCCGAGCTTGCGGGCCATCGACCGCAGGGTGAAGGCCTCCAACAGGTGCCCCTCGAACGCGGTCAGCGTCTGCGCCGAATCGTGATCGGCGGCGGGCTCGTAGCGTTCGCCGAGCTGATCGAACAGCGGCGTCACCTCGTAGTCGGACAGGTGCGTGCGCCATGCTTCGGTGAGCGCACCGTCGAGGAGTCCCGGGCGCACCACCGTGACGTGCGACTCCGGGTCCAGTGTCACCTCGTCGTCGTCGGAGTCGGTGAGCGTCCCGTCGTCGAGTGGGCGGAACGACTGCCGGAGGGTTCCGTCGACGGTGAGTTCGGCCCACACCAGACGTCGGCACAGGATGGCGACGACGGGGTGCCGATGCAGGTAGCGTTCCCAATCGTCCACCGGCCAGGACCGCTCGGCGTACATCGCCTCCTCGAGACGGGCAACCTGTTGGGGAACGAGGGTCTTGACCGCCTTGCGGGCCCCACTCAGGAGACGTTTGGCCTCCGCGACCCGGGCAGCGTCGTCGGTGACTCGAGGAGCGGGAAGTGCCTTGATCGGCTTGCCGTCCGGGCCGGAGAGGTAGAGCTTGAGGTCGTCGCCGATGCGGGCGCTGAACTGGTGCGGGCCGTAGTCGAGCACCAGGGTGCCATCGCCGCCGAATCCCGCGTCGGGTACCGTCCGATCCGCCAACTCCGCGCGCGTCCAGCCACGCCGGGCGGCCAGCGCGTCGACCTGTTTGCGGGCCTCGTCCTGAATTCCCTTGGTACGGAACTTGGTCGCGATGGACAGGACCAGTTGTATGGCGTTGGGTTGGTCGATCCAGGCCAGCATTCCGAGCAGCGACCGGCACTGCGACGCGGCGTACCCGTAGCGTCCGCGGATCTCCTGCTCGGCGATCGGTGCGGCATTACCGCGGCACGTGGCGGCGCAGATGGCCAGCAGCCCTTTGCATTTGACCGCCGAGACGGACTGTCCGCCAGAGCCGCCCTGATGGTCGACGTCGATCCACACGTTCAGCAGGTGATCACCGAATCGCTCGGCGTCGTCGGCGTCGAGGAGGGCGCAGTAGTAGCGGATCGCCACCGTGGGTTCGGGTGACTTGAGCTTGGCCGCGGAACCCAGCAGCCACTGCAGGATGGAGAGGTCGACCCCCTCGTCGGTGCCCGCCCACCGCACGGGTGGCAGTGTGTCCCAGTCGATCCAGGCGATCAGCGGCGCCGGTCCCTTGCGCATCCCCTTGGACGCGGCCGCGGTGAGGGTGTCGCGGTTCAGGTAGGTGGAGGGTGGATTACCCAGTGCGGCAAGGGCATCGAGTTGAGCCTGGGACACCCGCTCGGTCTTCTCGACCTCATACGCCGACTCCAGCTCGGCGATGTCGTCGCGGGTTCCACTGCGGCCCAACCAGGCCGCGGCGATCGCGCGGGTGTCGGCATCGCTTGCCCGGAGCGCGGTGTTGAGGCGGGCCGTACGTTGCGGGTCATCGGCCAAGGTGTCCTGGGCCAGTTCGCGATTGCGGGAACTGGTGCCCAGCGCCACTCGATACATCGTGTCGGCCACATCGGCGGGTAGCGCCGGCAGAGTGGCCAGTGCGAGGTAGGGCTTGCTGTCGTCGGTGTAGTAGCTCGGCGGGTCGTTGAGCAACCCGGCGAAGCGCGACAGGTTCGACTCGACGAAGTCGGTCAGCGCCGCATCGGGAAGGCCACGCGCGAAGCCCGAGTATGCGTCGAAGACGAGATCCTTGCCGGCCAGGCCCAACTGATCGAGAAGTTCGCGAATCCGGCTCAGGGTGAGGCCGGGATGGTCTCCGCCCCAGGATCGTTCGGCGATGGTGTGCAACGAGTTGACGGTCTCCCAGGTCAGCGTCCGGTCCCCGGCCGGATACCGCAGGGAGTCGACGAAGGACAACACGGTCAGCATGGCCTCGGCGGTGAGTCCGGCTGTACCGCTGAGGTTGATGATGGCTCGCGTGTCGAGCATGCCCAGCCCCGTTGGTGCTCGCTGCTTCCGGACGTCGCGCGGTGTGTCCTTCGGTGACGGCGGAACCGCCGTGGTGAGCGTCGCGATGAGGGCTCGGAGGTCGTGGTCGCTGAAGTGCCGGTATCGTGACGCGACGGCCCGGACCTTCGGGTACTCACTGGCCTCGTACTCGCGGATCTTCGCGTCGACCTCGACGTTGATGTCGGATTGGAACCTCAGCAACGCGGTGTGCAGTGCCGGCGTCATCTCGATCTGCCACGCCCCGGGTGTGCCGGTTCGCGGCCCCGGTGCCGACGCGGTTGACCCCGGCGACGGACCGTCGGCCGGCAGATCCGCCCATTCCCGGGCCAGTGCCTTCGCGGCCGCCGACGTTGCGGTGGTGACGAAATCCATTGCCCACGAACGCGAATCCTGTGTCGACTCGACATCTCGGGACCTCAGCTTCCACAGGGCGCGCAGTGCGCGGAGCTGCTGCCCACCCGCACCCTCGACCGCGCGGTCCTGCAGCGCGGCAGTCAGTTCCGTCGGCGGGCACCGCCCGGCCAACTTCTCGGCGGAGAGGGCGAGGGTGGTGTTGGTGCCGGTCAGGAACTCCGCAATGGCTGGCGCGAACGGGCGCAGGCCGTCGTCGTCGAGGGCCTCGAGGAGTTCGATGATGGTGGGTCCGCCCTTGCCCGGATGCAGTGCCAGATCGGCCAATTCGCTTGCATGGGCGGCCACGGCCGGCCGGTAGTCACTCATCGCGCACACGATGGAACGGGCGCCGGAGAACAGGCCCGCATACGCGCGGGAGATCGGTGTGACGGTGAAACTGCCGAAGGTGTTCCCGACGGGTGGGGTCAGCGGGCTGTAGGAGAACATCGCGACCAGCAGCTCCCCGCGACGACCACCGCCGGCGAGGATGATCGCCTCGATTCCGGCGTAGGTGCACGGGAGTGGCTCGCGATCCTGTAAGGCTCCCCACCGGAAGCACTTGCCGATGTCATCGATCAGCAGCTCGGCCCAGTCACTGCCGGCGATCGGCGCCAAGGTCAGCCCCCAGTGCCCGAACGCGGTGAGGACATGTGCCCAGCGCAGCCCGACCTCCGGAGGTACCGAGTCGAGGAGTCGGTACATCGTGCGTCGGGGCTCGCGTTGAGACGGCTTCCAGTCGGACGACCAACCCCCACGGTGGGCGGCACGGATGGCCGCGATCACCCCGATGTCGTCCCCGTCGATGACGTAGCGGGCGACCCGATCGGGTAGCGACGCATCACGGGTGCTGACGCCATTGGCGGCGATCGCGGCGCGGGCGGCGTCGGCGAACTCGGCGACCACCTCCTTCGGTCGCGATCGACCCCAGCGCATCGCCACGACCACTCCTCCCGACCCATCAGAACCCGAACGCATCAGAAACAGTGCGAGCCTACCGAGGCCCACCGACATCGGCGCCGGCCACGTCATCCGGCCGAACGGCTGTGTGGGGACCTCTGTTCGCCGGCTCGTACGTGATGTCCAGCGTTACCTCGCCGGGTCTCGACTCGGGCTTCGCGATCACTTCGCCCGGCTCGACCTGCGGGTGGGTCTCGATTCCATCCCCGGGGACGGGGCTCGTCCTCATACAACGTGCGGGTACGCGCTGCCCTCGACGAGTTCGTGGCCGAAGCCCGTTGCCACGTCGCCCCCACTTCACCGGCGGAGTCAATCGTGCACTGCGGGTGTGAGGGCCGGAAACGACTGTCGCCCGCGAGTGACATCTCACTCGCGGGCGACAATCATGTTTCGCGGACAACCGAATCGGCTGTCAGTTCGTCAGGCGTCGGCTCCGATGATGAAGGCCTCGAGCTGCTGACGCGCGATGTCGTCGGCGATCTGCTCCGGCGGGCTCTTCATCAGGTAGGCCGAGGCCGGCAGGATCGGGCCACCGAGGCCGCGGTCCTTGGCGATCTTGGCCGCGCGCACGGCGTCGATGATGATGCCGGCCGAGTTGGGGGAGTCCCACACCTCGAGCTTGTACTCCAGGTTGAGCGGAACGTCGCCGAAGGCGCGACCCTCGAGGCGGACGTAGGCCCACTTGCGGTCGTCGAGCCACTCGACGTGATCCGACGGTCCGATGTGGACGTTCTTGTCCTCGACCTTGCCGGCGAGCGAGCCGGTCAGGTTGGAGGTGACGGCCTGGGTCTTGGAGACCTTCTTGGACTCCAGACGCTCACGCTCGAGCATGTTCTTGAAGTCCATGTTGCCGCCGACGTTGAGCTGGTAGGTGCGGTCGAGGGCGACGCCGCGGTCCTCGAACAGCTTGGCCATCACCCGGTGGGTGATGGTCGCGCCGACCTGGCTCTTGATGTCGTCGCCGACGATCGGCACACCGGCCGCGCGGAACTTCTCGGCCCACTCGGGGTCGGAGGCGATGAACACCGGCAGGGCGTTGACGAAGGCGACCTTCGCATCGATGGCGCACTGGGCGTAGAACTTGTCGGCCTGATCCGAACCCACCGGGAGGTAGCTGACCAGGACGTCGACCTCGGCGTCCTTGAGGATCTGCACGACGTCGACACCGTCGCCGTCGGCCTCGGTGATGGTCTCGCGGTAGTACTTGCCGAGGCCGTCGAGGGTGTGGCCGCGCTGCACCGTGACGCCGGTCGGCGGCACGTCGGCGATCTTGATGGTGTTGTTCTCGCTGGCGAAGATCGCGTCGGACAGGTCGAAGCCGACCTTCTTGGCGTCGACGTCGAATGCGGCGACGAACTCCACGTCACGCACGTGGTAAGGGCCGAACGTGACGTGCATCAGACCGGGGACGGTCGAGTTCTCGTCGGCATCCTTGTAGTACTGCACGCCCTGGACCAGGGATGAAGCGCAGTTTCCTACGCCCACAATGGCCACGCGCACCTTATTGGGCTCACCCATGGTCGGGTTCTCCTCTTTCTTGTCGGGTCGCAGCGCTGGGCTGTGACACGGGGGTTCGGCCGAGCTGATCGTGCTCGGTTTCTTCCTGACCCTGCTCACCGGTCGTCGACGACGTGGCGTGCGGGAAATCTGTGGGGGTGGCCGACTCGCCCGGCTGCGATTCGGCGGGGTTCGACTGTGGCTCGGCGGTACGCGGCTGCGCCTCGGATGCCTCGGCGGCGATGAGCTCATTGAGCCAGCGCACCTCGCGCTCGCTGGATTCGAGGCTGAGCTCGTGCATCTGCCGGGTGTAGCGGTCGGCGCTGCCGGTGGCACGTCCGACGAGCTCGCGCAGTCCCTCGCGGCGTTCCTCGACCTGCCGGCGACGGCCCTCGAGGATGCGCATCCGCGCCACGGCCGGGGTACGGCTGAAGAATGCGAGGTGCACACCGAAACCGTCGTCGGTGTAGTTCTGCGGCCCGGTGTCGGCGACCAGTTCGTTGAACCGGACTCGTCCGGCGTCGGTGAGCTGATAGACGCGGCGTCCGCGACGCACCTTGGTCCCCGACGGTGCACTGGCCTCGTCGATGAGGCCGTCGGCTTGCATGCGCCGAAGCGTCGGATACAGCGAGCCGTAGGAGAACGCGCGAAACGCGCCGAGCAGCCCGGTGAGACGTTTGCGCAGCTCATAGCCGTGCATCGGGGATTCGATGAGGAGACCGAGGATCGCCAGTTCGAGCACCGACGCCTCCCTTCGCTCCGTGTATCGACGACACTGATGCATCAACACCTCGTGTCGATGCATTTCCCAATGTATCGCACCGATATAAAAAGTGTCGAGTTGGTGCACACCGAGTGGACGGAGGACCGAGACGGTCACGACAACGTCGTCCGGGTGGACCACGTACCCTGGTTCACGTGCAGCGCCAGATCGTCGACTACGCCCTCCAGCGGCGATCACGGCTGTCTGCGGTGCATTCCGGGCGCGTCGCGGTGTCCGAGGTCTGCGACGCCAGTCCCTATCTGTTGCGGGCGGCCAAATTCCACGGGCGCACCACTCCGACGCTGTGCCCGATCTGTCGCAAAGAGCAGGTGACGTTGGTCTCCTGGGTCTTCGGTGAGCGGCTGGGTCAGGTCTCGGGATCGGCACGCTCGGCCGAGGAGATCGCCCGCCTCGACGCCAGCGCCGAGGAGTTCTCCGTGCACGTCGTCGAGGTGTGCCGCACCTGCAGTTGGAACCATCTGGTCCAGTCCTACGTTGCCGGTCTGCCCCCGCGCTCTCAGCGTCGTCGCAGGGTCGCCAAGTAATACTTGTCGCCGACGAACCCAGTATCTTCGTCGGCGATGCGCCATGTCGTGCGCCGATGACGCTGTCGTGCGCCGATGACGCTTTTGGCAGGGCAGCGGAGATGAGTCAGAGTGGACAGCGGTGAAAAATGCCGACAAGTAGTGTGAGGAACGTTGAGCCGATGATGGATGCGGTTCAGTGGGAGGACCGGTGATGAGCGAGTCACGCGAGACGACGACGTCGCGACGCACCCGCCCCGACAAGAAGGGTGACACGACCCGCTCCCGTCAGCGGATCGTCGCCTGGGTGGTCGGCGCTATCGGCCTGATCGTGCCGACGGTCGCGCTGATCGCCGTGGTCGGTTTCCTCATCGCCTACGCAACGGCGACCGTGCCGAGCCCCGGTGACATCAAGCAGAACCAGGTGGCGACCATCGTCAACGCCAAGGGCAAAGAACTGGCCAGGATCGTGCCGCCGGAGGGCAACCGCACCGACGTCGGCATCAACGACATCCCGAAGTCGCTGCAGGAAGCGGTCATCGCGGCCGAGGATCGCGAGTTCCGCACCAACGACGGCTTCTCCGTCCGAGGACTCTCGCGCGCCGTGTGGGGTCGCGTCACCGACAACGATCTCGCCGGCGGCGGATCGACCATCACCCAGCAGTACGTCAAGAACGCGCTGGTCGGCGACGAACACAGCTATGAGCGCAAGCTGCGCGAGCTGGTGATCGCCACCAAGATGTCGAGCGAGTGGTCCAAGGACGACATCATGGCCGCCTACCTCAACACCATCTACTTCGGTCGCGGTGCCTACGGTGTGGCCGCGGCGTCACAGGCCTACTTCCGCAAGGACGTCAAGAACCTCACACCCGCCGAATCGGCCGTGCTGGCCGCGGCGATCCGTTCGCCCTCCTATTACGACCCGGCAGTGAACGAGGACGCGGCGGTGGGCCGCTGGAACTACGTCCTCGATGGGATGGTGCAGACCGGTGCGCTGACCCAGGCCGACCGTGCCGCCATGGTGTATCCGAAGGTGTCGGCGGCGCCTGCGGCCACCGGCGAGACCACTGGCCCCAACGGCCTGATCAAACGTCAGGTGCTCGCCGAGCTCGCCGACCTCGGGATCTCCGAGCAGCAGGTGAGTACCGAGGGACTCAAGATCACCACGACGATCGACCCGCAGGTGCAGAACGCCGCCGTGCAGGCGGCGTGTCGGGCGAACAACATCTACCCGTGTGAGAACGGCGTCCTCAACGGTGAGCCCAAACAGATCCGCAGTGCCGTGGTGTCGATTGACCCGAAGACCGGCGGTGTGCAGGGCTACTACGGCGGTGACGACGCGCAGGGCTGGGACTACGCCCAGGCCGGCCTGCAGACCGGATCGTCGTTCAAGGTGTTCGCGTTGGTTGCGGCTCTCGAACAGGGCGTTCCGCTGTCCAAGGTGTACTCGAGTGCCCCGTATTCGATTCCGAACACCGACATCACCGTCGAGAACTCCGACGGTGAGAGCTGCGGATCGTGCAACCTGGCGACCGCGATGAAGATGTCGCTGAACACCGTCTACTACCGCCTGATGATGGATCTCGATCACAAGGCGCAGGATGTCGCTGACGCCGCGCACGCCGCCGGTGTGGCCGAATCGTTCGGTGACACGGCCAAGACCCTGCAGGAGGCCAACGGCAGCGTCGAGGGTGGTGTGGTGCTCGGGCAGTATCCGTCCCGCGTCATCGACATGGCCTCGGCCTACGCGACCCTGGCCGCGTCGGGTATCTACCGAGCGCCGCACTTCGTGCAGAAGGTCGAGACCTCCAGCGGCGAGGTGCTCTACGAGCGTCAGCCCGACGCCGGCAAGCGGGTGTTCCCGGCCAAGGTCGCCGACAACGTGACCGCGGCACTCGAACCGATCGCGGCCTACTCCAACGGCAACTCGCTCTACGACGGCGAGCTCGGCTCGCGACCGTCGGCGGCCAAGACCGGCACCGCGCAGCTCGGTGACACCGGCCAGAACAAGGACGCCTGGATGGTTGGCTACACCCCGCAGCTGTCCACCGCGGTGTGGGTTGGTACCGACCGCGGCACCGCGCTGGTGAACTACGGCGGCTCACCGGTGTACGGCAGTGGTCTGCCCGCGCAGATCTGGAAGAAGACGATGGACAACGCCCTCGCAGGCGACCCCATCGAGCAGTTCCCGGAGCCGGCCGCGGTCGGCGGGCAGGCGGGTGTCCCGTACGAGCCGCCGCCAACGACCTACAGCACCGAGTATCCGACGTCGCGTGCGCAGCAGCCGTCGATCCCGCGACTCCCCGGTGCCGGTCAGGATGGCAACCTGACGGTTGCCCCCGGCATCACCATTCCGGTGCCCGGCGGTGGTGGCGGCACCAACAACGGCGGTGGTACCGGTAATGGCGGTGGCACCGGTACTGGCGGTGGCGCCGGTAACGGTGGCGATGACACCGGCGACGGCGGAACGGGCGATACTGGTGGCGGCGACGGAGGAGCGGTCCCTGAGTCCGGCGGCTGACGCGGATTCGCGTCGGCCCGATGACGGCGACGGCGGCCCGGACGAGAGCCCGGCGCCGCTGGCCGAGGACCTGCGGGTCGACACCAGACGGCTGATCCCGAGCCATCAGGATCCGGTCGTCGCCGAGGCGTCCCGAGTTGTCGGCGGACCGCTCGGCGTGCACGCCGCGGTGGGGCGCAGCCGCAACTGGACGCCCATCCGCGTGCTGTTCCTGCTCGCCCTGTGCACGCTCGCGTTGGGCTGGTTCGGCAAGGCCGGGTGCCTGCAGCAGAAGCAGGTGGTGAATCCGGCGCCCGGCGCGGCGACGTTCACCCTCGACCACGACGATCAGCGGCTGTTCACCGACCTCTGCTACTCCGATGTGCTGCAGCTCTTTCCGGCCGAACAGCTCGACGACGTCACCACTTTCCCGTACCGCACGTCGTGGACCGAACCGGAGAACGGCGTCGAGACCACCCGGTACATGGAGTATCCGGTGCTCACCGGGATGTACATGTACGGCGTCTCCCGCATCGCGCTGCGGTGGTCGCAGGCCATGGACAGCTGGGGCATTCCCGGAGCGCTGCCCGCGGTGCTGTATTTCGATCTCGCCGCACTGGGTTTGGCACTGTTCTGGCTGGTGACGATCTGGGCGACCGCGTTGACCGCACGAGCGCGGATCTGGGCGGCCTGGGTCGCCGCCGTCTCACCGCTGGTGATCGTGCACGCCTTCACCAACTTCGACGCCATCGCCACCGCGTTCCTCGCCGTCGCGATTCTCTGCTGGGCACGCCGGAAACCGTGGCTGGCAGGCGTATTCATCGGCCTGGGGGCCGCGGCCAAGTTCTATCCGGTGCTCGCCCTGGTGGTGTTGTTCGTGCTGTGCCTGCGCACCGGGAAACTCCGCGACTTCGGTGCCGCCGCGCTCGCTGCGCTGGCAGCCTGGCTGGCGGTGAACCTGCCGATCCTCCTGCGGTATCCGCAGGGCTGGTACGAATTCTTCCGGCTCAACTCCGACCGAAATGCCGACTCCGACACGCTGCTGCGACTGGCGGCCAAGGCGGTCGGGGTGCGCTGGAATGTCGACGTCCTCAACGTCGTCTCGTTGGGGCTGATGATCGCGGTCATCATCGGCGTCGCGGTGGTGGCGCTGACCGCGCCGACCCGCCCGCGGGTTGCGCAGCTGTTGTTCCTGATCGTGGCGGGCTTCCTACTCGTCAACAAGGTGTGGAGTCCGCAGTACTCCCTGTGGCTGGTTCCCCTTGCGGTGCTGGCCATTCCACACACCCGGCTGCTGCTGGCATGGATGACCGTCGACGCACTCGTCTGGATTCCGCGGATGTCGCTGTTCATCGACCCGTCGCGAAAGTGGTTGCCGCAGGAATGGTTCACCACGATCATCATCATCCGGGCGTTGTTCGTGATCGCCCTGTGCGCCATCGTCATCTGGCAGATCTACCGCCCGGAGAACGACCTGATGCGGCGCGACAACGAGGGTAACGACCTCGACGACCCGGCCGGCGGCGTCCTCGACGGCGCGCCCGATCATCGTGTGTTCACCCGGCCCCGGCACGACGTCGACCCCGACGGTGAACTACCGGCGATGGCCGGAAGCGGTGGACTAGCGTGGGGCCCGGCGCCGGATACCGACCCGCACCAGCGTTGACGGCGCTCGCTCCTTCACTGACGGCGCTTTCGCGGCGTCGACGGCGATCGGGGTACGTGCGTTCGGATTCCTGCTCTTCGGACTCGCGATAAAGGTCCGTTGACGCGAGTGACCGGATCATTGCCCTCGCCGGGAGCCTTGTCGCCGGCGATGGCGCGGTCGCCGGTACCGTGGCCGCGGACCGGACCTGGAAGTCCGACGCCCGCATCGTCCTGAATGCCGAGGGCATTCAGTGGGTGGACATGAACGGACGCGATCACCTCATTCCCGCCGAGATGATCGGATCCTCGAAGTTCGAAGTGCTCCGCAGCGGTATGCTTCATATCGAGGTCGGAACACCGGGATCGTCGTCGACCGAGGGAAAGCGGTTGTGTCTGCTCGACTTCGGACCTGACGCACTCACTCCACACCCGCTGAATTCGATGGAACCGTGGAGCCTCCTTCTGCGTCCAACCCACCATGACGCATACAACCCTTCCCGTTCCCGCCGACCTCACCGCATGGCTCGCCGAGGCCGATCGCACCGCACAGCTTCTCGCCGACAAGGTCTACATCGACCGACGCTGGTGGACAGCCGAACTCGTCGAACGCAACTTCGCCGACGTCATGTGTGGTGACTGGGTCGGCCGAGAGGACTTGTTTCGCCTCGGTGCCGCCGCGGTGAACTCCCCCGACGACGCCATCGCGTTGCTGTGGAACACCATCGCGTTCTGCGTCGGGCGCAAGACCACTGACACCAAGAAGCGCATCACGGCCGTCAGCGTCGACCGGCAACGATTGGGTGCACTGCTGCAGACCGCGGCGATCTGCGGCCGCGAGGATCCGGCCGCCGCGTACGAGATGCTGCGACCATCCCAGGGCGGCAACAAGATTGACCGCTTCGGGCCCGCGGGATTCACCTGGTACCTCTACTTCGCGGGTGCCGGTGAGGTGACGCATCCGAGTCAGCCGCTCGAGGCGCCGATCGCCCGTGCCCTGAAACGTGCGGGATGGCACGACCTCCACGCAACCACCTGGACCCCACAGGAGTACGCCGACTACTGCGCACTCGTCGGTCGATGGCGCGACGAAACCGACGCGGACCGCAACGACGTCATCGTGCGCGGTCTGGTGTCGACCGCACCACCGACCGGATGGGACCACCCGTGGCAGAACTTCGAACGCGACTCCTGGCCTCGCGACGGCTGGGTTCCGGGACCTCTCAACTCCGCGGAACTGCGTCGAATCTTCCACTGGCTCGGCATGTTCGCGACTCTCTATCCGATGTCGCCGGTGGCGCAGGACTTCTCGCGACTCGGCCGCAAGATCTCGACGTCCCTGCACGGCGATGTGGGTGCCCCGCCGTATCCGCGCGGCGACGACGAGGGGCCCGCACGGTATCGCGATCAGTGCTACCCCGACGACTACTGACGAGGTTCGGTCCAGCGTGTCGTCGCCGATCCGCACGTGTGGACCACATGAGTCGCGCAGAATGTGGCCATGACCGCGAAACAAACCGGAGTGCGGTCGTCGCACGAGGGCTCCACGCAGTCGGGTTTCACGCAGGCGGGGTCGCCGCGTCGACGCCGACTGGGATTCGTCGTCGGCCTGACGCTCGGGGCGGCCGTCGTGCTCGTCGTCGTGGGGTCGGTCTGGGTGGTGGTGACACACCGCGATCAGGGTGACGCCGGCCCGTCCGATGCCGACTACGTCGCCTTCGCCCGGACGTTTGCGGTCGACGTCGCGACGGTCACCGGCGGTGATGTGTCTCAGCCGCGGGCCGCGCTGACCCGTACGTGCGAGGGGTCGCCGGCGCGCGGTCAGCTCCAGGCGAACATCACCGACACCGAGAACGCCATCACGAACTCACCCAACCTGACGACGAAGCCGGTGGGCACGCCGGAGGCGACCATCGACACCGCACGCCGAACCGACACGGAGGTGCCGCTGGATCTGACGATGACGGTGGCGATCTCCGACTACGTCGGTGAACCGACGACGACCACTCGCGAGTTCCTGATCACCTTGCGACCGGGAACCACTCCCTGCGTGTGGAATGTCGCCGGCGTCTGACTGCGCACAACGTCAAAGTCGCGCGCGCAAAGCCTCTTTCGCCGCCGGCCAATCGTCGTCGATCATCGCGTACTGAGCGGTGGTGCGCCATCCGTCGCCGAAGCGCCGATGCTTGCGCAGCAACCCCTCGAATGTCGCACCGAGTTTGGTGATCGCCGCCCGGGACTGGGTGTTGTTCTCGTGGGTGTGCCACACCAGTCGCACGGCCCCGCAGCGCTCGAAGGCGTGCGACATCAGCAGGTACTTGGCGGTCGGGTTCACGGCGGTTCCCTGCACTCGTTCGCTGTAGAAGGTGTACCCGATGGCGCAGGCCAGGTTGGGGGAGTCGATGTCGTAGAAGCTGGTGGATCCGACGAGCGTGCCGTCGGAGTTGTCGATGACGGCGTAGGCGACGCGACGTTCCGGGTCGGCGATCGCGGCGGTGATCCACTCGCGGGCGGCGTCGACGCCGGTGGGGATGCCCGGTGACCACCGGAATCGGCCGGGGTCACCCACCACCCGTGCCAGTGCGGTGGCGTCGTCGACGGTGAAGGGACGCAACGTCACCCGATCGCCGACGAGCGCGTCGGTGCCCAACCAGCCACTCATACAACCACTCTCATGCGTCTTCCCGGATGCGGTCGCCGGGTCCGACGTCGTCGGGTTCGGGTGGATCGTACGGCGCCGGAACCCGGCGGCGACCGATCGAGGCGAGCGGTTCACGCATACCGGCATGAACGAACGCCCAGATGAGATACACCAGCAGGACGGCATGCACCCACACCCCGACGTTGACGCCGGCCATCACCCACCACTTCATCGGCTCACCCGACACGTAGATGCCGAAGAGCCGGAAGATGGTGGTGTCGAGGATGAAGTCGGCGATCAGATACAGCACGATGACCGGCCACCGGACCCGCAGGAGCACGAAGAAGGGGAGAATCCACAGCGTGTACTGCGGCGAGTGCACCTTGTGGAACACCATGAAACCGGCGAGCATCGCGGCACTGACACCGATCCACGGGTACACCCCGGTCCGGTGGCGCAGCCGCCACCCCAAATAGACCGCCACCACGAAGGAACTCAGGATCAGGATCGGTGAGAGCACACCGACCAGCGAGTTGTAGGTGTCGGTCTGGCCGCCGGTCAGGTGGCGCAGTCCCCAGTACCAGATGGAATTGGTGTCGAGGTCGGCGCGACGTTTGCCCTGGAAGGTGGTGGCGGCGCGCCAGCCCTCGTAACCGAGCAGCATGAACGGCAACTGGATGAGGATGACGGTGATCGCGGCGGCGGCGGCCACCCAGGCCGCCCCGACCCAGTCCAGCGGTCCACGCGTTGGCGTCGACGCGTCCTCGTCGGATCGGCCGGAGCCATCGGGGTCGTCGGAGCGCGTGAATCCGCCGCGCGTCAGCACATACAGCGCGAGCGGTAGCACGAAGAACCCGGGATAGAGCTTCAGGCAGAATCCGACGGCGAGGACCACTGCGGCGAGAATCGCGCTGGTGCGCAGCGTCATTCGTCGTCGTCCGGTGACCGGATGGATGCTCGCGCCCCATGCCATCACGGCCACCGCACCCACTGCGGTTGCCACCACGGGCAGTTCCCAATTGTGGAAGGCGTAGAGCACCAGGGGCGGAGTGAGCGCCCACCACAACACATTCCAGCGGGTCAGCACCGCGAGCATCGCCGTGATGAGCAGTCCGAAGGGGGCGATCAGCACCACCGAGTGTCGGAAGAACTCGAGGTCGGTGTGTGCGCCGATGGCGCCGAGCCACATGAACAGGCCGGAGAGCACCGGGTATTCGACGGCCCCGCCGAAAAGTTGTCCATCGGCGCCGATGCCGCCGTGGATATAGGGGAAGACGTGGTTGTTGATGTCACGCCCGATCCACAGGTACATCAGGTCCGAGTAACAGGGGACCACGGCGTCGGGGTCGCCGACGGGCCAGCGGTGACTGCGGCCGTCCGGGAAGAACGGCGGACCACCGCACGCGGCCTTGACTTTGTAGCTCCAGAACATCAGCAGCAGGGTGGTCAGCAGTGACACCGTCAGGATCAATGCCAGATCCCCGCGACGAGACAACGTGACGCGCCCGTAGCGGAACGTCGTGCTCAGGCGGTCGGACATGGGCTACAGGGTAGGGGACGCGGCGCGGCGTCCCGAGCCACGGTCGGCAACGGTGATCGGCGTCACCATCGCCCACCGGGGCGTCACGGAGCCGTCACTGCGCAGGCGCCGCGGGCGTGGCGACGGGGGTGAAGAAGTTGACCAGATTACCGTCGGGGTCGCGGAACAGCAGCGAACGATTACCCCACGGCATGGTCGTCGGCTCGTTCACGAAATGGTCGACGACCTGCGTCAATGTCGGGTAGAGGGCGTCGACGTCGTCGACGTGGAAGTCGAGCATCACCGAACGATTGACGCCGGCCTCGACGACGTTCTCGCCGAGGAGTGGTGCCGTCGACGACGACGCGATCGCGAGGGTTCCGCCCGACGTCACGAGCTCGGCGAACAATGGATGCAGACGATTCGCGGCGACTCCGGTGACCTTCTCGTAGAACGCGACGAGGCCCTCGACGTCGTCGGTGATGATGCGGGTTGCGGCGAGATGCATGGATGTCTCCCAGGGACTCGGGTGGTTGCGTGCCGGGCTTACGGTGCCCCCAATCGAGGTCAGCCACGGTCCGCAATGAACCGGCGAGCCTGTTCGCGGTGCGGTGTGGATGACGATTTCGCTGGTCAGGGGTGATGCGTGTATCTTGGAGGGGTTGCCGACGCAGGCGACCCTCCTGCCGTGGACAGTCCGCGGCCGATGAGCCCATAGGAGGTGATGTGGTCACATGCGTCATTACGAATTGATGGTCATCCTCGACCCGAGTCTCGACGAGCGCACCGTTGCTCCGTCTCTGGACACGTTCCTGAACGTGGTCCGCAAGGACGGCGGCAAGGTCGACAACGTCGACATCTGGGGCAAGCGTCGTCTTGCCTACGAGATCGCCAAGCACAGCGAGGGCATCTACGCGGTCATCGACCTCAACGCCGAACCGCAGACCGTGAGCGAGCTCGATCGTCAGCTGAAGCTGAACGAATCGGTGCTGCGCACCAAGGTTCTCCGGAAGTAGTCCACAGACTTCTTTCCGATGTGCCGAGTTAGTCGGTGCCGGACCCTAGGGTGAACACCTGAAGGCAGTCGCGAGCCGATCGCGACGATAAGAGTCCGGTGCATATCGATCAACGAGTGCCCAACCACGACCAAGGGGAGACACATGGCAGGCGACACCGTCATCACCGTTGTAGGCAATCTGACCGCGGATCCGGAATTGCGATTCACGCCCGCGGGAGCAGCGGTGGCCAGTTTCACGGTGGCCTCCACTCCTCGGACCTTCGACCGTCAGAGCAACGAGTGGAAGGACGGCGAAGCGCTGTTCCTGCGTTGCAGCATCTGGCGCGATGCCGCGGAGAATGTCACCGAAAGCCTGACCAAGGGCACCCGGGTCATCGTGCAGGGACGTCTGAAGCAGCGGTCGTATGAGACCCGCGAAGGCGAGAAGCGCACGGTTGTGGAACTCGATGTCGAGGAGATCGGTCCCTCACTGAAGTTCGCCACCGCACGGGTCAATCGGGCCTCACGCGGTGGATCGTCCGGCGGTGGTTTCGGTTCCTCCGGTGGCGGCGCAAGCCGCGGCGGCGGATCGGGATCGTCGGCGCCCGAGGATCCGTGGGGCAGTGCCCCCGCGAGCGGGTCCTCGTTCGGCGGCGGCAGTGCAGCGGACGACGAACCACCTTTCTGAAATTTTTTTGACTGGAGCATCACTTACACATGGCTAAAGCAAAAGGCGGCCGGAAGGTGCGCGTCGAAAAGGTCACCAAGACCAAGGCGTGCTCCTTCTGCAAGGACAAGAACACCAACAACATCGACTACAAGGACACCGCGCTGCTGCGTCGCTTCCTGTCCGACCGCGGCAAGATCCGCTCGCGTCGCGTGACCGGCAACTGCGTCCAGCACCAGCGTGACGTCGCGGTGGCCGTGAAGAACTCGCGTGAAGTGGCTCTGCTGCCCTTCACCTCGACCAGCCGATAAGCCGAAGGGAGAGAACACAACATGAAGCTCATCCTGACTGCTGCTGTGGAGAATCTCGGCGAGGCCGGCGATTCCGTCGAGGTCAAGGACGGTTACGGCCGTAACTACCTGCTGCCCCGCGGCCTGGCCATCAAGGCCACCCGTGGCGCCGAGAAGCAGGTTGCCGACATCCGTCGTGTCCAGGCCGCCCGCGAGGTCCGCGGCCTCGAGCACGCCAACGAGATCAAGCAGGCTCTGGAGAACCTGACCGACGTCTCGCTGACCGTGAAGACCCACGACTCGGGCAAGCTGTTCGGTTCGGTCACCGCCGCCGACGTGGCCGGTGCCATCCGCACCGCCGGCGGCCCGGCCGTCGACAAGCGCAACGTGGAACTGCCGAAGGCCCACATCAAGGCCACCGGCACCTACCCGATCGTGGTGAACCTGCACCCCGACGTCACCGCCAGCGTGCAGCTGGCCGTCGTCACCGGCTGATCGGTTCGACGCACACCTGATCACAGCCCGTCACACGCGAAAGCGTGTGGCGGGCTGTGGCAGTTGGGCACATCCTGTGCTGCCGGACGAGCCCCGTTGTTCCGCTGAACCGTGTCGAGACCACGCAGAGCCGAAAACCCCCATCGCCCAACGGCTTACCTCGAACCAACAAACCCTTACGGCAAGTGACTCGATCCCCGCAACCGAGGCGGCAGGTACTGTGGCGCAGGATTTGCGCTGTGTCCCTGGGTGTCCCACGCAGGCCAATAGAACTTGTGCCACGCGGGCGTGAAAATCAGTGCGCGCCCACCGGTCCGGCAGGCCACCTCGTCGGCGCGTGGCACCGTGCATGTGACGCCCGCCGCGGTCAGGCTCTGCCCGACTCGAAGCAGCGGTGGCCGGAACCCACTGTTCGGGCCGAACTTGTAGCTCGGTGTGTACAGAAAACCGGTACGCACCCACCACGGCCCCTGCTGGTCGGCGGTGATGGCCGCGCCCAGTGTCTTGGCGCCCAGTGTCTTGGCGCCCGGTGTCGGTGAGGGAGCGGTCGCCGGGGCTCCCTGGCAGCCCACGTGGCGAGGTCGTGGACCGATCTGGCACTTCCACCGTCCCGTGGTGAAGAACGTCCGCCCGTTGTCGGTATAGGCCAGCGATTGGAATGGTCCGGGATTGACCGGGGTGTAGAGGTTCAGGTTGAACTCGGCCGGGAGCGGTGGCGCGGCGTTCGCGGGGGCTGCAGTCAGTGCGGGCCCGCCGACGGCCACCGCTGCCGTGACGGCGGCGGCGACGACGCGCCACAGCCTGCCGAACCTGCGAATCGTGGACACGGCGTTCATTGCACCACAGCGGGCCGATCGTGATGGCCGATTCCGACACCTCGCCACAGTGCGCGTCGTGGCGCTCGCCACACAAAGTTCTGGTCAAGCCGCTCACACATACTGTTCATGTGGCCGTAAACGCGTCGTGGTTGCACGATGGCGCAACACGCCCGATATCGAGAATCAAGCGACACGCCGTGGCGACCTGAAACTCGTATCTGTGGAATTTGCTCACAGTGTCTGACCTGGGCTTTGTCCGTAACTCACCGGCAAACTCCTCATTTTGTCCACAAGTGCTGCACAGCCACTCACAGGTGCATCCCGAACGGTCCACAATTGCTGCACAGCTTCGTCCACAGGGCCGTTTGAGTCGCGGCAGGACAGCTCCTAAGGTCACGTCTCAGGTGTTCGGCGGGCCCGCAATGATGTCGGCGAGCGGCGATCTGTCGGTGGTGCCAGGTAGTGAATATCTCAGAAGACAGGAGTGGCCGGTTCGCGTGATCGGTCCGATGTGTGTTGAGAGGTAGGGGTCAGTGGCGGTAGTCGATGATCGGGGGCACGGCGCATCGCGTGAGTCCAACCGCGGCGGCGCCGGAGGCTTCGACGACGCGATCCCCGCCGAGGAGTTCGGCCGGCAACCCCCGCAGGATCTTGCCGCCGAACAGTCCGTGCTCGGCGGCATGATGCTGTCCAAGGACGCCATCGCCGACGTCGTGGAGAAGCTACGGACCCAGGACTTCTACCGTCCCAACCATCAGGCCGTCTACGAGGCCATCCTGGAGCTCTACGGCAAGGGTGAACCCGCAGACGCCGTGACGGTCTCTGCCGAACTCGAGCGCGCCGGTGAGCTGCGCCGGGTCGGCGGAGCGCCTTATCTGCACACCCTCATCTCGACCGTGCCGACCGCCGCGAACGCCGGCTACTACGCCGAGATCGTCGCCGAGAAGGCAATCCTGCGTCGTCTCGTCGAGGCGGGCACCCGCATCGTGCAGTTCGGCTATTCCGGCGCCGACGGCCAGGACGTCGCCGAGGTGGTCGACCGTGCGCAGGCCGAGGTTTACGAGGTCACCGAACGTCGCACCGCCGAAGACTATGTGCCGCTCGAAGAACTCCTGCAGCCGACGATGGACGAGATCGACTCCATCGCCTCGCGCGGCGGTCTGTCACTCGGGGTGCCCACCGGGTTCGCTGATCTGGACAAGCTCACCAACGGACTGCATCCCGGGCAGATGATCATCGTCGCTGCACGTCCCGGTGTCGGCAAGGCGCTCGCCCTCGACACCCCGCTCCCCACGCCCAGCGGTTGGACCACGATGGGCCGGGTCGCCGTCGGCGACGAGCTGCTCGATTCGCACGGACGGCCGACCCGCGTGGTCGCCGCCACCGACGTGATGACCGAACGTCCTTGCTTCGAGGTCGAATTCTCCGACGGCAACGCCGTCGTCGCCGACGCGCAGCATCAGTGGAAGGTCGACGTCGACGACACCACTCAGGTGATGACCACCGAGGTCCTGCAGGGTCACGCCGGCAGCGCGGTCATCCGTAACACCAGCCCATTGGAGCTGCCGCGCAAGCGGTTTGCCTACGGCCCGTACACCGTCGCAGCGCTGGCAGGGATGGCGTTCGACGATCCCGAGATCGGCATGCGCATCGACGCCGAGGGTGAGGTCGACGTGATGACGCTGATGGCTGATCTCGGCGGCCGGATTCCGCACGAATACCTGCGCGGGTCGATCGCCCAGCGGCGGGCCCTGCTGGCCGGGCTGCTCGATGCGCGTGCCACCGTCGACGAGGACGGCTGGATCACGGTTCCCGCCGCCACCCGACACATGAGTGCCGTCGTCGCCGATCTCGTTGCCGGACTGGGTTATACATACCGGCGGTCGGCAACCGGTTGGCTGCGCGTCGACGCCGACGACGACGTCTTCACAGTCCACCACAAAGCGGTGCGGCACAAGGAACTTCGACGCCGCGCCGGAGTCCGACGGGTGGTGGCCGTGCGCCCGGTCGACAGTGTGCCGGTGCGCTGCGTGCAGGTCGACAACGACGAGCACCTCTACCTCGCCGGCGAGGCGATGGTACCGACGCACAACTCCACCCTCGCCATGGATTTCCTGCGATCCTGCTCGATCCACAACGGCATGACCGGGGCGATGTTCTCCCTGGAAATGAGCAAGACCGAGATCGTCATGCGCTTGTTATCGGCGGAGGCGAAGGTGAAACTCGGTGACATGCGCGGTGGTTCGATGACCGACGACGACTGGACCCGGCTGGCCCGACGCATGGGTGAGATCTCCGAGTCGCCGCTGTTCATCGACGACTCACCGAACCTCACCATGATGGAGATCCGCGCGAAGGCGCGACGTCTGAAACAGCGCAACGACCTCAAACTCGTTGTGGTGGACTACATGCAGCTGATGACCTCGGGTAAGAAGGTCGAGTCCCGCCAGCAAGAGGTCTCCGAGTTCTCCCGCCAATTGAAGCTTCTCGCAAAGGAACTCGAAGTCCCAGTGGTCGCGATCAGTCAGCTGAACCGTGGGCCGGAACAGCGAACTGATAAGAAACCTCAGGTGTCGGATCTGCGTGAATCGGGATCGCTGGAACAGGACGCCGACATGGTGATCCTGTTGCATCGCCCCGATGCCTTCGAACGTGACGACCCGCGTGCAGGTGAGGCAGACATCATCGTCGGTAAGCATCGAAATGGACCGACGGCCACGATAACCGTTGCGCACCAACTGCATTTGAGTAAGTTTGTGGATATGGCGCGGGGCTAGCTAGCTGTCGAGATGCAGCGAAGATTAACAAGGTGGTCCAGCTTGTTTAACAAGCCTGATCACGGCGCAAGAACCGCCCTGACTAGGGCAAACATGGTCAGTCGAGCGTTGCCCGTAGCCCGCGTTTTCGCGTGATTTCCTGCTAATTTTGCCGGGGAATCTATGCCAGGGAATCGCCGATTGCGCGGTGAAACCGGGCGACGAAGGGTCTGAAGTGACCGGCGTCTGGCGGCTGGCTATCGGCGATTGGCTTGTGGGATGAGCTCGTCTAATTCGCAGATGACGTTGGTGCTGGTTTTGGGGATGTGCTCGGGGGATTCGGCGCTTGCGTGGTGACTCCGTGACCGGGCTTGGTCAGCGGAAGGGTTGCGAGGTGCTTCTGGAGCCGCTTCGACATCGGCATGAACGTGACGAAGGTCAGGCTTCCCGAGACAACCGCTCCTACCAGCGGCACGACCTTGGCTGCGCTCTTGGCGAAGACCTGCTTGGTCATCTGAATGCCCAGGAGCCCTGCAACCTTCTTGACCACCGGATATATCGCACCCTTGGTGAGAGCCTTCTGCGGCAGCTTCCTGGCCACTTCACTTGCGATCAACTTTGAGACTTGCGCCACGCCGGCCTGGGCCGCGTTCACGCCAAACATCACGCCGATGAACAGCGTGAGCATGCTTTCGGTCGCGGAGTCCATTCCGTCGGCGTTGTCGTCGAAGAGCTCCGGCCAGCTGTAGATGTAGGCGAGTTTCTGGACGACGCGAAGAAGGTGGCCATAGTACTGTGCGATATCGGCCGGGACCGTGCCGATCGCTGCGAGGCCTCCGGGGATGCCAGCTGCCGTGGAAAGTGTCGTCACCTTGCCGGTCTCGTACTTGATCACGCTGTTGGCGATCTTGTCGATCACTTGAGGTGTTACGCCTGCTTCGGCCGGTGTTGTGGCGATAGCGAGTTTAATCTGCCCGTCGGTGCAGTACCGCTTCAGTTCTCTGCGGAGGAAGGCCTCCCGGTCGATCTGCACACCTGGCAGCTGAGCCGATGCGCGCAGCGTCTGCTCGAATTTCGTCGACGGAGCGACCTGATTGCCTTTGGCCATGGGAGCAACCTATAGCAGTCCACCGATACATGCGCCCGAAGAGCGGGTGGGGCGGTGTCGGCGACGTCGAGATCGCGGTCGCCGAGTACATCGAGTGGTTCAACCACCGCCGTCTGCACGGCGAGATCGGACACGTCCCGCCGGTCGAGTACGAGGCCGCCTACTGGGCGGCCCACACGGTCACCAGCTACCGTGAGAACCCGGTCCCAGCAGAGGCCGGAACCAACTAACCGAGCCTCCAGCAAACCCGGGGCGATTCACCAGTCCCTGGTGCGGGGTGCCGGTATCGGGTCCACCGCGGCAACGGTGTGCGCGTCCATCGTCTTGGGTGTCGTCTCGGCGCTGTGGGCCAAGCACAGCCCCTACCCCAGTGCAGTGCTGTCGCTCATGGGAATCACCGGTGCGCTGATCCCCGGGTTGACGGCTCTTCGAGCTTGAGCGGGCAATGCCTGGTCAGAGCCTCGGCGTGTTGATGACGTGAAACGCCCCTGGCCTCCGGAAATCTGGATGTTGCGAAGCACTCAGATTCTCTGAAGGAGTACCAGGGGCATGGTCGAGCCTACGTCGTTGTTGTTGGGGTTGGAAGGACTGGAAGTCAGGGCGGTCACCCAGATCGAGGACCGCACCTGTGTGCTGGATGTGGTGACCGTCGATCCGGCGGCATCGCGATGCCCGCAGTGCAGGGTCGCCTCGAGGTCGGTGAAGGGCCACGCGGTCACACGACCACGTGACATCTCCTACGGCGACGATCCAATTCAGTTGCGGTGGAACAAGACCCGTTACTACTGCATGAATCCGGCATGCGAACGGCGGTCGTTCACCGAGTCCCTCCCGCAGGTCCCGCCCCGGCGGCGCACCACCACCCGATTGCGCACCCAGATCGGGCGCAGCATCGGGGACGCAGCGCGCTCGGTGGTCGAGGTCGCCGCCGGGGCGGGCGTGTCGTGGCCGACCGCGCACACTGCCTTCGTCGAACACGCCAAGAAGGTCCTCACAGACCCCGAACCGATACGGGTGCTCGGGATTGATGAGACCCGCCGCGGCAAGCCGCGCTGGACGCGCGATTAGGACGGCCGACGCTGGGTGCGGGTCGATCCGTGGGACACCGGATTCGTCGACCTCAGTGGCGATCAGGGCCTGTTGGGGCAGGTCGAAGGCCGCACGGGTGCGGCGGTGACCCGGTGGTTGACCACGCAGACCACGCAGTTTCGTGACGAGATCACCCACGTGGTGATCGACCCGTCAGCAGCCTATGCCGCCGCGGTCACCAAAGAACTGCTGCCCAACGCACAGCTGGTGGTCGATCATTTCCACCTGGTCAAGCTCGCCAACGACATGGTGACCGCGGTGCGGCGACGCGTCACCTTCGACACCCACGGCCGCAGAGGCCGCACACAGGACCCGGAATGGGCGAACCGACGCCGATTGCTGAGTGCGCGAGAACGGTTGTCGGACAAGTCATTTGCGAAGATGTGGAACGCGCTGGTCGATCACGATCCGTCCGCGCAGATCCTCACCGCCTACATAGCGAAAGAGGAACTACGGCAACTACTTTCCTTAGCCCGTCAGGGTGTGGACAACAGCGAGATCCGCCGCCGCCTCTACCGCTTCTACACCTGGTGCGCCCAGGCCGACATCCCCGAACTCACCCGGCTGGCGAACACCATCGAGGCGTGGTGGCCGGCGATCCTGGCGTTCGTACAGACCGGGCTGACCAACGCCCGCACCGAGGGCTACAACCGCCTGGTCAAACAGGTCAAACGCGTCGCCTGCGGATTCCGCAACACCGAGAACTCACGACGCCGGATACGATTCCACTGCACCCGCGCCCAGCGGGCCAACAACCAGCAATTCCACTGCTGAGCACTGCCCGCCTAACTTCGAAGAGCCGGGTTGACGGTGTATCTGGGAATCGTGCGCACAGTGTTCGGGCAATCGGGCACCGGGGCATATGTCACCGCACTGGTCACCGGCGCCGGGATCGCGGTCGGTGTCGCGTTGGGCGGCCTGGTGGTCAATGCCCGGCGACCGGTCGCCGTGGACACGACGCAAGAGGGCAGCGGTCCCGGACCGACCGTCACGGGAACAGGAACCCGGCGATGGTGGCGTCGACCATCCGGGCGACCGGGAAGACCGACGGATCGTTGACAAAGCGCTGGTTCTGAAACACCACGACGAACCGCCGTCCGGTCGAATTCTCCTGCACGATAAGCGCTTCGGAGGCCACCGAGAAGCCGGCGTTGACCGGGCCGAGACCGATCTTGCTGTGCAGGGTGACGTACTCGACCGTCGTGTCCCGGTTGAGGAACAGGTGCAGATTGATGACGGCACGTTGCAGCAGGTCGAGCATTGCCGCATCGCTGCCCGGGTCCACCAACTCCGAATCGGCCAGCAGGGTGCACAGTTTCGCCATCTGATATGCGCTCGCGCCTTGGGCGGTCGGGCCGTCGTTGCTGCACGGAATCCGTTGCGGCGGGTACCCGATGCCGAAGTCGCCGCACAGCCACAGTCCCAGGTCGGTGTCCGCGTCGAAGAAGTTCGCCTCGGATGCGGCTCCGGTGACGTACCCGAAGCCCAGGCGCTGGATGCATCGGCCGGCGGAGGCGTTGTCGCCGAGAGCAATCGCGGAAAACAGGTCGTTCCAGAAGGTCTGGGAGAAGTTCACGGTGTTGGAGGACGGGTCGTGGTCGAAGACCTGATCGTACTTGGGAAGCAGGTGCAGGTCGGCCAGACCGGCGAGCCGCGGCAGACGGTTGGTCCGGATCACATCGTCGAAGCCGTCGTGCAGCGACTGGAACGCGTCGGCCGGCGCCGTCGCGGCGAGCAGATCGTTGCTCGCCTTGCGCAACTCGAAGGCGCCGTACATCGCCACCACCTTCAGCATGCTGGCCGAGTAGCACTCGATGAACTCGAGCCGGCCCGCATATCCGCGGGTGCCGTCCGGATTGAGGTCGACGATCGCGACCGGCGCCGCAGTCGGTGGGTTGAGGGTGGTGGCCATCGCGGTGTCCAATGCCTGCTGCAGCGCCGAGTCGTGAACCAGGGGATCGGTTTTCGCGTCGGGAAAGGGAAGCATCGGCAGTCCTTGTCGTGGTGTCCAGAAGGATGTGATGTCTAGAAGGCGATGCCGACGGAGTCGGCCGCCCCGATCAACGCACCGTCGGTCACCATCTGGGTGGCGAATCCGGAGATCGCACCGTCCGGCGGTGAACCGATCGTGACGATGCGGCTGTACTCGATTCCCTTCTGGGTGAGGATGCCTACCACCTCGTCGTTGTCGTTGACGATCAGCGACCCACTGTCGCCGGGTTTGCAGAAGACGGGTGCGTTGAGGTCGCGCGCCCAGATCTCAAAGCTGTTGGCCGGGGTACCGCGCCCCAACGGGGCCAGCCCGATGCCGCTGACCGTGCCCAGCGTCAGGTCCGTCGTCCGCCCGCGCTTGCGGACCCGGTCGCCCACCTCGGCGCGGGCCATGCCGCCGACCCTGCCGATGTCGGCGATCGTGGCGTCGAATCCGACGCCGTCGTGGGCAGCGAAGACGGCGATGTCGGTCGACGCCTGCCACCGGTAGAGCCGCCCGACTTCTCGGGTGCTGTCGGGCTGGTAGATCGGATCACCCTGGAGGGCTTGTTGATCGCTCTCGGCGATCACGTGGGCGCAGGTGACACCGACGACACCACCGAACAGCGTGTCGGAGGCGAACCCGCCGAGGGTGCCCGCGCCGTGCTGGATCAGCGCGCCACCGTGGGCCGCGTGAATGGTGATGCCGCCGAGCAGCGGGTCGTGTGGCGCGGTGTCGAGCAGGGGTGTCAGCTCGCGCTCGACGACACTCACCGGGAATCCGGCGCCGGCGATGAGGCCGTCGAGCCCGGCGGGTATCCGGTCGATATCGGCGACCATGACGCGGATGACGAGGTCATCGGTGAGTTCCCCGTCGTCGGTCCGCAAGCCGACGTCGACGGCGAGGAGTCCGGGAAGGAAGGGCAGCGCCCCCCGGAGGACGGCGGCGAGGGCGTCCTTGGCGTCGAGCATGTCCTGGCTGACGTCCATGGCCGTCTCCTCAGTCTGTCCGTGGTGGCGCGCCGACATCTCGGCGGCTGACGGCTATCGAGTGTGCCGGAGCCGGCGCGGAACCGAACGAGTAGTGGACTACCCCAACGGGGTCGGTCTCGGCACGGGCGAGCGTTGCATCCGCTGAGACGAACGGGTGGTTTCATGACGACCGTTGATCCCATCGCACCCGCGGACATGCACGCACCCCGTCGGGTCCGATCCGCGGAAGGTCGCGGTCGTCGCAACGGCCGGCTGCTGAAGATCTACATGAATCTGCGTGAACCCACCCCCGCCGAACTCGACACCATCGGGCGGCGGATGATGATGCGACGAGCCCGCGGCGGCTCTGGTCCGCGCCACGCGGGCGCCACGAAAATCACCCGAGCGGGTCAGCGTGACGCAGTTCCGTGGCGCACTCGCCGGCGGCGTGCCCACCGATGCACCGCCGGCGCTGCGCGAGTTCTTCGCCACCGTCGAGGCCACCCCGGACTGGGTCGACCGAGAACTGTGCGAGAAGGGCGCCGGGGTGTACCGACGCCCTTCCGATCAATCGGGCCGACCTCGCCGCCAACCTCGGCCTGTTCAGCGGAACGCTGCTGATGGGTGTGCGCGCACTCGGTGTCCCGGTCGTCGATGAGGACTCCCGCGCGCTGATGCATCTCTGGAAGTACGTCGGCCGGCTGATCGAAGTCGACGAGGACTGGCTCTTTCGACGAGGAAATGGCGCAACACCAGTTCAGCTACGCGATCCTGCCGGCGCAGGGAGAGGTCACCGACGCCGGAGCCGAATTGACCACCGCCCTGGTGAACGCACAAAAGGCCCTGCACTACAAGAGATTCCCCGCGGCGTCGGGAAGCCATGCGCGTCTGCGACCCCTGAGCATGCTTCAAGGTTCTCTGGTGTCCGCGGGATGGGGGATCTGGGGCAGCCGCTCACGTTGCCGTGGGCAATCGGGACCGCATGGGTACGAAACACGGTGAACTACCGGGTCATTGGTCGAACCCCGTGGGCGTGCGGTATCTCGAACTCCTGGGGGAGCGGTCGAGCAGACGGGCCCGCTACCGTCACTTCGGTGACGACGCGCGGAGGCCGGTGCGCCGACCATCGGTAGCCCGCGGGCTTCGGCAGACTCATGTTGGGGTACAACACTATTCGTATGACAGTGTTGTAAGGCAACGGGATTCGATGATCCCGTCCAAATATCCGGGTCCGATGGGTGCGCCGAATGACGTGAGACCGGCGCCGGCGGCATCCGCAAGGGACGAAAGTACGCAGGTCAGAGGACCTTCTGACGAAGTGTGGCGCACCGGTGTCCGGGTGGTCTGCTCGGGCTGCGACGCTCGTTCGTCGAGCGTATTCTTCACTACGTGAGCAAGCTCAGTCCGGCCATTTCCGCATTGAAGGCGGCGCACTGGCAGCATTGCCTGGCGCCGCATCTCCTCGACGGGGAGGTGATCGTCGCGTTCGTCTCGGCGCATCGTCTCAAGCCCACCGTCGAGGGTGTGGCCGTGACCAATGCCCGGGTCCTCGGTTTCCACACCGCCGCTCCGTCGCGACGCGACGTGATCACGATGGCGGTTGCGGCCGACGAGATCGCCGACGTGGAATTGGTCTCCGCACATATGGTTCCGACTCTGACGATCCGCACGACGGGCACGCCGCTGTGCTTCGGTGAATTCCACCGTGAGGAGATGGATTTCCTCACCTACTTCCTCGATACCCTGCGGCACGACGGCGTCGATGAGGCGGTGCGCCCGGAACTCGACCGGTGGCGATCCGACACGCAGCAGTCCGCCGGCGCCCGCGCCCGCCGACGCGAGCAGCGTCGCGTCCCCGTCTACGGCGAGCCCATGACGTCCGCGCAGTGGGTTGCCATCGAGCGGTCAATCGGCTCCGACGAGTACCCGTGGATGATCCTCAACTGCGGACGCCACGGCCAGTTGGCAGCCTTTGCCGACCGGATCGTCATCCGAAAGACCGGCCGCACCACCGATCTACCCGTCGGTGAGCATCTGGAGGTCATCCCGTTCACCGACATCGTGGATGTCACCTATCGCTGCGGTGCCCTGTCCGGTGTGCTGGAGGTCGCCACCAAGGCATGCCCGGCGATCTACGGCGAAGGGTTCTGGCCATCGGTGGTGTCCGACCACACCGAGGCGTTGCCCAATGTGCTTCGCGTGCCCAAGGCGTATTACCAAGGCGCGCAGGACAGTATCGATAAACTCCGGCAGTACGTCCACACCGGTCAGGGCGCGGGGAGCCGGGCGGCCTCGGCGCGCTGAGTCTTTCGACGGTCCGATTCACGACGGCGGGTGCGAACGCTGTGACATCGGAAGTCGCTTCGGTCGCCACCCTCGCAACGGGTACGGACGCAGGTTCGTGACTACGGGTTGCTGGAGTCCGCTCTGGCCCGACCTCACACCACCGTGTTCGGTGCGGATGCCTACCCAGGTGTTCACGTCAAGGCGGCCGCGCTCCCGCACTCCCTGACCCGTAATCTTGCGCTCGTCGACGGGAGCAAACGAACGGGCTGGATCGCTTGCCTCACGTTCCGAAGATCGCCGCGTGCCGGTTCACCGACCGATGGTCGATGCGGCGGCCGCTACCGCCCGACACGTCATCACGCCGGGAACGTTCGTCGCAGGCACTGCGGTCGCAAGGGCCACATCGTCCTCCCGCGGGTCCTCTCGGGTGAGGTGGGACGTCGGCGACTTGAGTGAGCCGAGAAGATCTGCGCGAGCCGAACTGACCCGCGCGAGCTGCTCAGGAGCGGTAAACGAATCGTCCGGGCCGCACGCCGGAGTGATCCAGGGAGCCGCACCGAGCCCATGGATGCGACGATGAAGGGCGATGAACACCCCACTGCCGCCCGTACCCGACGACATCCGACTGGTGGTCTCCGACATGGACGGCACCCTGCTCGACGGCGCCAAACAGATCCCGGAGACGCTGTGGCCCCTGCTTGACGAACTCGGCCGCCGCGGCATCGTGTTCAGTCCGGCCAGCGGTCGGCAGGCGGCCACGCTGCTGCATCAACTCGGGCATGCGGTGCCGGGCCTGGTGGTCATCGCCGAGAACGGATCGGTGGTGGCCCGTGACGGCGAGAAGCTTCGCGTGGCACCCCTTGACGGCGACGTCGCGACGGCGGTGCTGGCCCGGGCCCGTGAATTGTCCGCGTCGGGTGTCGACCTCGGCGTCGTCCTGTGCGGGCCCGATGGTTCCTTCGTCGAACGCTCCGATGAGAAGTTCCTCGAACAGGTCGAGCCCTACTACTTCGCCAACCAGATCGTCGACGATCTCACGGCGGTGGAGGCCGAACTCGTCAAGGTCGCAGTCTTCGACTTCGATGGCATCGAGGCGGTGACCGCCCCGGCCATCATGTCGGTAGGCGGGGCCAAGGAGGTCGTGGTGTCCGGGCACCACTGGCTCGACGTGATGGCGCCCGGCGTCGACAAGGCCGTCGCCGTCCGCGCGATCCAGGACCGTCTCGACATCACCCCCGCGCAGACCATGGTCTTCGGTGATTACCTCAACGACCTCGCCATGCTCGGCACCGCCGACTGGTCGTACGCCATGGCCAACGCACACCCCGACATCCTCGCAGCGGCACGGTTTGTGGCGCCGTCGAATGAGGAGAACGGGGTGGTGCGCACGGTGCGGTCGGCGCTGGGGTTGCCGGATATCGGGTGAGCCGGTCCCCGGCCGCGCTCACGCCGTGAACTCCGGTCGTCGACGGATCAGCGTCCGGTAGATGACCGCGCCGAACAGTGCCGACTGGATGATCTCGTCGGGGAGGTAGGCGTCGATGTCGAGGGGGTCGCAGATGGTGCCGTCGGTGAGATGGTCGAGCAGAACCGGCGACAGACTGTCGATGGTGAGTTGAAACCGTTCGCCGCCGAGGTCGGTGACGGCCAGGGTCCCTTCACCATCCCAGGAGTCGATGCGGGCCCAGTGGGTGATGCCGCATCCCTCCGCGGCCTCGATCAGGAGTCGGCGTCCGAACAAGCGTGACATCGGGACCCCGTCGACGGCCCCGTACCGCGGCCAGCGCCTCCCGGTAAGGCACCCGATGCTCAGGGGCATGACGCCGCGCCGCGCGCTTCTCGGCGGATCGTTCGGTCATCTCGGATCGCTCTTGGTGCGATTCCCGCGTCCACCACATCGCACTGAGGTCATCACTTACGAGAGTCGTCGCCCCGAAGGGTGTATCGGATCGTTCCTGGCCCTGCTGTTGTGGCCGGCGGAGCCCGCCGAGGAGGCTCGTCTGATCGATATGGTGATCAACACCGTCGGGGTGCGCCGGATGAGCTGATTCCGGGCGAACTGATTCCGGACTGATTCAGATGAGGCCCAGCGTCTCATCCAGCCAGTCGAACATGCGCTGCTCGGTGAGCGCCCGTGCCATCGGTTGGCAATGCCAACTCGCCCCTTCGGCGGCGGTGAACGCCACCACGGTGGTGTCAGCCCCGGACATCGCGGCGAGTTGTTCGGACTGCCCCGGCCAGAACTGCTCGGCCTCCGGCGCCGTGATCAGCATCGGCGTCCGGATCTGTGCCGCGACATCCGGTGTAAGCGTGTACTGTGCAACAGCTTTCATCGTTGCGGCATAGGTCTCCTGACCGTAGGGGCGGGCGCGCCAGTCCCACATCCGCTGGGTGGCCTTGCTGGCCTTCAGCCCGATCGACATCATCTGATCGAACTGGTGATCCTTGCCCTCGGCGAGCATCGACTGCAGTGCGTGCGGCAGATTCGCCAGCCAGGACGCCTCCACCTGAACGACGCCGGGGTCGGCGATTGCGGCGGCATAGCGATGGTCGAAGGAGATCGCTCGTGGCACCCAGTAGCCGGCCTGGCTGATGCCGTAGACCGCCAGCCGGTCGGCGTCGACACCACGCAACCCGACGACGACGTCGGTCACCGGGGTCAGCACCGCCTCCCAATCGGGCCGGAAGGTCATGCCCTGCTCGAACAGCATCGACTGCTGGCCCGGTCCGTCGAACATCACCACGCGATAGCCGCGTCGGAGCGCGCCCTGCGCGGCGGCCGACCACTGGCCCGACACCGCCCCGTCGCTCCCGTTGACCATCACCAGCGTGGGACGCCGATCGTCGTCGCCGGCGTCCTCGGGTGACAGGTACCAGCCTGGCAGTGTGGTGCCCTCGTAGGGGATGGAGAGTCGCTGTGCGACAAACGGACCGAGATCGATGAACTTCTCCCACGCCGCGCGATGCGCGGCGAAGACGGGCATCCGCTCGGCGTCGTCGGCGATACCGTCCAGCGCGTCGAACGCCACCGACAGATAGGTCGCGGCGCGGAGGTAGCTCATCGCGGCGCTGAACCGGTGCCCGCGATCGGCCACGGCGGCGGCCTCGGTGGCCAGTCGCGTGCCCAGGCGGTGCCACGCGTCGTACCAGTCGCGGTCGTGACCGTCGCCGATGCCGTCGATGGTGGTGAGGACCTCGCCTGCATCGGTCGCGCCGGAGGTGGCGTAGCCGAGCAGGATGCGGACGGAGTAGTCGCGGCCGGCGTCGGAGTAGAAGCCATGGGAGTAGGCGGTGTGCGGTGCGTGGGGGAGGTGCATGGCGGTGCGCTTTCGTCGGTGTCGGGGGTGTTGTCGAACACCGAACACTCTGCGCTCATCGGCGGCGCACGTCATCCGTCAGGTGACGTGGGTTCTGCTGCCAACGGTTCACGACGGGCGTCGCTGCGCCCCGATCAGGTCGTCTCGCTCGGGGCGTCCTCGGCGGCAGGCCTCCGCATCTCCTGGATGGCCTTGATCGACTTGGTCACCACCGCGAGCACCGGTGGGCCCAGGACCATGCCGAGCAACCCGGCCGCGGTCCCGCCGATCATCGTCGCCAGCAGCACCGCCACCGGATGCAGGTGGAGTGAGGACCCGAGTGCCCATGAGCTGACGGCACTTTGGATGGTGCCGTTGGAGACGATGAAGGTGATCCCCATGATCAGCGCGGCCGTTGGTCCGCCCGTGCCGAACGCGATGAGCACGACGAACGCGCCGGTGAGCCACGCCCCCAGGTAGGGGATGAACGACATGAAGAAGTACAGGACGAAGATCGGGATGGCCAGCGGGATTCCCAGCACCAGAAGCGGAATCATGAAGATCGGCGCGGTCAGGATCGCGGTGATCGCGGTGCCGCGGAAGTACCCACGGATCGACTGTCGTGACAGCGCGGCGATCTGCTCCACCTCGGCGGCGTCGAAGTCACCGCGACGCGCCAGCCACTCCGAGAACCGCTGACCGTCGCGCAGGACGAAGAACAGGAAGAACAGCGCGAAGAAGGTTCCCATGATCAGGGAGATCACGCCGTAGAAGGTACTGGTGACGGCACCGAGCGCGCCCTGACCCAGTTGTGCGGCATGGCTTTCGAAGGCTGCGCGGGCATGCTCGAGTATCTGGGCGTCGATGTCGAGATCGCCCGCCCACTTCACGAAGGCGTTCCACCCGCCGATGAGCTGCCGGTAGATCTCCGGCCACTGGTCGAGGAACCCGGACACCACGATCGCGATGGTGGCCGCGGCGACCGCCACCGCCACCAGCAGCGTCACCATCGTCGCCGGCGTCGACGGGAGCCCCCACCGTTCGAGGCGTTCCTTCAGCGGTTCCAGGACGAGACCGATGATCACGGCGATCACCAGCGGGACGAGGATGCCACTGATCGCACCGATCGCCGTGGCCGCAACGACGATCAGCGCGATCACTCCCAGTAGTGACCAACTCGCGACGCCGGCACGACGCAGTGTCGACGATCTCGTCGGGCCCGACCGCTCTGCCACACCCATCACATTTCCTTCACGCGCGACGCTCGACCGGGTTGCGAGGGGACATCGTGCACGTAGTAGTTAATCAGCCGCCGGCGATCTCGTGCGTGCGGTGCTCGCGGCCGGCGCGCAGATATACCGACGCCCAGGTCCGAAACGGTTTCCACGCCTCCGACACGTCGGCAACCGTGCGGTCGGGTCCGTAGTGTTCGTGCACCTCGGCCGCGAGCCGCCGCTCGTGCGTCGGCACCATGTCGGGGGCGTTGGCTCCGCGCAGCACGATCAACTCCGACGCAAACGGGCCGATGCCTCTGATCTCCTGCAGCGCCGACACCGCCTCCGCCGGCGGGATCGACCGCAGATGGCCGGTGTCGAGGAGTCCGTCCAGTGCGGCGTCGGCGACGGCGTGCAGATACTCGGCCTTGCGGCCGGGGAGGTCGAGATCGAGGGTGGCCAGGGTGGATGGCGCGGGAAACGCGCCGTCGCCGCTGTACCGGGTGGTGATGTCGGCACGGAGCTTCGCGGCCTGCACGATGCGGATGCGCTGGGAGAGCACCGTCCACGCCGCGGCCTCGTAAGCGGAGTGAAAACCGCACGGCCGCAGTCCCGGAAGCGATGCCTGCGCCGCCCCGATCACCGGATCACGCGCCCCGACCTCCGGCCAGCCGCGGGCGTCGACGTCGAGCGCGAGGAACCGTGCGGTCTGCGTCGCCGCGGCCTCGAGGTCACCGTCACCGGTGACGACGATCTGTGCGTCCTGATCGTCTTGCTCCACGGTGACGTGCGCCGCCGACCAGTCCGCGTCGACCCGGAACACCGTCGACAGCCGGCCTGGTTCCTGGCTACCGCCCAATGCCGACGGGGTGAATCCTTCCCAGAACTCCCGGCTGACGTCGAGTGACCACGAACCGAGGACGTGGTGCGTGACGGTGTGGGTGGCCATCGTGCTCCAATCGCGGGGATGTGGAGGCGACGCTACTCCGCCCCTCCGACAATCGGGGATTGTGATGAATCCGGACCGGACCGTATGCGCGATCCCCCACACTTGGGACACCACAGCCGGATCGCCCAAGCCGAAGGAGTCTCGCCATGGGATCGCCATACCCCGACGTCCGATGGGGATCGGAGAGCAGTTCACTGCGTGCGCCGCTGGTCGCATTCGCGAAGACCAAGCCGGGCTCCTGGGTGATCCGTACGATGACGCCACTCGACCGGGCCCTGATGAAACGCTCCCACGGCCGATTCACCACGCTCGGACCGATCGCGGCACCGACCGCGCTGGTGACCACGATCGGACGCAAGTCGGGTGAGCGCCGCACCTCCCCGCTGCTCTACTACCGTGAGGACCCGCACATCTTCCTCATCGGCTCCAACTTCGGGCAGGAGCACCATCCCGCCTGGACCTGGAACCTGCTCGCCGATCCGCGTTGCTGGGTGACGATCGGTGACTCCGAAATTGCCTCGAACGCAGACCTTCTCGACGGTGAAGAGCGGGACCGGGTGTTCGGCGAGATGGCGAATCTGATCGAGGTCTACGGCGAATACCGGCGGCGTACGGATCGCGAGATCCGTGTGTTCCGTTTGACGGCGGTGTGACGGCGCACGCTCACCCGGCGGTGCCCAGTGGGGTGCACTGAAACGCGTTGGTGTGTGCATCCCAGGCATAGGAGAAGCTGCTGTCGGCGGTGGAGTTCGACCCGCGTGGTTGCCACGCATTCGCGCTGAAGGTGAAGTAGTTCTCCGATCGCCGGCCACCGCCGGGAATCGGAATCCCTTCCTGGGTCGCCGCACTCAGACCGACGACGGCGATCTCGCCCGGCGTTCGGCACACGATCGAATCCTGCCTGCCGTGCGACGAACCGAGATACCAGATACCCGGGGTGGCCATACTCGTCGCACCCGGGATGGGCGGCTGGGGCAATGGCACCAATTCGGCTCCGTTCCAGCCGATCACAGAGAACTGTTCGGCATTGCCCTGCCCCCGGACCAGATGCAGGGCGAGATCGGCGCCGTGCGCGCGGCTGATCGCGAATGCGCCGCGGAAGATGTCAAACGGGGTCGTGTAGGCGCTGCCTGACACATTCTGGGTGACCGAGTGGACCGTTCCGTTGATCCCGACCCGGGTGGTGATGTGCGATGTGCCGAAGGCGATCCCAGGTGCAGGCGCATCGGAGGAGTACGCGATCGCCACCGGATCCGGTGTGCCGTCACCGTCAACGTCGACGATGCGTACCACCTGGCAGGTCCCCGATGCCCCGGCACATGGATCGACCGTCGCCGTCGGGCTTGCGGTAGCGCCACTGCCGCCCACCGTTGACACCGCCGCGTTCTCCGGAACCGCGGTTCCCGTCTCGGCGCTGCATCCGGCGCCGGCGAGGACGGCCGTCACCGCGGCCACGAGCAACGCCCACCGGCGGTGGGCGTACGTGCGAGAACGCATGGACATGAGGGCCTTTCATTCGACAGGCGATGATCGTAACGGCAACCCGCACGCGACGATCCGCGGACGGCCCCTCGGGGTGAACTTTCATCTCTTCGGGGTACAGGGACCACGGGGTGCGGGGGATCCTCCGACGTACACCACCGTCACATCAGCGCCCACACGAACCGCAGCACGATGGCGCCGACACCGAAAACAACTGTGCCGATCAGCCATTGGCGGGCCCGTCGGTCCCTGTCGACCCGGTCACCGTGCACATCGTCACCCGCGCCTGCCAGGTACACGTAAGCGGCGGCGAGGGCGCACACCGCGGCCACCACGCCGCAGCCGAGGACCAGGACGAACATCACGAGGCCGGTGTCCACAGGTCCTCGATCGGGATGTCGCGTCCGAGGATGGTGCACGCCGCCCGGTGGCCCGACATCAGCGCCGCGGTGACGGTGGCCGGATCGTCGGTCCAGGTGGCCTCACCGGCGAGGTGCAGCACCCCACCGACCGGCGTGGCGAGGACGTCGTGATCGGCGGTCGTCGAACCCACGGTCATGTACGCATACGAGCCGCGCGCGAAAGGGTCGTCCTGCCAACGGGTTACCTTCACCTGCGTGGGTGTGGAAACCGCGTCGCCGTAGATGTCCCGAAGTGCGTCGAGCACCGACTCGACGATCTGCGCGTCGTCCCACCCACGAATCGCTCGTGCGCAGTCGGCGGCGGCGAAGGTCAACAAGGTGGGGGTGCCGTGCAGTGCGGTGAGGTCATACCAGGAATGCCACCACGCTCCCGCCGGGCCCTGACGCCGGATCGCGTACACGTCGTCGTCCCAGAACTTCTCCGGGAACCTCAGGAAGATCTTCTCGAAGGCGTTCATCTCGAGGCGGCCGAGTGCGCCGGCAACCGGTTCGGGCAGCGGTGGCTCGATCACGATGGTGCCGGATCTGAGCACGCCCACCGGAACGGTGACGACCGCGACCGCCGCGTCGACGACGTCCCGATCGGTGTGGACGACAACACCGTCGGCATCCCTCTGGACGCGAGTGACGATGTGTCCCAGACGAATATCGAGACCGACCGCCAGGGAGTCGGCAAGGACGCCGTAGCCCTCGGGAAAGACCACCTCGTCACCGAGGGTCTCGTCGTCGTCGAGTCCATGGGCATCGAGATCGTGTGCATCGACGCCGTACTGCTCTTCGGTACGGTGGTGCAGGAATTCCCGGACCCGCTCGATTCGTCCCGCCGACCAGCCCACCGCGCCGAGGGGCTCTTCCATGGCCGCCGCATACGATGTGCCCGAGCCGATGTCGGCGATGTATCGCGACAGGTGTGCATCGCAGCCTCGGATGTCGGCGGCGAAGGCCGCCACGGCGGCGGCGTCGAGGCGTCGGCCGTCGGGATCGTAGTAGGCGATCGGCCGGGAATCGGGTTGATAACTGCCGACGGTGAATTCGACCGATCGCATCCCGAACCCGCGGACCGCGTCGAACAGTGGGGCGTCGTCGATGCCGTGAATCCACGAGGCGCCGAGATCGGTGACCGTCCCGTCGGAGCGATCGGTGTGGACACGACCACCGATCCGGTCACGCGCCTCGAGCACCACCACCGATCGACCGTGGCGAGACAGCAGCCGGGCCACGGTCAGGCCCGCGATTCCCGCCCCGACGACCACCGCGTCGGGACGGGACATCTGGTGTGTCACCTGGGCCTCCTGACCTCGATGAGGCCAACCTACGCGCGATCAGCTCAGATCGTAAACGGTGTAATTGCCGACTCGGACTCCGTGATAGGTGCTGGTCACCCATTCGCTGATGGCGGTGCCGACACCGGAACGGCGCTCGCCCCTCGGACCACCCGGGGTTGCTCCGCCAATGGAGTTGCCGGTCCCGACGACCAGGTAGTAGCCGATCTGCTTGTCGGCGACGTAGCGCTGGAACTGTGCGAGCGTCGGCGTTGGATCGCTGCCGCTGAATCCGCCGATGGCCATGACCGGAACCTTGGCGGCGAGCTCGATGCCGGAGGCCGCATTCGCGCTGGTGACCGCGGCGGCCCAGCGGGCGCTCGAGCCCCGCAGCATGGCGGTCAGTTGTGCGGGTGCTGCCTGGTTCTCGAATCCGCCCATACGCGTCCCCGACTGACCACCCGCAGCCGATCCGGTCCGTCCACCGGCACCACCGCCCCAGCCGCCGGCGCCGGTATGTGTCGACGACGACGTGGGCAGCACCGACGGCCCACCACCGGTGTGGGCGACGGTGTCGCCGTTGATCGCGTACGCCGCGGGCGCCGAGATCAGTGCGACCAGACCGACTCCGGCGGCGATCACCGCGATCCGGCGACGCGACCACGCCGGAATCATCAGTGCGATGGCCGACGCGATCGCGGCGACGAGGACCAGCCACCGCAGCCACGGTTGCCAACTCGGTGCGTGGTCGAGGATCACGAATCCCCAGATGCCGCCGGCGAGCACCATCGCCGCGAGCCCGCACCGCCCGATGCCGGCGCGCACCGCATCGGTGTCCTCGCGTGCCCGCCACAGCTGCACGGCGCCCACGCCGATGAGTCCGGCGATGGGAGGTGCGATCGCGAGACTGTAGTACGGGTGGGTGGTGCCGTTCATGAACGACAGCACCATACCGTCGACGATGAGCCAGATACCGAAGAGGAGGGTGGTGGCGCGGACGAGGTCGGTCCGGCGGCGGCGTCCGCGGAGCACGAGCAGCAGCACGAAGGCGATCAATGCCGATGGGAGCAGGAACGAGATCTCCGCACCGAACTCCCCGGTGAACAGTCGGGTGATGCCCGGCGACGAGCCGAACATGCCACCCCCACCGCCGAAGCGACCGCCATCACCACCGGCGCCGGTCGCGCCGTGCTGTGTCAACGCGTCCATCCCCCCGGTACCCATTCCCCCGGCCCGCATGCCACCGTGCTGTCCGCCCTCGCGGCCCTCGATCCGGGCCAGCCCGTTGTATCCGAGGACGAGATTCATGAACGAATTGTCGGTGGAGACGGCCAGATACGGACGTGAGGACGCCGGCCACAGAATGGTCAGCAGCACAAACCATCCCGCCGACACCACCATCGCGCCGGCGGCCGCGAGCAGGTGGCCGAATCTTCGCCCCCACGTGGTGGGTGCGGCGACGAGGTAGACCAGACCCAGCGCCGGGAGGATCATCAGACCTTCGAGCATCTTGGCCAGGAACGCGAATCCCAATGCCACCCCGGCCAATATCAGCCACTTCATCGACGCTCGGGGCAGTGCACGCACCGTGCAGTAGGCGGCCGCCGTCATCAGCAGCACCATCGCCGCATCAGGATTGTTGTAGCGGAACATCATTGCCGCGACCGGGGTGAGTGCCAGTGCGGTACCGGCGATCAGCCCGGCCGTGCGTCCGCTGACCCGGGTGGCCATGGCATAGACCAGGAACACCGACGCGACGCCCATCAGTGCCTGCGGGATCAGCATGCTCGCCGACGAGAAACCGAAGATCTGCCCCGAGACCCCCATCACCCATTGGGACAGTGGTGGTTTGTCGACGGTGATGAAGTTCGACGGACCGACCGACCCGAACAGCAGCGCCTCCCAGTTCCGCGAACCCGCCCACGCCGCCCCGGCGTAGAAGGTGTTCGCGTTGCCGTTGGCGGTGATGTTCGCCAGATACAGGACGGCGGCGCCCACCAGTAGCACGGCGAGCAGGATGCGGTCGCGGACCGTCGGTTTCGTCGACGCGGCTTCCGGGGTTCCGGCTGGCGGGGACGCGGTGTCGGGACTCACGGGCTGGGCGTGGAGAAAACTCACGGGATCGATCGTGCGGACGATTCCTCGATGGTCGGTGTCGATCGGCTGGCAACTTCCTGCCAATCCGCTCCGAGGTGCGGGATTGGCCGGAAGTGTCTGGTATGCGGTGCCTTTGGTCCGGTCGCCTCACATCCGCGCGTACCGCGCCATCACGAGACAGTAGATCCCGTAGGCGGCGAGTCCGAGCGCGGCGACCACGAGCAGCACCTGCCCCGCGGGCCACCCGGCGACGGTCTTCACCGCCCCGTCGATGCCGGTGGCCTTGGACGGATCCACGGTCGCGACCGCGACGATGACGAGTAGTCCGGCACCGGCCAGCACCAGTCCCTTTGCGGTGTAACCGACGATCCCGGTGACCTTCACCGCGTCGTTCTCGTCGATCTTGAGATCGTCGAAGAAGGATCGCGTCACACCCTTGTAGACGTGGTAGGCGCCCACCGCGATGATCACGAGCCCGACGACGACGAGCAGGACCTTGCCTGGCGCCGATCCCATCAATCGTGCGCTCAGACCGGCATTCTGACGGCCGCTGGATTGCCCATGGCCAAGGGCGAACTGCGCCGCCGACCACGCGAACGCCAGATACACCACGGCGAGTGCGCCCGCCTTCGCGCGGTCGAGCCAGCCGTCGTCATCGTCGGGCGCCGGATCGGCCGGATGCGGGCCGAGGATCACCTCCGCGACGCGCCACAATGCCATCGCGACAAAGGCGACGACCGCGATCCACAAGGCGGCGCGGCCACCGGGCGTGGAGGCGAACAGGCCGAGCGCCCCGGACTGATCGGCATTGCCCGGATCGCCGAAGGCGAGGCGCGCGACGATGTAGGCGATCAGCAGGTGCAGCAAACCGCTGACGACATGCCCCGCGCGGGCGAGCCGCTCGAACCACTCGCTGTCGGTGGCCTCGCGAACGGCGTCGGCGGGGGTGTGGTCGGTCATGACGTCTCCGACTCTGTCTCCCGGTTCAGGAGGCTGACCGTCACCTGGTCGAGAACGGCGTCGAGAGTTGCCTGTCCCAGCATGCGCAATCGCACGAGTCGGACGGTCAGTTCGGCAAGGTCCTCCTCGTCTTCGGTGGCATCGGTCAGGTCGGTGGCGGCCGCGACAAGGACACGCTCGAGTTCGATCAACGCCGGCGTGAGTCGCTCGGCCAATTCCACCACCTGCTCGGCCGGCGTCGATGCCGTGATCAGTGCGGTGAGCGCCTCGACGATGTCGGGATACCGCAACGACACGGCCCCGGACTCGTCGAGCCCGAGAAGACCCAGTCGTTGCAGACGATCGATGGACCTCGCATCCATACCGCCGGCAAGGAGCTCGTCGACGGTCGTGTGTGCTCCGCTGGTCTCGGTCGGCAGGGTGAGGTCGGGCTTGACTCCGAGAATATCGTTGAGCTGCTTGCCATCTCGCCAGGCCGTCAGCAGTTCGTCGATGTGTGCGATGGAGTAACCGCGGCCGAGCATCGAGTTGATGAGCTCCAGACGTTCGACGTGATCGTCGCTGTAGAAGGTGACCCGACCCACTTTGCGTGGTGCGGGGAGGAGTCCGCGTTCGCGGTACGCACGAATGTTGCGGGTGGTGGTTCCGGTGATCTGAGCAAGTTCATCGACCCGGTACTGCGGCGTGTCGGCGGATCGCCCACGCGCTTGACGCACCGTGGAGTCGATCAGCCGGGTGACGGCCACCTCGATTTCCCGCGATTGTTTCCCGACCGCCGAGGGGGTCCGGGCGAGGCGACCCACCGCGTGGGCGAGTTGGTGCGACAGCGATGCCGAACGTCGCGCCACCCCGGTCTCCTCTTCCGTTGTCTTGCCTGGTGAGAACCCTACTGTACGACGCGGCGCGAATGTGGCATTGACAACTGGCACAATTAGTAGTGACATTGTGCTTGTGACCGTCGTCTCAGTGAGGTCTGCCGTCTTGGCACACACGATGTCCTGGACGCTGCGCCCGTTCGCCGATCTTCTCCCGCCCGGCGCACCACAGATCCGGGTGTCCCGCGCTCTCGTCGCCGCGGCGATGTTCGCCGGGTGTCCGCCCCCGCACGGAGTGCGCGTCGAGCGAGTTACACGTGGGTCCGTCGACGGTGACTGGATTCATCCACCCGGCTCGGAGCGCACGCGGCCGGTGATCCTGTACGTCCACGGAAGTGGCTATGCGATCTGCTCGGCCCGCACGCACCGCGGCATCGCGTCCCGGCTGGCGCGCTTGACCGGGATGTCGACCTTTGTCGTGGACTATCGCCTCGCCCCGGAGCATCGATTCCCGGCGGCCGCCGAGGACGTCGAGACTGCCTACCGAGGTCTCCTCGACGCCGGGGTCCGGCCGGAAGACATTGCGGTAGTGGGTGATTCCGCAGGGGGACACTTGATCCTCGACCTGCTGGCCGAGAACGCCCGACGTGACATACCCCAACCGGGGGCGGCGGTGCTGATGTCGCCGTTGGTGGACCTCACCCTGGGACTGGCACTGGGGCGCGAGCAGACCGGCAAGCGCGACCCCCTTATCTCCGCACGTGCGGCGCGGCGACTCGTCCGCCACTACACCGTCGGACAGCCGGACGACCTTCCCCGACTCCGTCTGGCACTCAACGCAAGTGGCACTCTGCCGCCGACCCTGATCCAGGCCGGCGGTGCCGAGATGCTTCTCGATGACGCGCGCGCTGCGGCTCGGATGCTGACGGACGCGGGCGCCGACTGTGAGCTCCAGGTGTGGCCCGGTCAGATGCACGTCTTCCAGGCGCTGCCGATGTTCATCCCCGAAGCCACTCCGGCGTTGAACTCGGTGGCCGACTTCCTCATCCGGACAACAGCGAAGGTGATGATCTGATGGGCGACACACGCAGCACCGGCGCCCGGGCCGTCATCACCGGAGCAGGTAGCGGCATCGGCCGGTCGTTCGCGCTCGAGATCGCGCGCCGGGGTGGGCGGGTGCTGTGTGCCGACATCGACATCGACCGCGCCAATGAGACCGCCGACCTCATCCGTGCCGCCGGACAGGGCGGTGGCGACGCGGTCTTCTGTGACGTCTCGCGGCGCGATGACATGGAGTCGCTCGCGGACCGCGCCCGCGACTATTTCGACGCGCCCACCAGTTTGATGATCAACAATGCCGGAGTCGGCATCGGCGGTCGGACCGTCGGCGAGATCGGTGCTGCCGACTGGCAGTGGGCGCTGGGAATCAACCTGTGGGGCATGGTGTACGGCTCCGAGATCTTCCTGCCGCAGTTACGAGAGTCCAGTCGCGCCGGACTCATCAACGTGGCGTCGGCGGCGGCATTCTCGGCGGCCGGTGGCATGGCCGCGTACAACGTCGGCAAGGCCGGGGTTCGCCCGCGCCGTCGTCAACAGCACCTTCTCGCTCGGCCCACTGGACTCAGCTGCGGCTGCACTGGACACCTCGGCCATCAAGGTCGGGATCACCTCCGTCGACCATTCCCGTGGCACCTTCCGCTATCACCGCGACACTCGGCGGGTGGTGCTCGACTGGCCTGCCGCGGGCAACGGCGACGTGGCGGCCAACTGCGTGCGGATCGGGCATCGGCTGGCCGACCATTCCGGGCTCCCGGTCAACGGTGTCGTCTACGAACCGGACCTGACGTGGGCCCACTGCCTTGGCGGCGCGACACTGGGCACCGCATGCGACGAGTACGGCCGCGTCAAGGGCTACCAGAACCTCTACGTCAACGACGGCGCGATGCTGCCGGGTTCGGCGGGTGCGTCCAATCCGTCGTTGACGATCACCGCGGTGGCCGAACGCAACATGGCCGAGATCATCACTCGGGGGGCGTGACGCCACCTGGTCCGCGCCATCTACCCACGCCATCTGGGTAGATTCACCCATTCCACAGACCCCCTGGATTGTCATCCTCATCGCATGACTTCTTCCGCTGATGTGTCCCGTACCGCCACCACCGCCGCCTTCTTCCTGCAGGCCGCCATCGCCTTCGGCGTCAGTCTCGCCACTGGCTGTGTCGGCATCTTCTACCTCCCGATCGACCCGTGGCAGCGGGGCTTCCTCGCCATCACGCTGCTGTTTCTGACCTCGAGCACATTCACCCTCGCCAAGGTGGTCCGCGACCGGCAGGAGCAGGAGTCCGTTCGCGTCCGGCTCGACGAGGCCCGCGTCGATCGCCTCATCGCCGAACACGACCCGTTCGGCAAGATCGCCTGACGCGAATCGTGGGTCGGTCCCCCCGGTGCGTGCGGCTACGCGTTACCCGGCAAGTGGACGCAATCAGGAGTACCGTCCGATTCGTCAATCAGTGGCGATCGGGGAAACGTGTGAATACGACTGCCGAGGAACCGCGGATCTCTCTCGTCGGTGCCGCGCAGACGTTGGCCGAGACACTTCTCGCCGATGACCCTCGGCGCCTCGATCATGTCGTCACGGCAGCGTCCCAGGCCGAGAAGCTGGCCATCACCGTCGACCCGGCCGACCGCGACATCCTCGTCGCGGCGGCCTGGCTCCACGACATCGGATATGTCCCGGCACTCCGCGACACCGGATTCCACCCGGTCGACGGGGCACGTTATCTGTGCGCGCACACGTGGCCGAAGCTGATCGCCGACTTGGTGGCCCATCACTCCGGCGCCCGATTCGTCGCCGACGAACGTGGACTGGGGTCCGTGCTCGCGGCTTTCGATTTCACCGAGGACGCGCTGTCGGATGCACTCACCATCGCCGATCAAACCGCCGGACCGTGCGGGCGGGTGATGCTCGTCGAGGACCGGATGATCGACATGCTCGCACGCCACGGGTCCGAGTCACCCAACGCGCGTGCGCACGATCGTCGGGCACCGTACTTCCGAGCTGCGCGGGATCGGGTCCGCCGACGACTCGTCGCAGCCGACCCGACGATTGTCCTGCCCGCCGCCGCAGCACGGATATGATCCGGGCGGTCGTGGTCTGCCACGTGCATCACCGCCCGGGGTCGTCCTCACCCAGCAGCGGTGGCGCCGACCGGTAGGTGGCCGGGGTGGCGCTGAGTCGAATCGGGTTGGCCACCTGAGTGATCGGCGTATCGCGTCGGTCGTCGTCGATGGTGATCACCGGTGCCAGGCCGAGCCGTTCGGCGAGCGCGATGGCGTCGTCGATGTCGTTCAGCGGGCCGCACGGCACCCGTTCGGCGGTCAGCGCGGTGAACCAGTTGTCGGCGGTGTCGGCGGCGAGGGCGTCGTTGAGGATGCGACCGAGTTCCTCACGGTGCGCCACGCGTGCCGTGTTGGTCGAAAACCGATCATCCACAGCGAGATCCGGCAGCCCGATGGCCTTGGCGAGGGAGGCGAACTGGCGGTCGTTGCCGACGGCGAGGACCAGCGGTCGGTCCGACGCCGAAAACACCTCGTACGGCGTAATACTCGGATGTCGGTTGCCCATCGCGTGCGGGACCACACCGGCGGCCACATAGGCCGAGGACTGATTGACCAACGCCGACAACAACGACGACAGCAGATTTACCTCGACGCGCTGACCCTCGCCGGTGGAGTCGCGATGACGAAGGGCGGCAAGGATTCCCACCGTCGCATGCAACCCGGTGATCACGTCCACCATGGCCACACCTACCTTGGTGGGGGTGTCGGGATCGGGGCCGGTGATGCTCATCAGTCCGCCGACGGCCTGGATCAGCAGATCGTAGCCGGGTAGTTGATTGTCGCCACCGAAGCCGGTGACCGAGCAATACACGATGTCCGGGTTGATCTTTCGCGCGTCGTCGTAGCCGAGGCCGAGGCGGTCCATCGTGCCGGGCAGGAAGTTCTCGACGACGACGTCGGCCCGCGCCACCAGATCACGAGCCCGGGCCAGCCCGGCGGGATCGGTGAGGTCGATGGACAGGGACTGCTTGTTGCGGTTGACCGACAGGAAGTACGACGACTGATCGCCCACCCACGGGGGACCCCAACTGCGGGTGTCGTCACCGGAGCCGGGTCGCTCGATCTTGATGACCTCGGCACCCAGGTCGGCCAGCAGCATGGTGGCGTACGGCCCGGCGAGCACGCGACCGAAGTCGGCGACGACGAGCCCGCCGAGAGCGCCACTCACCGGAATGCACCCTCACCGGTCAGGGCCTTGCCGATGGTCAACTGGTGGACCTCGGAGGTGCCCTCGTAGGTGAGCACCGACTCCAGGTTGTTGGCGTGCCGGATCACCGGGTACTCGAGAGTGATCCCGTTGGCGCCCAGAATGGTTCGGCATTCACGGGCGATCGCGATGGATTCCCGGACGTTGTTGAGCTTACCGGTGCTGACCTGCTCGGGGGTGATCTCGCCGCGGTCCTTGAGGCGGCCGAGATGGTAGGCCAGCAGGTGGCCCTTGCCGACCTCGAGTGCCATGTCGGCGAGCTTGGTCTGGGTGATCTGGTACGCCGCAAGGGGTTTGTCGAAGACCTCGCGGGATTGCGCGTATTCCACGGCCACCTCGAGGCAGTCGCGGGCGGCGCCGATGGCGCCGAAGATGATGCCGAAGCGGGCCTCGCCGAGGGCGGTCAGCGGTCCGGACAGTCCGCGTGCCTTGGGCAGCATCGCCGAGGCGGGCAGGCGGACGTCCTCGAGGATGAGTTCGGAGGTGACCGACGCGCGCAGCGACATCTTCTTGGTGATCTCCGGGGCGGAGAAGCCGGGGGTGGTGGTGGGGACGACGAAGCCGCGGATGCCGCGGGCGCCCTCTTCGAGGTCGGTGTTGGCCCAGACGACGGCGACGTCGGCGATCGAACCGTTGGTGATCCACATCTTGGTGCCGTTGAGGATCCAGTCGTCACCGTCACGCTTGGCGTTGGTGCGCATGCCGGCGGGGTTGGAGCCGAAGTCGGGCTCGGTCAGACCGAAGCAGCCGATCGCCTTGCCCGCCGCCATCTGCGGCAGCCACTCGGTTTTCTGCTCCTCGCTGCCCCAGTGGTGGATGGAGAACATCGCGAGTGATCCCTGCACCGACACCAGGCTGCGGATGCCGGAGTCGACGGCCTCGAGTTCCAGGCAGGCCAGCCCGTAGGCGGTTGCGCTGGTGCCGGGGCAGCCGTAGCCCTCGAGGTGCATGCCCAACGCGCCGAGTGAGCCGAGTTCGACGGCGAGGTCGCGGGCAGGCAGGGTGGCGTCCTCGAACCAGTCGGCGATGTGTGGCCGCAGGCGCTCGTCGCCGAACTTTCGGACGGTGTCGCGGATCGCGATCTCCTCGTCGTCGAGCAGGGAGTCGAGGGCGAACAACTGGCTCAGTGTTTGCGGCTTGGACATCTAAACCTCCAGGTGAGAACGATTGCACAATCGATTTCTGGTGGCTACTGTAGGCAGCACCACGGCGTGCCGTCAAGATCGACGGTGACAGGCGTTGGCCCGGGAGTCGGCGGATCAGGAAGGAAGGTGCGGCGATGTCGAGCACTCCGCGGGTGGCAACCCTCAAGGAGGTCGCCGAACGCGCCGGAGTTCATGTGTCGACCGCGTCGCGCGTGTTGCGGCAGAGTGAGCCGGCCGGTGGCTGGTCGGAATCGGCGCGACGGATTCGAGAGATCGCCGACGAACTCGGCTATCAGCCCAACCGCTGGGCGGCGAGTCTGCGGACACGCAAGACCACGACCATCGGCGCGGTGATGACACGGTTGACCGACGGCGTCGTCGCCACCACCTATCAGGGCATCGAGGAGGGCGCCACGCGCGCGGGCTACTCGGTGCTGTTGTCGTCTCCGCCCGACGATCTCGACGCCGAGCGCCGCGCCATCGAGATGCTCGCCGGACGTCAGGTCGACGGCCTGCTGCTGGGTGGCCTGCACATCCCCGGAAAACCGTTCATCGAGTCACTCCCGGTTCGGGATCTGCCGATGGTGACGGTCACCCGGCACGCTGATGCCGGGCTGCCGTTCGTCGGCGCCGACGACCGCAACGGCGGGATCCTCGCCGCGCGGCACCTGCTCGATCGCGGCTACACCGACCTCGCGGTGATCACCGGTCCGGCGCATGCGAGTACCGGGCGGGACCGGACGGCCGGGTTCCTCTCGGCTCTCGAGTCCGCGGGCGTCGTGTTGGCCCCCGAGCGGATCGTCGAGTCGAGCTTCGGCGTCGACGGGGGCGTCGCGGCCGGTCGCGCACTGCTCGACGCGCCGCGCCCACCGCGCGCGATCTTCGCGGTCTCCGACACGGTCGCGATCGGCGTGATGGGCGCGGCCCGCGATCTCGGCATCCGCATCCCCGACGACGTGGCACTCATCGGGTTCAACGACATCCCCACCGTCGCACAACTGCCGGTCCCGCTGAGCACGATCCGCTCGCCCGCCCACCGGATCGGTGAGACCGCGGTGCGTCGACTCCTCGACCTCATCGAGGGCCGGGAACCCGAAACCATCCGGCTGCCCGTCGAACTCGTGATGCGTGCCACCACCTGATCCCTGGACCCACTGACAGCGCTCGCCTCAACGTTGACAGCGCTCTTGCCATCACTGACAGCGCTCTTGCCATCACTGACAGCGCTCGCCTCAACGTTGACAGGGACCTCGCCGTTCAGTGGATCCGAGCTGGGAGCAACCCAACGTGGCCGTCCGGGTCAATCTGGGACCGCGGTTCGACGACGCGTCGCGCGTCTACACTGTCCGTGACGCCGACCGATCCCGGTCGCTGATCACCCTCGACGTGGTCCGGCATCGATCCAGCAGTCCGATGATGCGGTGGTCGGCGGCAGTGCGGGCGGGCGATCAGGTGACAATCGTCGGGCCACGACCTCACTTCGTGGTACCCGAGGGCCGCGCCGACGCGGTCCTGTTCGCCTATGACTCGGCGATCCCGGCGCTGTATGAGATCCTCCGCCAGTGGCCGTCGCATCGCCGAGCCGACGCATTCGTCCTCAGCCACAGCGACTTTGCGTTTGACGAACTGCCCCGTTCGGCACAGATCGCCGTGCACCGGGTGACCGTCGCCGATGGAGGGCTCGAAGCCGCGGCACGGACAATCGAGCATCCCGCCGAGGTCGTGGTGTGGGCCGCCGGCGAACGCGAGGATATGCGCACGATTCGCCGGTACTTCCGCAACTCGGTCGGACTCGGCAAAGACGACGTCGCGGTGTTCGGCTACTGGAAGAAGGGCGTGAGCAACACCGACATCGACCGCGTGCGCCTGGCCGCCTATCAGCAACTCCTGGCCCGCGGTGAGGGTCTCGCACAACTCGACGATCTCGCACTCGACATCTGAAACCCGGTGTTTCGCAGGCGTGACGACGCCGACCAGGCGCCACATTGAGGCATGCTCCATCTCGAGATCTCGGTGCCGACGGCACAGACCGCCGGTGTGCTCGACCTCGTCGTCGACGATGAGACGGTCAGTTCGGTGGCCGTCATGCGGGGTGCGTCGGTGAAGCCGCAGGGCGACGTCATCACCCTCGACGTCGCGCGCGAAGCCGCCGACGACCTGATCATGACCCTGCGGAGCATGGGCGTCGCCGATGACGGGTGCGTCCGCGCCGAAGAGGTGGAGACCTTCCTGTCCCGGCACGCCCTGGAGGCCGAACGCGCGGCGCCCGGCTTCGGCTCGGATGCCGTCGTGTGGGCGCAGGTCGGTCGCCGCGCCTACGCAGACTCCGAACTCAACTTCACCTACCTCGGGTTCATGGTGCTCGCCACCATGCTGGCGGCCATCGCCATCGTGCTGGATTCACAGATCCTGACGATCGGGGCGATGGTCCTCGGACCCGAGTTCGGGGTGATCTCGGCGCTCGGGGTGGCGTTGGTACTCCGGCGATGGAATCTGCTCGGCATGTCCGCACGCACCCTGGTGGTCGGTTTCGCGGTCGCGATGGCCGTGACATACGCCCTGTCCTGGGTGATGCGCGGGATCGGATGGGTCGACCTCGACGATCTGCAGCACCACCCGGAGACCGATTTCATCTACTCACCGGACCGGTGGTCGTTCGTCGTGGCGGTCCTCGCCGCGGTGGCCGGCATCCTCTCGATCACCTCGGCGCGCCTCGGCGGCCTGGCCGGGGTGTTCATTTCGGTCACCACGATTCCGGCCGCCGGGAACATCGCCCTGGCGGCGGCCTTCGCCGAATGGCATGAGGTACGAGGTTCGGCATTGCAATTGTTGGTGAACATCGTCGGAATGACCGTGGCCGGCTGGTTCACCCTGTGGACACAACGAATGCTCTGGGCGCCGGTGGCGCGCCGTCGTGCGGCACATGTCCGCGGTGCGGTGGTTCCGCCGCCGACCACCTGAGGAACGGACGTGCGCGTGCGAGCAGGGGCCGCCTGCGCGGGCTGAATTCCGTTGCGTGGTAGCCGTACACTTGTGTCGGATTTCCTCGACGAAAGAGTCACATCATGCAGGGTGCCCTCACCCCCGAGGCCGAGCAATCGGTCAACGAGATCGCCGGACGCTACGGCATCTCCCACGACGCCGTATTGGCGATGCTGTACGCCGTCAACAGCGGTGGCGGCACGATGGCGCAGTTCTCGATCCCCGAACTCGGCGGATCCGGACAGTGGATGCGCGGCGGTATGACCATGGTGGGCAACATGTTCGACAACGCCCTGAAGGCACGCGTCGATTCGCTCTGCAATGAGCTGTCGCAGCTCCTGGCGACCACGATCGTGTTCCCGCCGCCCCCGGCGCACCCCGCCGGCGGAAGCGCGAACTACGGCTTCGGTACGGCCAACAACTGGTGGCCCACCGAGCTCGGCGTGCCGAGTTCCACCGGTGGGCAGAACGACTCTCGGTATGCGGTGTTCCCCGGAACCCGGCGACTGGCCATCCAGCAGAACGGGGTCACGCGCGTTTTCGACACCGGCGACCACCAGATCGGCGGCGTGCAACAGCAGCAGGGCGGTTACCCCGGCACCGTGAGCTTCACCAGCCAGTTCGGCACCTTCGATGTGTCGAGCCTGACCGAACTCACCGATCGGCAGGTCGACGCCACGCCGGTGGCCGCACCGGCCCCAGACCCCGGATCGGTGTCCCAGCCCGGATTCGCGTCCCAACCCGGATTCGCGTCCCAACCCGGATTCGTGTCCCAGCCGGGATTCGTGTCCCAACCCGAACCCGCGCCGCAGTTCGATCAGGCACCGGTAACGCCGACGTCGCATCAGGCGCCGTCCTCGGGTTCCGACGACATCTTCGCGGCCATCGAGCAGCTGGCCGGTCTGCATCAGCGCGGCATCCTCAGCGACGAGGAGTTCGCCACCAAGAAGGCCGAGTTGCTGGGCCGGCTGTAGGCTGGATCGGTCACATGGCCATCGTCAACCGTGGATTCGTCGGGCGGCGCGATCGCACCGCCCGACGGCTCCCGCCCGGGCAGTATTCGACGGTCGACTTCCCGGTCCTGTCCGCCGAACCCACCCCGTCGCTACCGCTCGAGTCGTGGAAGCTGACGATCCAGTCGTCGGATCATCGTGCGCACAGTCTGGACTGGGCCGCGTTCTCGGCATTGCCCCACGCAGACATCACCACCGACATCCACTGCGTCACCCGATGGTCGAAGTTCGACACCCGATGGCGGGGCGTGTCTTTCGATACCCTGCTGGCGCTGTTGCCATGGCAGCCGGACGATTTCGTGATGGCGCACTGCTACGGCGGCTACACCACAAACGTCCCACTCGCCGACCTCGTCGACGGAAAGGGCTGGCTGGCCGACACCTTCGACGGTGAGCCACTGGCAGCCGAGCACGGCGGCCCGGTGCGGTTGCTGGTCCCGCACCTGTACTTCTGGAAGAGCGCCAAATGGGTTCGGCGCCTACGGTTCATGCCGCGTGACACCCCCGGCTTCTGGGAGGAGCGCGGCTACCACATCTACGGTGACCCGTGGAAAGAGGAGCGCTACTCGTGAGTGACGGCTGGCAGGTCACCACCGTGATCTCCACGATCCGGCAGAGTCCGTCATCGGTGTCGCTGCGACTGGCGCTGGGGGAGCCGTTCACCGCAATTGCCGGCCAGCACATCGACATTCGGCTCACCGCCGAGGACGGCTACACCACCGCACGGGCATACTCGCTGTCGGATACCCGGGAACGCGCCACCACCGAGGTCACCGTCGAACGTGCCGACGACGGCGAGGTGTCGCCATATCTGGTCGACGTCGTCGAGGCCGGTGATCCGCTGGAGATCAGCGGACCGCACGGCGGTTGGTTCACCTGGGAGCCGAGCAGTCCGCGGTCGGTGCAACTGATCGGCGGGGGTTCCGGCATCGTTCCGTTGATGTCGATGATCCGTGCCCGCGAGGCGTCGGCGCCACAGGTTCGGTTCAACCTCGTGTACTCCCTGCGGTCGCCGGACCGAACGCTCTTCACCGATGACCTGCGCCAGCTCGCCGACCATCATCGGCTGTCGCTCAATCTCTTTCACACCCGAGTCGCACCCGCAGGCGAGTCACGGCCACCAGGGCGACTCACGTCCACCGAGCTCGCCGACGCCACGATCGCTCCCGACCGACGACCCGACGTCTACATCTGCGGACCGAACGGCTTCGTCGAGAACTGTGCCCAATGGATGATCGAGGCCGGGCACGACCGCGCGCTGATCCGGACGGAACGGTTCGGGTAGGAATCCCGGTTGTGTCCCAGCATCACCGCAGCGGGCATCGACCAGATATCGAGGCTCGTTGAGCTGACGCCGGCGCGGGATCACCACCGAAATGCTTTACCCCCGCAACGGATGTCGTCGATAGAACTCCAGATGTGCCGCAGCCGCGCGCTCCCAGGTCAGCGACCGGGCCAGGGCTCGTCCACGCTCGCGGCGACCACCGTCCTCACCCGCGGCAGCCAATGCGGTGGCCAGCGACGAGATGTCGGTCGCATAGGACACGCTGTTGCCGAACACTTCTCGCAGTATCGGCAGATCACGCGCGACGACGGGCCGACCGGCCGCGAGAGCCTCCATCGCCGCCAGACCGAAGCCCTCCTTCGTCGACGGGAAGGCGAACACCTCGCAGGCGGCCACCAGGGACGGCAGGTCGGGATCGGCGACATTGCCGAGCACCACCGGATGCACACCCAAAGTCTCTTGGAGACTGTCGAACTCGGCACGATAGCCGCGATAGTCGAAGAGTGTCTCGCCACCGGCGAAGACGAGTCCGAGGTCGGGGTCGTCGCGTCGTAGCCGTGCCCACGCCGCCAATAGGTCGATGCTGCCCTTGCGGGGCTCGATGCCGCCGACGGCCAGCACATACCGACCGAGTCGAGATCGCCACTCTCCGCGGGCCGCGACAGCGGTCGATGTATCCGCCGAAGCCGCAGCAAAACGTTCGTAGGCAACACCATTGGGGATGACGTTCGGTGTCAGACCCCAACCGGCATGCACCTCGTCGGCCACCGCCTGCGACACGCAGATGCGTGCGTAGGGGGTGACGACGGCCTTCTCGTGGCATTCGACGAGGATGGGCGTGGTGAACTGGTCGAGGTGATGGATGGTGCGGATGCAACGTCCGACGGCGTTGGCACTGATGCAGTCCTGCGCGTGGACGATGTCGTACTCGTCGGGGCGGAAACCGTTGCGAAGAGTGTCGATGGAGCGCAGAATGCGGTCGGTGACCGTCTCGTCGGCGCGGTCGGGAAACGGCAGAAGTATTTGCTGCACAGCAGGATCGACGTCACGGAAGAATCCCTCGTCGCCACCACGGGCCAGGCTCCACACCGTCACCTCGGCGCCCTGCGCCGCCAACGCCTCGGCCAGGTTCAGTGTGTGCACGACACCGCCGCGAGGCTTCGTCGAATAGGTCAGCAGTGCGACCCGCATATGGTTCACCTCTCCCGCACCGGATCGGTGGCGTAGATGTCGGGACGCAGTTCGGTGAGATGGTTGAGAACCCTTCGGGCGCGGCCGATCTCGGCGTCGATGTCGACCTCCACCTTGGCCAGGCCGCCCTTGGATCGGGTGGTGGCCAGCACGTCGCCGCCCGGCCCGACCACCTTGGCCTGACCGAGGAACTGCAACGACCCGGTGATGCCGGTGAGGTTGGACGACACTATGAACACCTGATTCTCCGCGGCGCGGGCGCAGTCATACAGGTCGAACAGCCGGGACTGCCGGTCGGCGGGTAATCGGGTGGCGCGGTCGGTGACACTGGCCGGCCACGCCGACAGCGCCGCGATCACCCGGGCGCCGTGCAGGGCGAGGGTACGCGCCGATTCGGGGAAGGTCTTGTCGTAGTCGATGAGCATACCGATCCGTCCCACCGGGGTGTCGAAGGTGCGGAACGAATCGCCCGCCGCGTACGCCTCCGATTCGCCGGCCGGTTGGTGGACCTTGCGATGTGACCCGAGGATGCCGTCGCCGTTGACGCAGATCGCCGCGTTGTAGTGGACGTCGCCGGCGGCCTCGGTGTATCCGATGCACACCGTCATCGGGCCCGCCGCCGCGATGATCGCCGCCACCTCGGGCCCGGCCGGGTCGATGGCGGGCGGCAGATCCTCGGGGTCGGGATGTCGCAGGTCACCGATGTATCCGCCGAGCGCGGCGTCGGGAAACACCAGAAGGTCGACGCCGTCGCGGGCGGCGGCCTCGATGATCCCGACGGCCTTGTCCACTCCGCGCGTGAGGTCGCGGCCGAAGTGCCCGGCCAGCGCGCCCAGGGTGACCGTGCTCATGTCAGCGAACTCTACTGAGGAACGCGCCGCGGTTGGCGCGGGCGGGCACGGTGATCACGCCACCCCCAGTCCGGTGACCGTCGACGCGACGGCGGTGGTCACCTCACCGTCGGGCCAGCGCAGCCGAACCCCGGGTGCGGCGGTGAGACGACCACAGGATGCGGTCACCGCCGGACCACCCGCGTCGGCGGCCGGTTGGCGGTCGGCGATCAGCATGGCGAATCCGGGGAAACACGTGAGCCAGTCACCCATCGTCGCCGCGTCGGGTCGGGGAATCGCGGTGACGTCGAGCTCGGCTCCGGTCCCCGACGCCTCGGCCAGCATGCCGAGGGTGCCCGCGAGCCCGGCCATGCTGACGTCCTTGGCGGCGGCCGGACGTAGCCGCTGTACCAGTGCGGCCAGCTCGCCGAGTTCGGTGGCGCTGCGCGAACTGGTGCTGTCCCACTGTCTGCCGTGATACCCCGGTCGCCACGAGCCGCCGACATCGGCCGCCACGGACACGACGTCGCCGACGCGCCCGCCGCCTGCCGCGATCGGCTCGGTGGTGCGACCGAGCGCGGTCACCGACAGCGATGCGGGAACGCCGACCTGCGTGTGGCCACCCACCACCGGGGTGCGCCAGGCCTGCGCCGCCCCCGCGATACCTCCGACGATGCGGCGCAGGTGTGCGGTGGTGGGTGCGCCGACCGCATCGAGAAGGGCTGTCGGTGTGGCCCCCATCGCCGACAGGTCGTTGATGTTGACCAGAACCGAGCACCACCCCGCCCATTCCGGGTCGCGGTCCACCATGGCCGGAATGATCGCATCGCAGGCGGCGATCATGTCGGAACCGTCCAGGGGCACTCCGTCGTCACCGCGGAATCCGTCCGGACCGAGACCGCCGTCCTGGTGACGTAGCGGGGCCAGCACATCGGCGAGGAGGGATTTGGTGGAGTCCGCGGTCCGCTGAATCCGGTGCAGCGGCCACCGCATTCGACGGTGGGCACGTTCCCCGATGGTCTCCCCGGTCCCGGTGTCGTCCCACCCGAGGGAGGCGAACATCGTGGCGTACCTGGCCTGCACGGTGGCGTCGAAACGCAGGACGCCGGCCTGCTCGACGTGTGCGCAGGCGGCCCGCACCAGCGCCCGTCCGATCCCGCCGGCGTGCGCGGTGTGGGCGACCACCAATCGGCTGCCCGCCCACCAGCCGATGTCGGGCGAGTGCATCGGTGCCACACGCACTCCGCCGACGACGGTGTCACCGGCGACGGCCACGAGCACATCGGTGCGCGGGTCGTCGTCGACGTGATCGCGGTCGGAGCCGGCGAACAGTGCTTGGTGTACGACGAATTCCTGATGTCGCAGAGCGTGATACGCGGCCAGTGTGGTCGGGTCGTCGGCCACCCGGATCAGAAAGGCAGGCGCGGGTGCCGCGCGCCGGCCGGCGAGAATCGAGAGTTCCCGGGGTGCGGGACATGCGGCGGGGGCGGGTGTGGTGTGCGCGAGTGTGCCGGGCCGGGGCCGTCCGTCGAGCATGTCAGCCTCCCACGCTCGCCAGGATGCTGCAGGCGCCGCAGGCCGCACATCCGGCGCGTTGGTCGGTGCCGGCCATTCCGGTGAAGGCCAGGTGGGCGGCAACCTCCCGACTGATCTTCTCGACGATCGCCGGGTCGGGAGCCTGCGCCTTGTCCACGTCGACGGCGAGGGTCCCGGCGTGCGGACGGAACGGAACGATGAACGGATACACCCCCAAGTCGACGAGTTCCTTTGCACCGGAGATCATCTCGTCGGGGTCCTCGCCGAGTCCGACGAGGAGGTAGGTGGAGACCTGATTGCGCCCGAAGACACGTACCGCCTCGGCCCACGCCGCGCGGTACTCACTCAACGGGACCGACGATTTGCCGGGCATCCAGCGCCGGCGGACGGCGTCGTCGAGCGACTCGACGTGGATGCCGATGGCGTCTGCGCCGGCATCTCGCAGGTCGGTGATGGTTGAGAGGTCGGCGGGCGGTTCGCACTGCACCTGGATCGGCAGATCCGGTACGGCCCGCTTCACCGCCCGAACGCAGCGCGCCAGGTGTCTTGCGCCCCGGTCTTTTCCGGCGGAGGTGCCGGTGGTCATCACCATCTGGCTCACGCCGTCGAGTTCCACTGCTGCCCGTGCGACCTCGGCGAGTTGCTCGGGGCGTTTGACCGCCACCGTGGAACCGGATCGCAGGGATTCCTCGATGGAACAGAATCGGCAGCGCTGATCCTCGCCGTAGCGGATGCACGTCTGAACCACGGTGGTGGCCAGCACATTCCGGCCGTGGAGTCTGGCGATCTGTTCGTAGGCGATGCCGTCGTCGGTGCGCAGATCGTAGAACCTCGGGCGGCCGATCACTCCGATCTCGAAGCCGGTGTCGTCGCCGTCGCGCAGCACCCGGCTGCCGTCGAAGACGAAGGGACTGTCGGGGTTTCGGGGGATGGCCGCGTCCAGGCCATCGACGATGAGGTGGCCGTCGTCGCTGGGGCCGGCACCGCCGGTTCGATGGACCGGGGGTGTGCCCCGGATACCGAGGAGTGCGAGGTCGACCCGGGTGGATGCTGTCATGGTGTGCTCCGTTCGCTCGCGGGATGCGCTGGGGCGAGGTCGGTGCCGCGTCGTTGCGGATCGATCGGGTGTGGCTGGTGCGGGTGTGGGTGAGGCGGGTCGATCAGGACGCGATGCCGACCGGACTGGCGTGCGTACCGGGGTTGCCCCGGCGCAATGCGGTGGTGATGCTGTCGGCGACGTGGTGGGCGTCGCGGTCGATTCCGAGGAATCGGCCGGATCCCCAGGTGTGCATCCACGGTAGTCCGATGAAGCTGAGTCCGGGGACCGCGGTGATTCCGCGGGTCTGCATCGGGCGGCCGGCGCCGTCGAAGGCGCTGGCCTCGATCCAGCGATAGTCCGGCCGGTACCCGATGGCCCAGATGATGCTGGTGATCCCGGCCGCGGTGAGGTCCAGTGCGGTGGGACCGGCCTCGGGTGTCCACACCGGCTCGTACCGCGACGCCGGGGGAGCGTCGATCCCCTGGGTGTCGATGTAGCGGTCGATGTCGGAGCAGATGGAGTTGTACACCGCGTCGGCCCGGTCCAGCGATCCGGTCAAAGTCGGGGCGAAGGTGAGGTGATCGTCCTTGCCGCCGGTGAGCGCACCGTAGAGGCGCATTCCTTCGCGGGCGAACTGGCGCAGGTCGACGTCGCGGCCACCGTCCCGGCCGGTGACGTAGTGGTTGGTCTTCTCCTGCGCCGCCCGTCCGCCCGGATACTGTTGCGCCGGAATGTCATACACACCCATCTCGGCCAACCACGTCATGCAGTCCCGGCCGCGGTAGGTCCGCGCGACGCGGGGTGCGTTGCCGATGGCGAGGTGGACCTCGCGGCCGGCCAGATGCAGGTCCTCGGCGATCTGGGTGCCGGACTGGCCCGATCCGACGACCAGCACGCCGCCCTCGGGGAGTTGGTCGGGGTGGAAGTACTGTTCCGAATGAATCTGGGCAACAGCAGGATCGAGTGATGACGCGTAGGGCGGTAGCACCGGCAGCGGGTACCCGCCGGTGGCGATCACGACGTGATCGCAGGTGAGGATCTCGTCGCCGGCTCCGGCGTCGGCAACCTGCGAGTGAAGTGTCACCTGGAACCCGTGCGCGGTCGGCTGGTGGACGCGGGTGACCGTGGTGTGCTCGCGTACGGGAGGACTGAAGGTATCCAGCCACCTCGACAACCACGCGACGACCTCGTCGCGGGTCATGAATCCGTCGGGGTCCGCGCCGTCGTAGGTGTGTCCGGGCAGTCGGCAATGCCAGTTCGGGGTGACGAGAGTGAAATTGTCCCACCGCTTGTCGGCCCAGGCGTGCATGAGGGTGCCGGATTCGACGACGAGGTGGTCGATGTCGGCTCGTTGCAGGTACCAGCTGACCGACAGGCCGGCCTGGCCGCCGCCGACGATGACGACAGGGATGTGGTGGGTGGGATGAGCCGGTGTGCTCATGGTGACTCCGGGTGGTGGGAGGAGGAGCTGGAGGAAGTGGGTTGGGGCAGTGGCGGATACATGGTGATCACGGTGACGGTGGCATCGTCGTCGTAGCCGCCTGCGGTGGAGGTGATGTCGGCCGCGGAGGCGGCGGCCGACGTGCATGCGAATCCGTACTTGGCGCGGACGCGTTCGGCCGCCTCGCCGAGAGCGGTGGTGGCGCGATCACGCAGTTCGGTGACGGTGTAGTCCGCTCCCGAATCCAGGTGATCGTGCATGACCAGACTGGGTGAATAATATTCGCGCACAGCACCATCGGGCCAACGTACGGTGAAGGTCATCTCAGGCATGCGACAGACTCCGCCAGGCCGCCGCGCCGGTGGCGTCGACATCGGTCAACGTGCCGTAGACGTCGGGCCGTCGATCGCGGAGATGGAACATGCCTGCGCGCATGGTGCGGAAGGTGTCGGGGATGTCGACGTCGGCGATGGCCAGTCCGCTCCCGAGCAGGGTCGAGTCGAGGATGTTTCCCCCGGGGTCGACGATCTTGGCGTTGCCGACATAGCGAAGGGAGCCAAAGGTTTCCGCCTGATTAGACGCCACCCAGAACACCTGATTGTCCAGGGCGCGGGCGACATCGAAGAGGTTGAACCGGTAGGTCCAGCGATCCTCCTGCAGGTTCTCCGCGGTTGCCGTCCGCGCGGCCGGCCACGCCGACAGGCTGGCGATGACCTCGGCACCTTTGAGGGCCATGATCCGGGCGGCTTCGGGAAACGCCTTGTCGTAACAGATTTGGAGACCGACTCGGCCGATGGGTGTCTCGAAGACCCCGTAGTCGGTGCCCGACGAGTACGACATGTTCTCGCCCAGTGGCTGGTGCACCTTCCGGTAACTGCCGTAGATTCGGGTGCCGTCGAGGAGTGCGGCCGCGTTGTAACGGGTTTCGCCGTCGTCGGCGAGTTCGCAGAAACCGATGGCGATGAGCATGTCACCGATAATCGACTGTATCCGAGCGATTTCCGGGCCGTCGAGACGAATCGCCGGCGGCAGTGACCGCTGGGTGTTCTTGATGGTGTCACCGTGATTGCCGAGGCTCGACAGGTAGCCGCCGATGGCGGCCTCGGGGAAGACGAGGAAGTCGACGCCGTGCTCACGAGCCTGCGCCACATACTCGGCGATCGTCTGGAAGTTCTGCTCGAGGTCGCGGGTGAAGTTGGCCGCGACCGATCCGATGATGGTCATGGCATCCTCGTCAGACCATGTAGGTCGAGTTGATGATGGCGCCCTTGCGGGCGTAGTGGATGACCGCGTCCTGCACGTCGAGTGGGTGCGCGGGAATGACACCTTCGATGAGGTCTTCTTCGCGGCCGCCGTGCAATGCCAGGCCGAACCGGCAGCAGAAGACGGTGCCGCCCTCGGAGATGAACGTGGCGAGGGAGTCGTTGATGTTCTGCTCACCCGGGAATCCGGAGTCGCCGGTCTTCGGAAAGCCGCGTGTGGCAAGGCAATTGATGGCGCCGGGGCCGTAGAAGTAGATGGCGGATTCGAATCCCTTGCGCAGTGCGCGGGTGGCCTGCAGCACCGCCACGAATGACACCGACGACTCGTGCGCGATACCGTGGACGAGGGTGAAGTACGTCTCGCCGTCCTCGGCCTGGTAGTCGGGGAAGATCTTGGTGCCGCCGTAGATGTTCGACCCCTTGGGCAGCGAAGGATGGGGGATCTCGGCGAGCGACTTGGCGATGTTCTCGGTGATGGTGTCGTCGAGGGACATGGGACTCCTTGAGGGTGCGGAAAGCTCTGCAGGAAGTGAAGATTCAGATTCGGCGACATTGCCGGGGAGATTCCGGATCAGGTTCCGGGCGGGCCGTCGAACTCTCGGCCACGCATCAAGTAGACCGCCGGCGTATTTCGTGGTGGTTACAAACGGAACAACTGAACGGCCGATCTGTGTAACACGCCTCGTCGAGTTGGGCGTCCTTTTCGTCGAGTGTGCGCTCATTCCCGTCGAGTGTGCGCTCGTCCGCGTCGAGTGGGTGTCGTTCAGCGTCGAGTGGGTGCGGCGAGGTATGCCTCCGATGCGGGAGAGTGCGCACTGTCGGTGGCGGTCACGTGCCGTGCACTGGATCCAGAGATGGCGACGAGCCCCGAGGCCTCGTAAGAATCGGCTGGAGCCGATCAACCTGGGAGCGCTGTGAACGAGGAGGAGAGCGCTGTCAGTGGGCTGGAGAGCGCTGTCAGCGAGGAGGAGAGCGCTGTCAGTGGGCTGGAGAGCGCTGTCAGCGAGGAGGAGAGCGCTGTCAGTGGGCTGGCCGCGTCACCCCGGTCCATGCCGTCCCTCGACACGGGGAGCACACTGGTAGCAGTGGCCGACGATCGGAGAGTAGTGGCAGGGCTCGAACTGGACCCGGGGTTCGCGGCTTCGTTGCGCAAGATCGAGCGCAAGGTGCTGGCAGAGGTCCCGCTGCGTCCGCGCTCGGTCCGGGTGATCTGGACCACGATCGTGGTGCTTGCGGCGGCGACCGTCACCGCGTGGATCACCAGCGACGCCGACGGTGTCCGCACGATCCTCGGTGAGATCGCCATCGGACTCGGCGTGGCCGGCGCGCTGATGTCCACCGTCGCCGTGACGTTACGACGATTCGGCTGGTGCTGGGTGGCCTCGGCGATCAGTGCGATCGCGGTGCCGTTGTCGGTACTCGGCTACTGGTCGACGCAGACCGGACTCGGTGTGGCCTCCGTCGGATTCCTGGTCGCCGCGCTGGCCCACGCTGTCCTGGTGGGGAACTGGGTTCAGTGTGGACGACCGCCGCAGCCCGGGCCGGGAAAGTAGTCTTCCACGAACACAACATCGGCGAACACAACATCGGCGCGGAACCTGAGGGTTCCGCGCCGATGTGCGTGATGGCGGCGTGATGTGGCGCGCCTACACCGGGGCGCCGGCGACCGCGCGCGAGTGATCGATCTCGGCCGGGATGTTCTCCGCCGCAGCTTCGGCCTCGGGTAGTTCGGCGCCGGGACCGAAGTGGGCGAACTGCTCGATGTGCTGATCGAGTGACAGCGGGCTCGGGGTCCCGTAGGTGAAGTAGGTCTCCCACGGAAGTTTCGCGCCGCCGATGGCCAGACCGGTGTCGATCTCGGCCATGTTCCAGGTTTTGGTCTGCGCGTCGGGATCGAGGTGCAGATAGCCGGCCTCACCGAACAGCTCGATCCGGTTGCCGCCGGGTTCGAAGACGTAGAGGAACTGGCCCTGGGTGATGCCGTGCACGTCGGGACCGGCCTCGATCTGAATGTCGTAGTCGCGGAACATCTCCGCAGCATCGACATTGTGCTGGCCGGTGCCGTAATAGAAGGCGAGGTGGTGCAGCTTGCCCCGACCGCCCGTCATGTCGCGCATGCAGGCGACCTCGTGACCGAGCAGGTTGGAACTCATCCAGGCGCCGATTTCGACGTCACCGTCGACGACGCGCTCGGTGGTGCGGAAGCCGAGGTGACGTTCGAACTCGTTCTTCACCGCGGTCACATCCGATGCCATCAGGTTCAGGTGATCGATGCGCTTGACGGGGATGCCCTGCAGCGGCTTCTTCGACGGCCGGGACAGGATCTTGCTCTGCAGTTCCGCCGGCGCGACGTACTTCTCGGCCTCCCACAGCAGTGCGAAGTCGTGGCCGTCGGCGGTGTTGTATGACAGCGTCTTTCCGTAGCCGAATTCATCCTCGTGCCAGGAGGTTTCGACGTTTCCGTCCTGAAGGGACCTCGCGCGCCGCTCGAGCGCCTCGGGTGAGCTGGTGCGCATTGCCGCGTGGCCCATGCCCGGCTGTGCGGACTCGGTGATCTTCAGACTCCACTGGTAGGGGTCCTCATAGCCGCGCAGGTATACCGACTGCCCCTCGCGCTTGGTGACGTACATACCGAGGAACCGGGTGAAGAAATCTTCGGTCTCCTGAGGCTTGGGGCTGAGCAGCTCGCAGCGTGCCAGATGGGCAACGTCGAAACGGCCGGGATTTTCGGTCATCGGATCTCCTGTGGTGACTCATTGGCGAACCGCTTGGGCGGTGCCATCCATCTGCGGATGAGACGAGGATGGACCAACTCTGTGACCGCCATCACTGCCGTTCGGCAATACCGAACAACGTCGTCGGGACGGGCTCGTCTGTCCGGATACCCCGTGACCGGGCTCACGAGCAGGGACCAACTGCCTAGCGTCGGTGCCAACGCGTCAGCGAACAAGGGAGAACACGATGAGTCGGTTGACCGCCGCAATAGTCGGGTCGGGCAACATCGGGACGGACCTGATGTACAAACTGCTCCGATCCGAGCATGTCGATCCGGTGTACATGATCGGGATCGATCCGGACAGCGAGGGATTGCGCCGCGCAGATTCCGAAGGCCTCACGATCTCCGCCGGAGGAGTGGATTGGCTGCTGGCGCAACCGGATCTGCCCGATCTTGTCTTCGAGGCGACTTCGGCGAAGATCCACGCTGCGGCAGCCCCGCGGTATGCGAATGCCGGTATCACCGCCATCGACCTCACGCCGGCCTCGGTGGGTCCGTATGTGGTTCCGGCCGTCAATCTCGACGAGCACCTCAGCGCGCCCAATGTGAACATGGTCAGTTGCGCCGGACAGGCCACCATCCCGATCCTGTACGCCATCAACGAGGTTGCCGAGGCCGCCTACGGCGAGATCGTCGCCGCCATCGCGTCGGCGAGCGCCGGCCCCGGAACGCGGCAGAATCTCAGCGAGTTCAGCGAGAAAACCGGACGTGCCCTCGCGCAGGTCGCCGGGGCCGACAAGGCCAAGGCCATCTCCGTCATCAATCCGGCCGAACCACCGATGAACATGCGGGACACCGTTTATGCGAAGGTGCGCAACCCCGATGCCGCAGCCATCGAACGTGCCGTTGTCGACATGGTGGCCCGAGTGCAGGAGTACGTGCCGGGGTACACCCTCAAACTCGTCGACGTCGAAGGCGATCTCGTCACGGTGATGCTCGAAGTCGTTGGCGCAGGCGACTTCCTGCCCACCTACGCGGGCAACCTCGACATCATCACCGCCGCCGCCGTACGCGTCGCCGACGTGATGGCCCAGCAGAACCTCGTCGCAGGAGCAACACGATGACCGACCAGCCGACCACGAACCGCGAGATCACCCTCGTCGACACCACGCTGCGCGACGGAATGTCCAGCGTGTCACACCAATTCACGACTGAGAATGTCGCGGCGATCGCCGCCGGACTCGATCGTGCCGGGGTACCGACCATCGAGGTCGCCCACGGCATCGGGCTGGGCGCCTCGTCGATCCAGTACGGCTTCGCCGCCGCCACCGATCCCGAATACGTACGCGCAGCCGTCGATGCCGTCGAGAACGCCGAGATCGCCGCGCTGTACGTCCCCGGAATCGCCACCCTCAACGAGTTGCAGGGCGCCATCGACGCGGGCATCTCCACCGTCCGGGTGGCCGTGCACTGCACCGAGGCCGACTGTGGTCAGCAACCGGTCGAGTGGGCAAAAGACAAGGGCCTGAACGTCATGTGCTTCCTCATGATGAGCCACAAACTCGAGGCCGAGCCACTCGCCGAACAGGCGGCCAAGCTGGACTCATATGGCGCCGACGTCGTCTACGTCGTCGACTCCGCAGGTGCGATGGTGCCGCAGCAGGCCGGCGAACGGGTCGCCGCACTACGGTCGGCAATCTCCGCCGACATCGGATTCCACGCCCACAACAACCTCGGCGTCGGAATCGCCAACGCGCTCACCGCAGCCGAGAACGGCGCCACCTTTATCGACGGCTCGCTGCGCGGTCTCGGCGCGAGCGCCGGCAACGCCCAGACCGAGGTTCTCGCCGCGGCCTTCGAACGCGCCGGATGGGACACCGGAGTGGATCTCTTCCCGCTCATCGACACCGCCGAACACGTGGTCGCGCCACTGATGAAGGAACCGCAGATCGTCGACGAGACGGCGTTGGTCCTCGGCTACGCCGGTGTGTACTCGACGTTCTTCCACCCGACCAAACGCGCCGCCAAGAAGTTCGGCGTCAGTACCCGCGACATCCTGCTCGAACTCGGCCGGCGTGGGGTAATCGGCGGGCAGGAGGACATGATCATCGATGTTGCCTCCGAACTGGCCGGCCGCACCTACGAGACCCCGGAGGTGGCGGCGGTATGACCACCACACCAGCACCGACTTCAACACCCGTCGAGATTCGTCACCTGATCGGTGACGACTGGCATGGTGCCTCGGACGGAACAACTTTCGAATCCCGAGATCCGCACGACGGCACACTGCTGGCGAATGTGGCCCGCGGAACCGCCGACGACGGCGCGGCCGGCATCACCGCGGCGCGCACCGCCTTCGACACAGGACCGTGGCCGCAGATGTCACCCAAGGAACGCGCCACCGTCCTGCGCGCCGTCGCCGACGCCGTCGACGAGCATCGAGAAGAACTGGCGCAGCTGGAAACCCGTGACGGGGGCAAGACGATCACGCAGTCGCTGCACGCGGAGATCCCGCGGGTCGCCCACAATCTGCGATTCTTCGCCGACTATGTGTCGATGGCCGCGAGCGAGGCCTACCCCGACGGCGACCTGCTGTCCTATGTGCTCTACCCGCCGGCCGGAGTCGTCTCGGCGATCAGTCCGTGGAATGCGCCGCTGATGCTGGCCACCTGGAAGATCGCACCGGCGCTGGCCTTCGGTAACACCGTGGTGCTCAAACCGGCACCACAAACCCCGTTGACCGCCAACCGGTTCGCCGAGATCGCCCTGGAGGCCGGCCTGCCTGCCGGAGTGCTCAATGTGGTGCACGGTTTCGGCGGCGAAGGCGTTGCCGGACCACTGACCTCCGACCCGCGAGTCGACCGCATCACCTTCACCGGGTCGAGCGCCACCGGCGTCCACATCCTGCAGGCGGCAGCACTCAATCACACACCGGTGTCGGCGGAGATGGGTGGCAAGTCGGCCAATGTCGTCTTCGACGACGCCGATCTCGATGTGGCGGTGCCGATGTCGATTCGTGCGATCTTCGGGGGCAACGGTCAGGTGTGCCTGTCGGGTTCACGACTACTGGTGCAGAACTCGATCCGCGAAGCCTTCATCGAGCGTTTCGCCGAAGAGGCCGCCAAGCTCACCGTCGGCGATCCCAAGGATTCCGGGACATTCATGGGGCCGCTTATCGAACAACGTCACCTCGACAAGGTCGCCGGGTACGTCGAACTCGCTCAGGAGGAGGGTGGGAAGGTCATCACGGGAGGCGAGCGGCTCACCGGTGCCGCACATGCCAAGGGCTTCTATTACCCGCCGACGGTGATCACCGGGCTCACCAATGAGTCCCGCACCGCTCGCGAGGAGATCTTCGGCCCGGTGGAGACGGTCATCGGCTTCGACACCGAGGACGAGGCGCTGCGGATCGCCAACGACTCCCCGTACGGCCTGGCCGGAATGCTGTTCACGCAGAACCTCGATCGCGCTCATCGAATGGCAGCGCGATGGAGGGCCGGGACCGTCTGGATCAACACCTTCTTCGAGAGGGATCTGCGCCTGCCGTTCGGTGGGGAGGGAATCAGCGGACTCGGCCGCGAAGGCGGTCAGTACTCCCGCGAATTCTTCACCGAGCCCCGCGCGGTGACCATCCGGCTACGCAAGTGAGTGCGGCAGGCATGTCTGAGCACGCCGCGGCAGAGACCTGTGTGGTGGTCGGCGCCACGGGCGCGATGGGATCGGTCATCGTCGAGCGACTCGTCGGTCGCGGCCATCGGGTGGTGGCGGTGGCCCGTTCACAGGAGCAGCTCGACAAACTCGCGACGACGAGCCCTCTGATCGTGTCGTGCCGCACGGATATCGCCGATGACGCCGCGGTCGACGACATTCGGGCAGCGCTCGACGCGCCCGTCCGGATGGCGATCTTCGCGGCCGGTCTGCCGGTCAAGGGTTCGGTGGACACCATCACGCCGTCGGCGCTGGCGACCGCTGCCAACGTGAAGGTGGCCGGGCCGGTGCGGCTGCTGCACGCGGTGCGGGCTCACCTCGTGCCGGGATCGCGGTTCGTGGCGATCGCCGGATCGCTCGGTATCGAACCCGGTCCGCTCGATGCCGGCCCGGGCACCGCGAATGCCGCACTGCTGAACCTGATGCGGCAGATCAGTGCACTGTACGGGCCGAAGGGAATCACCACGCACACCGTCGCGCCCGGGCCCATCGACACGCCTCGGTTGCGCGCGATCATCGAGACCGAGTCGCAGCAGACCGGGCAAGCGATCGAGGAGATCTGGGCGCGCTACCGCGCCAAGACCGCGCTGGGCCGTCTACCCACGCTCGAGGAGATCGCCTGGGTGGTGGAAACGCTGTTGGCGCCGGAAGCCGACGTCCTGCACGGCGCCGTCCTCACCGCCGACGGCGGCGTGCGCCACGGACTTCTCTAGAAGGGAAAGACCATGCCGGTAGCCCACTTTCACCTGCCCGTCGGAGCGGCGACACCCGATCAGGAGCGCCGACTGCTGACCGAGGCGGCGGCAGCCTACTCGCGAGTCCTCGACTCTCCGATCGAGCGGGTGCGGACCTTCCTGGTGCACTATGACCCCGCTCACCTCACGGTGGCCGGGGAGCTCGTCGCCGAGAGTGGGTTTGTCGCACCATATTTCACCGCGATCGTCCTGGCCGGACGTCCCGTCGAGCAGCGGCAGGAGCTACTCGCGGGGTTCACCGACCTCATCGTGGACGTCCTCGACGTCGACCGCGCCGGCGTGCGTGGACAGATCATCGAGGTCGACCCGGACAACTGGGGGATCGCGGGCCGTCCGGCGTCGGGCGCGCGTGCATCGGAGATCAGAGCCCGCGCAGGTACCCCCTGACCCTCGTGCGCCGAGTGGGCGCTGTTTCACGTCGAGTGGGCGCCACTCTGCGTCGAGTGTGCGCCCTTTCCTTTCGAGCGTGCGCCACTCAGCGTCGACTGTGCATCCGATCCGGTCAGCAGACAGTTGGGTCTGCAACGCAGGTCGCGTGTTCACCGTGTGATCGGTGATGGCCACTGCGAATATCACCACCCGGGGTACGGCGTCACTCCCGAGGGTGTCGCGGTCACGACCGCATCGGGCGGGAAAGCGCCGAGCGGAATCGTCGCTGTGCCGGGTACGAGGAGTCGGACGCACACGCCGGACGGATTGTCCGGTGGTGACAGGTCGATCCGCCACGCGACGTCGTGCGGTGGTGTCGACAACGCGGCGACGCGCCCGCCGGAGTCCGTGGCCGTTTTCCGATCGTCAAGGCGTGCCGGAGCATCCAGGCGATCTCGGATGAGGTTGCGCACCACCGGATCGATGAGAAGTTGAACGTGCGCAATGGGATCGAGCAAAGTCCGGTGTCGGGGACCGGAGGCTGCGAGATATCCTCGGTCGGTCCGATGTGCCGGCAGCCCCGAGGTACCGGCGCGATACATTGCGCTCCCCGCGTCGCTCAACGAACGGGCGACGACGAGCTGCCAGAACGCTCGCGCGATCGCGGAGCGTTGTGCCCGAGCATCGTTTCCGTATCCACCGCCCAACGCGATGATCTCGCCATCGTCGACCGCGGCCAGGGTCACCACGCCGCCGAGGCGGGCGGGCAGCACCTGCAGGGTCACCGGCCCTGGCGCCGGGCCCAGAAGATCACTCACCTCGGGATGCATCGCGGACGCCGTCTCGATCACCTCGGGCTGTTCGGCGGCCCACCACCGCCACAAGGCATCCTCGACGGCGAGCGCGGCCCACGCATCGTCTACCGCGGCAGCGTGGGTGAGGCCGGCACCCAGCCCGGATAGGAAGGGTGGATGATCCTTGGGCTCAGCAGGTTTGGTATCCCATCCCCGAGCAAACGCGAGGGTGTACGGCACCCATCCACAGCGCTTCTGCGGTGGCCGGTCACTCTCGGTAACGCGATATCGGGTCGCCGCCACCCAGGTTCGTCGGACGTCGGCTCCCGGTGTGGTGACGGGGCAGCCCGGTTCGGCGACCAGCGCCGGATCGATCAATCCCAGATCGGCGACGTTAGCGCGGGCGAATGTTCCTCGGACAACTCGGTCATCCGTCCGACCCGGCGAGGCAGCCGGGAATGGTCGGCCGACCACCAATGACGCACCGCCGCGAGGCGAAGACGATCCGCGTCATCGGACTCATCGAGATCGACCACCACGGCCTGCGCGTCGACACCATCATGGCGGGGCAGCGATATCTGGTGGTGCCGGAATGCCTCAGGGATATCGGCGGAATGGCGGATCCGGATGGCGTGCAACATCTCAGGCATGGGGCATGGGGAAGTAGTTGAGATCTGTCTCGGCGAGCGGGCGCTCGCGCCAGCCGAGCTGAACAGGTACGTCCATGACTCGTGCCCGACCGAGAAACGGGAAGGCGGCAGGAGCATTCCCGACCGTGCCCGGGGCGAGCACACGAACCACCCGCATGCCGGTACTGCCGATGTCGTCGGTGGTGATGTCGACGACGATCGGGTCGATACCGTTGGCGTGCAACGTGTCACCGTACTGCGATGCCGATCGGGAGGGCAGTTCGGCGATGTCGGAGATCGCGATCCGGGCGGCCGGTTCCAGCAGATGCGCCATACGTTCACCGGCCCGCGGATCCAGGTAGACCTGCTGCTGCACCATGAGGTCGTCGCAGTCGTGCATGTCGGGGCGGAAGTCATCCAGGTATGCGCGATCGGCTCGCCACGGTTTGAAGGCTCGGCCGTTGAGCTCGCCGTCGGCCATCACCTTCCAGTGCAGGCCGTTGGCACGCAACAGATCGCGTGATCCCTCCTGCAGGGTGAAGGCCTCGGTGAGTGCTTTGAGTGCGGCGTCGCCGAACCGCGGTCGCGCCGAGAAGCCCACGTTGACCAACGAGTGGGCATCGTCGTGCACCACCGAGGCCGCCACGGGTACGCCGAACTCGTTGTCGAGACGGATCACATGGTGACGCAGTCCGTCTGCAAGTATGGGTAACTCGACACCGGCGACAGCGGGCAGGGGTAAGGCGTTGAGCCACCAGATCATGGTGGCGTGACGCTCGATGATCTCCTCGAGTGCACTCGCGACGGCGAAGTCCTCATCGGGTCCGGCCGCGATCCCGGCGAAGGCGCAGAAGTTGGTCGGTGGGGCGGCCGCGAACCCGGCCGAGTACCAATTGACATAGACCAGCGACGCGGGAACGAGGATCTCCGAGCGATCGCCGAGCCTCCGCCCGGGAACCCAGTGGATCCGCAGATCACGGGTCAGAGGGACGAAAGGAAAACCCGGAGAACGATATTGGGTATCGCTGTAGAGTACGAGTTCGGCCGGATCAAGCGTCGGAACACCCCGGCGTACGAGTTCGTGATAGGAGCCCCAGGTGACCGGCAGGGTATCGAGGATGTTGCCGCAGTATCGTTCGGCCGACTCTCCCAACGCCGCCAACTCAGCGGAGCGTGGGTCGTCGAAAGCCGAACCCTGACAGAGGATGTTGTTGGCCCACGGAGTGACTGCACGGATGTCGCCGACGTCGGCCTGTCGGGTGGCGAGGGCGGCCGGAACGCTCGCGTCGTGGGTGACGGTGCGGACCCTTACGATCACACCGGTTCGGTCGTCGACGAGGTCGTCGATGGTATGGGGGCGGTGTGTGGTGCGCCGGGACGGCATCGGGAGTACCGGGTGTCTGCGGTGGTCGACGTCTCCGGTTGGGTCGATCCAGAGTTCGTGGACGACATCACCGGCCCCTGCGCGGGCTGCTGACGGTGATGTGGTGGCGATGATGTCCAGTGCGGCGTCGAGAAGCGTTGTGAGCGAACGTGGACGAGGACCGTGATCGCCGGTGATGGCCGGTGTCCGCAGGACACGATGGACCCGTGGGTCGCGTGCTGCCGCGAGTCGGAGCGCCGCCGCATCCTCATACGAGGCGCCGAGTCCCGGCGTGACCACGGGACCCACCCACAGGCGTCCGCGGGTGATCTCCACCGGGAGCCAGGTGACCCGCATGTCGTGGCACATCCGGTCGATGTCGATCAGATCCGACTCTCGTGAGCCCTGAACAACCACCACCAGAGGTGATCTGGTGGTGAACGCCTGATTCACCACAGCGCGCGCCCCGGTCCATTCGACGGGAATGAGGCGGTCGTCAGGATGAGTGAGCGTGACCATCGCATCGACGGCCTCACCATCGCCGCTGATGAGTGCATCGATACCCCGTCGCCGGATGTCTTGTGGCGCAACCGACCGCACGGTACTCGCGCCTTCGACGGAACGATCTCCGATCAACGCACGCAGCGGATGCGCGGCGCGCGTGAGGTCCGCACTCACCAACTCGTCGCGTCCGGCCTGCCAGGCGGCGATCAGCATCGTCACGGTTGCGGCCGGCAGCCCGATGATGTGGTGCGCCTCGCCGCGGCTGATCACGCATGACCGGTCGTCGAGGGATCGTATCTCCACGCCGACGACCGGGCGGAGTGTCTCGGTGACGAGGGGAACCGGTGTGGAGATGGCGGTAACGGACTCGGAGGTAATGGACTCGGAGGCGGCGGACATGGAGTTCTCCAGGGAAGTGTCTTGCAGGACAACAGGTGTGGCGACCGACGGGGAGGGACGCGGCCCCGGTGGTTACCGGGGCCGCGTCACCGCCGGCCCGGGATCACTCCCAGGAGAAGGCGGTTGCCACGTGGCCGTGATGGTTGGAGTTCGGTGCAAGCACCGCCTCCTCGGCACGCGCCTCTTCGACAGCGACGATCGTGATCTCCGACATGTTTCACCTCCTCTCAGTGTGTGCGTGATGAATCGGTTGGGGGACAACGAGAGTGCGACTCACGAGGGCGTCGCACCGTCATCGTCGGATGATCCGTGCAGCTCGCGATAGTGCGGTGAGCTGACGATGAGATCGTCGTGACGACCGGTCGCGACGATGGTTCCGGCCGCGAGTACGGCGACTCGATCGCACGCCGCCATGACAGAGGCGCGGTGGGTCACGACGATGGTCGTGCGGTTGCGCCGTGCGGCGGCGAGAGCGGACAGAAACTCGGCCTCGGTGTTCGGGTCCAGCCCCGCGGTCGGCTCGTCGAGGATGAGCACATCGGGGGATCTCAGCAGGCCACGTGCGAGGCCGAGTCGCTGCCGCTCGCCACCGGAGAGATCGGCACCCCGCTCGGAGAGGACGGTGTCGAGTCCTCTCGGAAGCCGTCGAATCCGTTCCGCCAGTCGGGCGTTGGTTAGGGCCTCCCAGATGCGTACGTCGTCGGCCGCGGGCAGCAGCAGATTCTCACGCACACTCGCATGGAAGATGTGGGTGTGCTGACCCACGAGGACGACGTGCTCGCGGGTCCGTTCCGGCGACAGCCGGGCCACGTCCACATCGCCGATGGAGATTCGACCGGATTCCTCGGCGATGAGTCGTGTGAGCGCCAGTGCGATGGTGGATTTGCCTGCGCCACTGGCTCCGACGATGGCCACCAGTTCGCCGTCGTCGACGTCCAGATCGAGGTCGCGCACGGAGGGTTCGGTGGTGCCGGGGTAGCGAACCGTCAGTGCGTCCGACCGCACCTCGGCCGAGGTGCGGTCGGTTCGGGTTCGTCGGGACTCGTCTGTGGACGAACTCCGGGGGTGGTGATGAGTTCATCCACTCGCGCGGCGGCGGCAGAGGTCTCGCCGAGTTTGCCGACGGCGCCGGTGATGGCGACGGCCGGTGAGACGCCGGCGGCGGCGAGGGTCACGATCACCGGAACCATGGTGGGGGCCAATGTCCCCGAGCTGACCGCTTGAACGGACAGACCGAGAGCCGTCAGCACAATCCCGACGGTGGATGCTTCGATCAATCCCTGTTCGATGCCACCGCGCACGGCCAATGCCCGTCGTGCCCGCTGGATCCGGCGGGTGCCGTCGGCGGCCCGGGCGGCCACGATGTCCAGACGTCCCAGCAGGACCGCCTCCCGTGCGCCGGTGCGTGCCGACAGGGCATCGGCGGACATGGTGGAGATCGCTGTGCGCAGGACCGTGCCCTGACGAACAGCCCAGGGCAGCAGGGTGATCGGGATGGCGACGATGATGATCTGGGCGAGCGGAAGGAGAAGGCCGGCCGGACCGAGCCAGATGACCGCACCGATCGACACCGTGACCGAGGCGATGGCACCGGCGACCACCTGTGCGGCGGTGTGGGCGTAAAACCATTCGAGACTCTCGGCGTCGGTCATCGCAGCCGAGACGGTGTCCCCGGACTTGCGGCCGGCGAGGCCGAGGGGAGCCAAACGTGCGAGCGCGCGGTGGATGCGCAGTCGAATGGTGTCGATGACGCGGTAGGCCAGCACATGCGCGAACCATTGCTCGGTCCACGACGCGAGACCGATACCGATGACCGTGGCGATGAGCCCGATCAACAGCATGGGCGCCGCTCCGGTGTCGGCGACCAGCGCCGCCGCCGCCGCCACCGACAGAACGGAGGACAGGATGCCCAGAATCAGGACGGTCCAGACAACGGCCACGACGCCGATGAACAACCGCCACTGACCGCGCAGGTGGGACGAGAGGGCGAGGATGGGGGCGATCACGGCCGCGCGTGAGGCCGGACCGGCGTCGCTGCGAGCGTGGACCGCCGAGGTGGGAGGTGCTGCCGCGGTCGGTTCAGTCATGCGGGTGCCTGTTCGGTGACGCCTCGGCCAAGTCCTGGTGAGCTGCTTCTGCATCGTGGACGTGGTCGTCGACGATTCGTCCGTCTCGCACCTGGATCAGGTGATCGGCCTGATGCGCCACGTCGAGACGATGGGTGATGGCGAGGATCGGGAGCCCCGGGTGATGGGAACGCAGATTGGTGAGCACCCCGTGCTCGCTTGCCGGGTCGAGGGCGGAGGTGGCCTCGTCGAGAATGAGCAGTCGGCGTCCCTGGGCCAGGCCGCGAGCGATCGCCACTCGCTGACGTTGGCCTCCGGAGATCAGTGCACCGTCCTCGCCGACGGGCGTGTCCAGTGTGAATTCTCCTCCGGCATCACCGATCCCGACGATGTGGGCGGCGTCGATCACCTGCCGGGGGTCGGCGCCGGGCGGCAATCCCATCGCGATGTTCTCGGCGACGGTCCCGGCGAAGAGTAGGCAGTCCTGTGCGACGAGGCTGACTCGTTCCAGGAGCTCATCGGGCGTACATTGATTGCCCCACAGGGCAACCGAACCCGCCTCCGGTACCAACAGTCCGGAGATCACGGCGGCCAAGGTCGATTTGCCCGATCCGGTGGCGCCGACGATGGCGGTGAGACCGGGCCGCACGATGAGGGAGGCATCGACGATGCTCGGCTCGGCTGCCCGGGGATACCTCGCGGTCACGCCGACCAGGCGCAGCGGATCGGTCTCGTCCGGTGGCGGAGCGCTAATCCACCCTCCGACAACGGGATTGCCTGCGGAGGCGTCGAGGTGCGGGGGGCTTGCGGTGCCCCGTTGGTGGCGGGCTTCCTCGTCCAGCAGGTCCAGAATCCGTGGACCCGAGAACGTACCCAGATAGCCCGCATGCCACATCGACGCGAGGTCGCGGAACGGACGAACCAGTTCCACCGACAGCAACACCAGGGCGAATATGTCGAAGGCGCTCAGATGATCGTGCCGGAGTGCGACCACCACCAGGACGGCCGCCGGGATGGCGGCCAGCGAGAATCCCGATAGGCCCGACTCGACCAAGGAGAGCCGAAGCTGACGCAGGGTACGTTGCAGCAGTGTGCGCGATGCCTGCGCCAGCTGTTGTTCACGACGCTGATCGGCGCCGAAGGTCACCAGGGTCGTCATCCCCTGCATCGAGTCGACGAACTCGGCGTGCAGTTCTTGGTAGGCATCCCAGTGATCCGAACCGCGCGCGGCCAGAGCGCGGTCCCACAGCCGGGGAAGGAAGGGCAGCAGGATGGTCACGCACACTGCCACCAGGCCGGTGACGGGATCGACGGTGACCATCGTGATGCCGGTCGCGAGCACCACGACGATCGTCACAGCGATCTGGGGGACGTAGCCGGAGAGGTAGGCGTCGAGGTTCTCCACGCCGTCGACCGCCACGGCATGGTCACGTCCACTGCGACCGCCTGCCGGGTCGAGTGCACTGCGTCGGACGAAGGCGCGCAATGCGCGTGAGCGGATGTCTGCTTTGATCGCGCTCATCGACGAGTGTGCGACCAACTGGCGGGCGAGCACCAGCAGAGGACGTGAAACAAGCACGGCGGCAAGGGCGATGACGACCGGGACCATTGTCGTGCCCGACCATCTGTGCGATGCGGTCACGTCGGCGAAGATCTGTGAGGTGAGCAGCGCCTGCGCCACCCAGTCGCGGAGATCGACAGGCCGATCACCACCAGGCAGAGCAGTCTGCTGCGGCGACCATCCCACAGCCTGAGGAGGCGGATGTGCTCCACGTCAGCACCCACTAATGAATATGGTTATCATTACTGCGTGACCGTACGAGCCAAACGCCCATCAGTCAACACCGGGGATCTCGACCCGATCCCGCGACGGCGTCGTCCCGGTGTCGTGCTCGCCGTGTTGGCCGTGGCCACCCCGGTGGTGGCGGTTCTGATGGTGGGGGTCGGCCAGCTCTTCGTCACGCCCGGTGAGGTGGTCGGCGTGGTGGCCGCCGGACCGCCGGCGGGTGGTGACCGACCCACCGTGGACACGGTCATCTGGGAGCTGCGACTACCGCGTGTACTGACCGGCCTGTGCGTCGGTGCGGTTCTCGCCGCAACCGGATGCGCACTGCAGGCGATCGTCCGCAACGATCTCGCCGATCCCTACCTCCTCGGTGTCTCCTCGGGCGCGTCCTTGGGTGCGGCGTTGGTCATCGCCACCGGACTCGGCGCCGCTCTGGGCGTGGTCAGTTCCACCGTTGGGGCCTTCTTCGGGGTCATCGCATCGCTGGTGATGGTGGTGCTGCTTCTCGGCGGTGGGCGTGCCCTGAGTGGCTCGCGGTTGGTTCTTGCCGGGCTCACTGTCGGCTACTTCATGGCGGCGGTCACGAATCTGGTTGTGGTGCTGTCGGATAACCGGGACGCCGTCCGCGCGGTGATGTTCTGGATGCTCGGTTCGCTCGGCCGCTCATCCTGGGCTGAGCTGCCGGTTCTCGCCGGTATCGGTGTTGTCGCACTGTCGATCATGATCCTGTGGGCGCGGCGGCTCGACGCCATCGGTCTCGGCGACGACGTCGCGCGCAGTCTCGGCGTCGACGCACATCGCCTACGGCTGCAGGTGACGATCCTGTCCGCGTCGGCCATTGCCGCGGCGGTGGCGGTCAGCGGGGCCATCGGCTTCGTCGGACTCGTCGTTCCCCATCTGGCACGGCAGCTGGTGGGCTCACCGCCGAATGCGTGACGCGGGTGTACGGCGTCGCCGCCCGGCGCGACGACGCCGATGGTCGGGTGCGGCTGCTGATCGGCCGGTGAGCAGGTTCGGCACTCGCGGCCTCGACCATCTCCCCTCGCCCGCGAGACGCTGCTACTCCCGCGACGACACGGTGTTCGGCTCCTTCCGTTCGGCGATCGTCACATCACCGGCGGCCCAGTGTGTCGTGGGGACCTCCCGCACCACCACCCGGATGTTGGCGATCGGTGCGCCCAGCGTGCGGTGCGCCGCCTCGGTCAGCTCGTGGATGAGCGCGCGAACCTGTTCGGGACTGCGTCCCTGCGCGATGGTCACGTCGATGAACGGCACGCTCAGCCCCCTGCGACGGTGACGGAGCCGAGCGAGGTGAAGTGCGCGGCCACGCGAGCACCCGGCGCCACGGGGACCGCGTCGGTCATCCCGCCGGTGAGCACCACCCAACCCGGCTGCAGGGTTACCCCACGCGCGCCGAAGGTGTTGGCGGCGAACGCCAACGCCTCCCCCGGATGGCCGAGGACGGCAGCACCGGTCGCACTGTCGACGACGTCGCCGTCGACCTCCAGCAGGCAGGCCTCCAATCCCAGATCGAGTTCCTCGGGTCGGCGCATCACCGGCCCGGTGATGTACACGCCGGACGAATTATTGTCGGCGACAGCGTCTTCGAGGCTGAACCTGAACCCGGAGTAGCGGCTGTCGATGATCTCGATGGCGCCCACCGCGTAGTCGACGGCGGCCATCGCCTGGGCGGCGGTGACGCCCGGTCCCTTCAGTTCGCGTCCGAGGACGAAGGCGATCTCCGGTTCGGCGCGCGGGTGGATCAGCCGATCACGCGGAACCGGTAGCCCGGCCGGTAACGCCATCGCATCGGTCAGCCAGGCCACCGACGGTTCGTCGACACCCATCTGCTGCTGCTTGGCGCGTGAGGTGAGTCCGAGCTTGATGCCGACCACGGTCTCGCCGCGTGCCCGGCGATCGGCGAGGGCGATATCCTGTGCGGCGTAGGCGACGTCGAGTGTCAGGTCCGGCCATTCGGCGCGGATCGACGTCCGTGCCGTCCGTGAGCGTTCGGCGCTCAGCAGGGTATCGGCCACCCGCCCGGCGCTCCAGGCGGTGGTGGGGGTCTCCGATGCTGTGGTCATTTCGTTCCCTCCAGAAGTGCGGTGACACTGCCGATTCCGGCGAAGTCCGCGACGATGGTGTCGCCGGGGGAGATGGGGACCGCCTTCGTCATCGATCCGGGAAGCACCACGTGTCCCGGCTCCAGCGTCACCCCCAGCGGTCCCACGGTATTGGCCAGCCACACGAGGGAGTTGAGCGGCGAGCCGAGCACCGCACCTCCGGCGCCGGTTGCGACGAGTTCGCCGTTGACGTGCAGGTTGCAGCCCAACAGCCGCAGGTCTACATCGGACAGCCGGGAGGGGCGGCTGCCGAGGACCACACCACCGGAGGAGGCGTTGTCGGCGATGGTGTCGAAAATGCCGATCTTCCAGCCGGTGATGCGGGAGTCGACGATCTCCAGCGACGGCAGCACGAAGTCGACGGCGGCGGCGGCCTCGGCAACGGTCACTCCCGGTCCGCGCAGAGGTCTACCGAGGACGAACGCGACCTCGGGTTCGATGCGCGGCTGGATGAAGGTGCCTGCCGGGATGGGTGCGTTCTCGAGGTGGAACATGCTCGCGGTGAGGTGCCCGAAATCCGGTTGATCCACCCCCATCTGGCGCTGGATCGCGCGAGAGGCGAGCCCGACCTTGTGGCCCTTGATGGTGTCGCCGTTCTTCACCCAGTCCTCGACCTGGGCGAGGGCGATCTCGTAGGCCGTGGAGAGTGGGGCGTCGGTGAATCGGTCGGTGATCGGATCGATCGGCCGCATGTGGCGATATGCGTCGAGGAACGCCTCGGCGGTCACCTGGACATCATCGGGCATGGGTGTGCTTTCTGTGTGGGGGAAGGGTGTGGGTGTGCTTGCGTGAAGCGAGCGGTGTGCGGCACCCTGTTCCGACATGCAGAGCAATCGTGCCGGAGAACGGGACGACGGACGTGGCAACGCGACCCCGGGTACCGTGGCGCGGGCGATTCGCATCCTCGATGTCGTGGCCGCTTCGCAACTCGGACTGGGGATTTCGGAGATAGCTCGCCGCAGCGACATCTCGAAGTCCAGTGCGCAGCGGACCGCCGGCGAACTCGTGGCGGGTGGCCTGCTCGAACGGGACGGCACTCGCTACCGCCTGGGCATGCATCTGTTCGTGCTCGGTCAGCGGGTTCCGCGGCGCAATGATCTGCGCGACGCGGCGGCGCCGTTTATGGCCGATCTGCGTGAGGCGACCGGTCATTCGGTGCATCTGGCCGTTCTCGACGACACCTTTGTGGTCTACCTCGAGGTGCTGCGCAGCCCGACGGCGCCGCCGCTGCCCACCCGGGCCGGCGGTCGTTGGCCGGCGCACGGAACCGCCATCGGCAAGGCGATTCTCGCCTTCTCGTCGGCGGATGTGCTGGACCGGATCGTCGCAGGCGGATTGCCGCGACTGAGCGAACGCACCATCACCAACCCCGGTCTCTTCACCGCGGAGCTGGCCCGCATCCGTGCACGCGGAGTGAGTTTCGACCTCGAGGAATCGCGTCCCGGCGTCGTCTGCGTGGCCAGTCCCGTGGTCGGCAGCGACGGTGAGGTGGTGGCCGGGATCTCGGTGTCGGGCTGGCACAACCGAATCAACCTCGACGAGGCCGCCGCGGCCGTGCGGACCGCGGCGCTGGGCCTGTCGCGTCAGCTCACGCACCACTGAGCGTCTCATCCGGGCTCCTCATCCGGCTATCGCGTGCAGCGTGGAGACCTGGGTATCACCGACCGACTCGCCGGTCACGGATTCGGACAGCGACTTGGTCACCGCACCCGCCGCCGTGATGACCGCCCGCCGGAACTCCTGCTGCGCGGCCACGAACCGGTTCGCCGGCGCGGTGATCGAGATGGCCGCGACCACCACGCCCATCTCGTCTCGGATCGGTGCGGCAACACAATTGACATCGGCGACGGCCTCGCCGGTGTCGAACGCACAACCATGACGCAGAACGGCTTTCAGTTCACGGGTGAGTTCGGCGGGATTCGTGATGGTCGCCGCCGTGTATCGCTTCAGCGGCGCATTCAGCACGTTGCGTTCGATCTCGCCCGGATGGCGATGCGCGAGAAGTGCTTTACCGACCGCGCTGCAGTGGGCATCGAGGTGGGCACCGATGCGTGCCCCGGACACGTTGATGACCTGGTTGCCGACGACCTTGTCGACGTACATGACGCGGTAGCGCTCCATGATGGCCAGATGGGTGGTTTCACCGAATCTCTCCGACAGCGACGCCAAGATCGGTGCGGCACAGGTCTTCACATCGACGGTACCCTGCAGGGTCTCGTTGAGTTCGACGATGCGCCAGCCGATGCGGTAGCGGCCGCGGGAGCGACATTGCAGCAGACCGATGTCGACCAGCGACGCGAGCAGCGCGTGGGCGCTTGACCGGGGGACGCCGATGGCCGCCGAGACTTCCGACACGCCCCATTCGGGGCGGGCCACGGTGAACAGGTCCAACACCGGTCCGATCTTCTGAACCGTCTGCAACGCTGCCATGGATATAGACCTTTCTTGAACCTGCCTGGCCCGGTTGGGAGGCCACTATGTGTGGGTCGAGGAGGGATGTCCACCGGCATGTGCCGCTCAGCGGCACATGCCGGTGGATTCATCGGAATCAGAACCCCCAGCTGTCATCTCCCTGGAGTTCGAGGGCGCGAAAACTGCCGGTGTAGAACAGCAACGGATGCCCGTCGTCAAACCAGAGTTCTTCGACGCGTCCGACATGCAGCGTGTGGTCACCGGCCGGGTGACTGTCGGTCACCGTGCACGACAGATGTACCAGCGCGCCGTCGAGCAGCGGAACCCCACGCCGCCAGGTGAACCGGACGAGGTCGGGTTCCGATGCCGCACCCGCGAAATGCAGGGACAGCGGTTCCTGATCGCACGCCAGGATCGAGACGCCGTACCGACCGGTCTCGGCGATCTTGGCGTTCATCCTGGCCCGGTTGGCGATGGACACGAGGACCAGCGGTGGGTCCAGCGACACCGACGTGAACGCGTTCGCGGTCATGCCGTGTACCGACTCCTCGCTCTCGCCTTCGGCGGTGGTCACGATGGTGACGCCACTGGCGAAGCGGCCCAGTACCTTTCGCATGCGCAGCGGGGACGGATCCAGATCGGCGCCGGTAGCAGGGTGAGACGCGGTGTCCATCATCGGCCCCGGACGATGTGCAGGTCGTCATTGTTGATCAGATCCGGTCGGGTCCAGCCGTTGACGTCGTACTCCGACATACACTGTTCGGCAAAGCCTTTGAGTGCGAGGTCCTGACCGCTGGCCTGGTAGGCGAAGAGGGTCTGGAAGCGGACGGCCTCATGGTCGCCACCGTAGTTGCGTTCGTACAGTTCGTGACGGCCGCCGAACTCGGAGCCGACCGCGTCCCACAGCAGCTTCAGCAATTGCACGCGGTCGATCGCGGCGATGCCGTTGGAGCCGCGGACGTACTGGTTCAGGTAGGGCTCGATGTCGGGGTTACCCCAGTCGGAGGCATGCGAGTTCAGGTAGATCAGGCCGGAACCGAGCACCTGCTGGATGATCTCCTTGACGCGCGGATATCCCACACCCATGAAGGTGCGATACGCCAGGCCGTAGTTCAGGTTCGGCTGGACCGCACCTCCGACCCACTCGTCGGGTGACTTTGCCATCGCGTCGGACAGACCCCAGAACATATCTCGCCAGTTGAGGATCTCGCCGATCTGCATCTGCACACCACGGAATCCCGCCGAACCGGTCATCTCGACGCCCTTCATCACGCAGCCGGCGATGAAGTCGAGTTTGACGGCGAGGCGGGCACATCCGTGGAACATGAAGCGGTTCAGGAAGCCCGAGCGCATCACGAAGTTGTTGGTGGTCTCCACGTCGTAGGCGAAGACGTTCTCCCACGGCACCAGCACGCGGTCGAAGACCATGATCGAGTCGTTCTCGTCGAACCGGCTGGACAGCGGATAGTCGAACGGTGAGCCCATCACCGCGGCGTTCATCTCATAGGAGGTGCGGCACAGCAGTTTCAGGCCGGGGGAATCCATCGGCACGGTGAAGATGAGCCCGAATTCCTTCTTGCGCAGCGGCAGTCCGTAGTGGGCGATGAAGTTGGCGTTGGTGATGGCCGATCCGGTGGCGACCACCTTGGCGCCCGACACGATGAGCCCGGCGTCGGTCTCGTCGACGACGTGGACGCAGACATCGGCCGTCTCGTCGGCGGGGCGGTCCCGGTCGATCGGCGGATTGACGATCGCATGGTTGAGGTAGAGGACCCGTTCCTGCGACTTCTTGTACCAGTCGCGGGCATTCTGCGCGTAGTCGCCGTAGAACTCGGCGTTGGCGCCGAGGGTGCCGAGGAACGATGCCTTGTAGTCGGGGGAGCGGCCCATCCAGCCGTAGACCTCCCGCTGCCAGGCGACGATCGCGTCGCGCGCGACCACCAGATCGTCGGCGCTGTGCGCGGTCTTGAAAAACGGGTGCGTGAAGCCGCCGTTGCCGGTGTCGGTGGGGACGGCGAGGACTCCCTGGGCGTCCGGGGTGTGCAGTGCGTCGTACATCCTGGCCACCGACCGCGCGGAATTCCGGAATGCCGGATGGGTGGTCACATCGTCGACGCGTTCACCCCGAAAATAGATCTCGCGTCCGTCGCGGAGCGACTCCAGGTACTCCTCACCCGTCATCGGGCGGACGTCGTTGGGGCCGGCGGCGGTGGTTCGTTCGGCAAGCGGTGCGGTGGTCACAGATTCCTCCTTGGAGTGGTGGGAAACCAGGGATGTGGTCGAATACCCTGCGGCGCTTGGCCGGTCGACGATGCTCGCGCAATTCGGTGTTAGCGGTATATGGTGGCGGAGCCACGTCCCTGTGACGTAGAACACTAGAACCCGGAGGTGTGGCACAACATGGCTGAGCGCGCACACTCGATGGACTCTGAGCGCACACGGGCCGATGGCTCCGACAGGGTCCTGACGCTGGACACCCGCGAACTCGATGTGGCCGAGGGCCGCAACGAATGGCGCAGCACGCTGGGCTCGCTCTACGCCGAGATGGACGTCGACTGGCCGGCAACCCGCCGCGGCCTCGATGCCGAATGGGGCGGACGTCCGGTCGGCGACCTGCACGTGAGTTCGATCCGCTGCGATGCGCAGACGGTCATCCGGAGTCCGGCGATGATCGCCTCCGACTCCTGCGCCGACTTTCTGGTGTGCGTGGTGACCGATGGTCAGGTCGAGGTGCAGCAACGCGGCCGCACGGCCACGCTGTCCGGTGGGGCCTTCGCCCTCCTCGACCTCGGTGCTCCATTCGTCTTCCACGCGCCGGGAACGTTCCGGCAGGTGGTGGTGCGCGTGCCCGGAACTCTCGTCGGCCGAATCCTCGTCGATCTGGCGCAGACCGAGTTGCCGTCCACCACCGCGGCGCCGTTCGCCACCTCGGCGTTGGGCATGCTGTCGGCGACCATCCTCGAATCGGCTCCGGTGCTCAGTCCGGCCGACAGCTACCGTGCGCAGGACCTCGCCCGCATCGAGCAGGTGATCGCCGACCATCTGCACGACGCCGACCTGACGCTCGCCGACGTCGCCCACCGCAGCGGAATGTCGCTGCGCAACCTGCAGAAACTCGCGCAGGGGCAGGGCCAGACCGCCAATGGCTGGCTGTACGGGGCGCGTATCGAGCGTGCCAAGCATCTGCTGCTGACCACCGGTGATCCGGTCGCGGCGATCTGTGAGCGGGTGGGCTTCCGTGATGTGTCGCATTTCGGACGGCTCTTCCGTAAGCACGTGGGTGTGAGTTCGGGGCGGTTCCGGGCCGGCTAGCCCTCGTCCGGCACCTCGCCGAACAGCATCGTCGCCCCGCCGGAGGCGAAGTTCGCGACGTCGGCGGCCGCCGCCTGCCCCTCCGGCGACGAGAGTGCCTTCACCGCATCATCTTTGGATGCGAATCCCAGCCGCGCGATGGCGAAGGCGGCCGGTGGGGTGTCGTCCATCGATTCACAGTGGCTCATGCTGAAGGTCGCGACGCCACCGATCGTGTGCACCAGCGGCACGTGGTTCGCCGTGTAGTACTCGTCGAATGCGGCCGGGTCGGTGGGCTGGTTGTAGATGATGGTGATGACGTACATGGGTGTTACTCCTCTGGTGTCGATAGGGGTGTGGATACCGAGGTCGGCAATGCGGAGGTGAACTCTTCGCGAAAGATCAGTCGTGGCGCCATCCTTCGGCGTTTGAGGGCTTTGACGCCGGCGTCGATCATCGGCGGTGGCCCACAGAGGAATCCGCTCATGCCCTTGCAGGACGAGAAGTCGGCCAGGACCGCGTCGGTCACCAGACCGGTGGCCCCGCCCCACTGCTCTTCGCTGAGAACCGGGTGGTAGTGGAAGGTGTCGTACTCCTCGGCGAGGGTCGTGAGGAAGTCCACGTCGTAGAGATCGTTGCGGGTCCGTCCGCCGTGGTAGAGGTGGATCTCGGGGATCAACGTGTGCGCGAGAGAATGTTGCACAATGGATTTCAGCGGTGCCAGTCCGGTACCGCCACCGATCAAGATGGCCGATTGCTCCTGTTCGGCCACCAGATGGAACTGACCCAGTGGGCCGCGCAGTGAGATCCGGTCATCCACGGCGAGAGTGGCGAAGATCCAGTTCTCCGTGGCCAACCCACCCCGCGTGAGTTTGATGTGGAACTCCAGGCGTCGCGTCTCTCCCGGCGGATTGGCCATCGAGTACTGACGTCCCACTGTGGTTCCGGGCACGAGTAATTCGCAGTACTGACCCGCGTTGAAGGCCAGGTCGTCGTCGAGCTCCACCACCAGACGCCTTGTGCAGGAAGCGATGTCGTCGAGTTCGACGACGGTGCCGGTGAGATCCCGCAACGGATGACGCGGGATGGAATCATCGACCGCCCCGGTCGGTTCGACGACGACGTCGGAGCACGGTGTGGCCATGCACGCCAACGCCATTCCGCCTTCCCGCTCATCGGTGGTCAGGGTGTACTCCGGTGAGTCCCGATGGTCGACGATCCCCTCGCGCACCACGAGTTTGCAGGAGCCGCAGGTGCCCTGGGTGCACGAGTGCGGAATCCAGGCATTGGCGCGCAGGGCGGCGTCGAGGATCGTCTGATAGGCGCCGACGTCGAGGTCGGTCGATCCGACTCGAACCCGGTGCGTCGCCGTGGGTGTCGGTGACGCTGCCGTTGTCGTCGTGACGGTCACCTCAGACCTCCCACTGCACATGGAGTTCCTTGGGTCCGCGGAATCCCCAACCCCAGAAGTCGATCTCGTGGCCGGGATCGCGTTCGATGTTGGGAATGGTCTCGAAGAGCTCCTCGAGCGCGATGCGGACCACTGCACTCGCGAAATAGGTTCCGGCGCAGGCATGGACACCGCCACCGAAGGTGAGGTTCGGGATCACCGGGCGGTCGAGATCGTATGCCGTAGGTGCGTCATAGGCGGTTTCGTCATTGTTCGCCGAGCCATAGGACAGCATCACCAGCGAGCCTTCGGGTAAGGTGACGCCGCCGACGGTGACCTCGCTGGTGGCCACCTTGACCGCGGCCGACCAGATCGGCGCCACCCACCGCATCCCCTCTGCGACAGCCCGCGGGATCAGTGCCGGATCGTCGATGACCCGCTCCAATTGCTCTGGACGACTGAACAATCCGGCCAGCGTGGTCCCCATCGCGTGACCCGGCTCCTGCATCGCGCCGAGGAGGAACACGTAGAGATTGGGGTAGATGACGTCGCGGTTGCGGGTCTGACCCTCGGGCATTCCGTCGTGCAGCCAGTGGGAGATCGCGGTGTGATCGGGACACTCGATCCAGTGGTCGATCTTCGGGTCGACGTGGGCGATGATCTCGGCCTTGGCCTCGTCACCGGGGAGGAATCCGTCCGGATTGGCGAACTCGCCGTCGGCGGTCATATCGGCGTTGGTGAACGAGACGCTGAGCTTGTGGAACCATTCGCGGAGTTTGTCGGTGCTGACGTCGTTCAGACCGAGCAGGTCGCCGAGGGCGCGGACGCTGACCGGCTCGCAATACTCGGCGACGATGTCGGCGCTGCCGTTGCCCTCGAAGTCCTCGAGTCGCGCCCGAGCGAACGGCCGGACCAGATCGTCGATGTAGGTGTCGACCGCCGACGGCTGCAGGTGCGGCTCGACCATGCCGCGCAGTTCCCGATGCTCGGGACCGTTGGAGTTCAGGATCGCGCCGGGACCGAAGGTACGCCCGCCGGCCGGGGAGATCACCGCAGGCCAATGATCCGAATCCTTGGCGATCTCCATACACAATTCCCTGGTCGAGACGATGTGCAGGCCGAGCTGCGGGACGAACGCCACCGGCGCCTCACGGCGCAGACGCTCGTAGAACGGACGTGGATCGGCCTCGAGTTCGGCCATGGTGATGTCGGTGATCCAGCTGGGTGTCACCGGAGATGCAAGGGTCATGGGTTCCTCCGTCTGGGTATTCCGAACAGCCACGATCGACATCGGTCGGGTATCCGGGATGCGATGCCGGGCTCGGCGGAATGGCTGTGATCTGGAACACTATGGGCGGAGGTGGGACCACAGAATGACCGAGAGTGCACCGATCGTTGCTTCTGAGTGCACCGACCGCGCAGCGTCCACTGCCGTCGCGGTGACGACCCGTGAGCTCGCGTCGTCGGAGGGCCGTGAGCTCTGGGCCGAGACCCTGGACTCGACGTTCTGCGAGATGGATGTCGACTGGCCGGGCCTCACGTCGCCGTTCGGGGGTGACATCGTCGCCCGGCCGGTGGGTGATCTGGCGTTGAGCGTGGTGCGTGCCGAACCGCACACCGTGGTCCGGACGCCCGCGATGATCGAGTCGGATCCGGTCGACTGTCTGCTGTTGTGCCTGATCACCAAGGGCACGGCGACCATCGCGCAGGGATCCCGACGCGCCACCCTCGACCACGGCGCGTTCGGCGTCGTCGACGCGCTGCGGCCGTTCGTGGTCAGCGGGGTCACCGAGTTCGAGCAGGTGGTGCTGCGCGTGCCACGTGAACTGGTGGCGGGCCGGATCGGCAGCCTCGTCGACGACGCCCTCGGGGTGCGCGTCGACGCATCCGGCGGCGTCGGACGCATCGCGTCGTCGATCCTCGTCGACCTGGCGAGCCACGACGACGATCTCGGTGCCGGGCCGGTTGGTGCGGTGGCGTCGGCGATGCTCGACGTGGTGTCGGCCGCGTTGACGTACCAGGTGCCGGGGGTCTCGGCCACCGAACGGGCACACGCCGAGGACTTACGCGCAGTGCAGCAGGAGATGCTGCGTCACATCGCCGATCCGGACATCACTCTCGCAGACGTCGCCGACCGGCTGGGGATGTCGGTGCGTTACGTCCACAAGCTGTTCGGCGATATCGGGGTGACACCCCGAACCTGGCTCTACAGCAAGAGATTCGAGCGTTCATCGGCACTGCTCACCGACACCGACCGCAACGTCGGGGCGATCGCCTCCGAACTGGGGTTCCGGGATGTCTCCCACTTCTCCCGGGCGTTCAGCAAGCATTTCGGTGTCAGTCCGAGCAGGTTCCGCGCGGGCCGGTGACACTCTCGGCGGGACGTGCGAGAGGTCTGTCGACCACGATCACCTGACCGCGGAATCTTTTCTGCGCCCGCCCTTTCCCTACTGCTGGTGCTGTCGGCAGGAGATCTCGTGCACAGCCGAGAGAACCTCCCGGGTGTATCCAGGTGGATGACGTGTTCGGCGTCGATGCGCCGGTAGATCCCGTTGCGTAGGAAACCCATTGCCCGATCGGCGTCGTTCCGGTCCATCGCACCGAAGAGGGTGCCGTCGTCGGTCCACGAGTGGTCGGCATGCAGAAGCATCGTCAGCACCGTGATCGCCGGAAGTGCTTGCGCATGATTGAATCCCGCGTTCCAGGCGCCGTGATAGAACGCCGCGCCGAACCGGGGATCGTACTGAGGGTCCATGCCGCGCAGGAAGAGTCGGATCATGTCGTTGCCGACGGCCGAACACGAAGTGGCAGAGGTGCTTCGGGCGTGCGACGAGGCGGGAATGGTGCGTTTTGCCACCGACGGTGGCGGCGGAATCTTCGCGGTGGTGACGGCGGCGCGATCGGCCGCCGGTGGGCATCCTTAGCAGATTCACTCGCGCTGGTCGAACCAGACCCTCAGCCCTCGAAGTACCGGTACACACCCTCGAGGACGACGGCGGGCCGGTCGCTGTTCTCGAGTTCGATGATGCCGTCGACGGTGATCTGTACGCCGCCTTTGGGGAGGTGATCGACCTGCTTGAGGGTGGCCTGCAGGCGCACCCGGGCGCCGGCGGGAACGGGATTGGTGAAGCGAACGTTGTTAAGCCCGTAGTTGACTGCCATGGTGACGCTGTCGACGACGAGCACCTCGGCCCACATCGGGATGAACAGCGACAGGGTGAGGTAGCCGTGGGCGATCGGGCCGCCGAAGGGGCTCTCGGCTGCGGCACGTTCGGGGTCGACGTGAATCCACTGGTGATCGTCGGTGGCGTCGGCGAAGGTGTCGATGCGTTCCTGCTCGACGGGCAGCCATGAGCTGACGCCGATCACGGTGCCGACGAGGTCGTCGAGTTCGGCGAGGGTGCCCAGGTGGGTGGTGGTGGGTGTTGCGGTGGTCATCGGATACTCCTGTGGAACCGGGGAAGGTGTCAGTGTTTGATGCCGAGAACGGTCATCGCGTTCTCCTTGAAGATCAGCGGTAGAACCTCCGGCTTCATGTCGAGGTTCTCGAAGTCCCTGCGCCACCGGTCGACCCCGATCACCGGGAAGTCGGAACCGAACAGGACCTTGTGGCGCAGCATCGAGTTGGCTGCGCGCACCAACTGTGTCGGGAAGTACTTCGGTGACCATCCGGACAGATCGATGTACACATTCGCCTTGTGGGTGGCGATCGAGATCTGCTGATCGACCCACGGCACCGCCGGGTGAGCCATCACGATGGTCAGGTCGGGGAAGTCGGCCGCGACGTCGTCGAGCAACATCGGATCGGAGTAACGCAGCTTGATGCCGTGTCCGCCGGGCAGTCCCGCGCCGATGCCGGTCTGACCGGTGTGGAACAACGCCGGCACACCGGCTTCGACGATCGCCTCGTACAGCGGATAGAACTGCCGGTCGTTGGGTTCGAAACCCTGCATGCTCGGATGGAACTTGAAGCCGCGTACGCCGAACTCGTCGACCAACCGATGGACTCGTTTGATCGCGGCCTTGCCCTGCAATGGGTCGACGGAGCCGAACGGGATGAGCACGTCATTGAATTGTGCTGCCTTCTCCGCGATCTCCTCCACACTGTTGGGCACATGCCCACTGGCGGAGGTGGCGTCGACGGTGAAGACGACCGCCGCGATGTTGCGTTCCCGGTAGAGCGCAGCCATCGTCTCGATGGTGGGGGTGCGTTCCTCGCCGGACTTGAAGTACTTCGCCGACGCCGCCATCAACTCGTCGTCGACGGAACGGTGACCGCAGCCGTCGATCTCGACGTGGGTGTGGATGTCGATCGCATCGATCGCATCGAAGTCGATCCCGTACTCGTAACGCGTACGGGTCATTTCGCGGCCGCCAGAACCTCGGCGGGGAACTCTTCGCCCACGGTCTCGAGATGATTGGCGAAGGTGCCGGGCCACACCGCGGCAACGTCGTCGGCGCTGAATCCGCCATCATGGTAGGAGGTTTCGGTGAGCTCTGGATGTGACCAGAGCGCCAACCGGTCGCCGCCGATGGAGATGGCCTGACCGGTGATGTCGGCCGCCGCATCGGAGGCGAGGAAGGCGATGACACCCGCGATGTCCTCGGGGGTACCCATGCCGACCTCGCGACGGATGACGTCGGGAAGCGAACCGGTCTCCTCGGCCTCGTCGATGAACGGCTTGAACACGGGGATGGTCTTGGTCATCGCGGTCACCGCGACGGGACAGACGGCATTGGCGGTGATCCCGGCCTTCTTCAGCTCCATCGCCCAGGTGCGGACCATGCCGACGATTCCGGCCTTCGCGGCCGCATAGTTGGTCTGCCCGAAGTTGCCGCGCTGCCCGGCGGGTGAGCCGATGCAGATGACCCGACCGCCCTCGCCCTGCTCTCGGAAACGGTTCACCGCCTCCCGGACACACGTGAAGGTGCCCTTGAGGTGCACGTTGATCACCGCGTCGAAGTCGTCGTCGGTCATCTTCCACAGCACCTTGTCGCGCAGGATGCCGGCGTTGGTGACCATGATGTCGAGGCGGCCGAACTGCTCGACGGCGGTCGTCACGAGTTGCCGGGCGGTCTCGGTGCCGCCGACGGGCGCGACCACGGCGACTGCGCGTCCGCCGTCGGCGGTGATGGCGGAGACAGCCGATGCGGCGGTGTCGGCGGAGACGTCGTTGACGACGACCGCGGCGCCGCGTCGGGCGAGTTCGCGGGCGTAGGCGAGGCCGAGTCCCTGTCCGCTGCCGGTGACGACGGCGACTTTTCCGGTGAGATCCATGTGATGCCTCCTCAGGCGTCGGAACCAGTAATTGAATTGAAGCGTCAATCGTTTAAAAAGTAAATGATTGCGCGGGTGATAGGGTGCCTCCAGGAGGAGGGCCGATGACATCACCACGACGACTCGACGACGACCTCGGGTTTCTGGTCGCCCGCGCGAACGCGGTACTGACCAAGGCGACCAATCGTGTTCTCGCCCCGCTCGGCCTGAAGGTGCGGGCCTACAGCGTCCTGGCCGCGGTCTGCGACCAGCCCGGGGGCATTGCCCAGCGACGGCTGGCCAACGACGTCGGGCTCGATCCGAGCCAGATCGTGGCCCTCGTCGACGAACTCGAGGGCCGTGAGCTGGTACAGCGCACGACCGACCCGACCGACCGGCGCAACAAGCTCATCGTCGCCACCGACGCCGGGGTGGCGCTGTGTGCACAGGCGCGTGAGCGCGGTGCGGATGTGGTGGCCGAGCACCTCGGCGACGTCGACCCGGACACGCTCGAGACGGTCCGAATGGTATTGCGCCGCGTCACCTTCGACGAGAGTGCCATCCGGCGATGAGGGTCTCACGGATGCACGACATCTGGGCTGGCGTACCGGGCACGTAGGCGATCCTTGCGGATCTTCCCGGTGGCGTTGCGGGGGATCTCGTCGAGCAGCACCATCGACTTGGGGATCTTGTAGCGAGCCAGTCGCTCGATCAGGTAGGCCTCAAGCCGCTCATAGGTGAGCGCGTATCCGTCCTCCAGAGTGATTGCGGCGCAGCCGACCTCGCCCCACTTCTCGTGTGGGACCCCGAACACCCCGCAGGCCGCGACGCCGGGCATCGAGAGAATGACGGCCTCGATCTCGGCCGGATAGATGTTCTCTCCGCCGGAGATGATCATGTCCTTGAGTCGGTCGACGATCGTGATGAATCCCTCGTCGTCGCGGATGCCGACGTCACCGGATCGGAACCAGCCGTCGTCGGTGAAGGAAGCGGCGGACGCGTCCGGTCGGTTCCAGTAGCCGGCCATCACATTGGGCCCGTGGATCTGGATCTCGCCGCGCTCGCCGGGGCGGTCTCGTCGTCGTTGGCGTCGACGACCCGCACATCGGCGAAAAAGTGTGGAAGTCCGGCACTTCCGAGCTTGCGAGCGGTGTTCGACGGCGTCAGGACGAGTGCCCCCGGACCTGTCTCGGTGAGTCCGTACGCCTGGCACAGGGCGACGCCCCGTGCGGTGTAGGTGTTCAGGGTGCGCGGCGGCACGGGTGCGGCGGCCACGATCCAGCGACGGATGGAACCCAACTCGGCGGCGGCGAAGCCCGGATGTGCGCTCATCGCATCGAGCATGGTCGGCACGCCGAAGCAGTAGGTGACCTTGCGCTCGGCGATCACCCGCAGCACCCGACCGGGTTCGAATCCCTCCTCGATCACCACGGTGCCACCCTTGAGGACTGTCGGCAGTGAGATGAAATTCAGTGCGGCAGTGTGGAAGAGGGGTGCGACCACCAGGGAGACCTCGTCGTTGCGCAGATCGAGATCGATGATCGGGTTCATCGCCGCGAAGGTCACCGAACCATGCGTGAGGACCACACCCTTGGGCTTCCCGGTCGTTCCCGAGGTGTACATGATGAAGCACGGATCCTCGAGGGCGACGGCACGGTCGATGCGCGCGTCACTCGCAGCGGAGATCGCCGACTCGTAACCGATTGCGCCGCCATCGGGTTCGCCGTCGACCACCATCCGGGTGTCGGTTCCAGGCTCCCTCGACGCGGGGATCGCGAAGTCGGCGAGTGCGGCGGAGTGGATGAGCACGCGGACGCCGGAGTCGGTGAGCGCGTAGGACACCTCGGGAGTCGTCAGGCGCGCGTTGAGGGGTACGAGGATCGCGCCGAGCAGTCCGGTTGCGAACAACGCCTCGAGGTAGGACGGATGGTTGGCCGACAGCAGTGCGACACGGTCACCTCGTCGGACCCCGAGGTCTTCCAACGCATGGGCGAGGCGGGTGATCCGCTCGTCGAGGTCGGCGTAGCTGGTCTCCCGATCACGGAAGACGATGGCGACGCTGTCCGGTGACTGCCGTGCCGTCCGCTGTGGCCATGTGCCCACGCCCTGGTTGTGCATCGTTTCCCTCTCGAAGACCGAGTGTTGCGTACATCACCATAAAAGACAATGATTGATAATGTCAATGGTTACTCGGCGGAAGGGTACTGTCTGACCCATCGGGGCGTGTCGATCAGGGCGTTCCGAGCGTGATCAGGTGGTCTTCCATCGTGCGACGCGCTCGGCGTGCTCCGGCGACAGATGTGCCAGCGGCTGCATCGCCGCGGCCATGCCGAGTACGGATTCCAGTGGGCTGGTGCGTGATTCCAGGAGCAGCCGCTTGGCCATCCGCAAGGCCTCGGGCGGATTCTTGGTGATGCGGGCGGCGAGGGCGCGCGCCTCCTCGAGCAGCGCGTCGTGGCCCACGACCCGACTGACCATGCCCCAGTCGGCGGCCGTCGCGGCGTCGACCCGATCGCCGGTGAAGGTCATCTCGGCGGCACGCTCGTAGCCGATCGCCCGCGGCAGGAACCAGGTGCCACCGTCGCCGGGGATGAGGCCGACCTGCACGAAACTCTCGGCGAAGGAGGCGCGTTCGGACGCTATCCGGATGTCGCACATCATCGCCAGGTCGCATCCGGCGCCGACCGCAGCCCCGTTGACGGCGGCGATGATCGGCACTTCCAGGCGTGCCAACGCTCGCGGCAGGCGTTGGATACCGGCGACGTAGGCGCGACGCTGCTCACGCTCGTCCAACCCGAACATCCCGGTCCGATCGGCCATCTCCTTCACGTTGCCGCCGGCGGAGAATATCTTGCCCGCCCCGGTCAGGATGATGGCGCGGACGTCCAGGTCGGCGTTGGCGGCGTCCACGGCCGACTCGAAGGCCTCGACGAACTCGATGTCGGTGATCGCGTTGCCCACCTCGGGCTTGTCGATCGTCCAGGTCGCGATCGCGTCAGAGATCTCGATGTTCAGTTGGGGTCCCATGACTGGGTGCCTTTCTCTCGGTGGGAATACCACATGCACACGACGATCACATGCACACGGCAAGGGCTCCCGGCTCAGCCGGTGATCAAGGGCCACAGGCCCGTACGGCCGGCTCGCAGGGCGTGATCGGTGACCACCTGATCCCAGAAGCGGGGTGAACCGAACTCCGACCGCCAGGCCATCGCGGGTAACGAGTACCTGTGCAGCGGATGCTCTGCGGTGGTGCCGATGGCGCCGTGCACCTGATGCGCATTGCGGACGACCACCGAGACGGCCTGACTCACACACGAACGGGACACGGCGACAAGGAATTCCGATCGGGGATCGGTCCAGGCGTCGTCCGCCGCGACCCTCAGCGCTGCCTCGGTGGCCGCCCGCGCGGCCGATACCTGGATCGCGATGTCCGCGACGAGGTGCGCAACGGCCTGAAACCGTGCCAGCGGACGACCGAACTGGCTTCGCGTCGATACGTGGTCGATGGACAACTCGAGGATGCGTTCGGTGGCGGCGCAGATCTGCACCGACCGGGCGAGCGCGCCGCGGAGCCGGAACGTCTGGAGCAGGCCGTCGTCGACGACGGCACCGGAGAGGGTGCCGAGGTCGACCTGCACGGTGTCGCGGGGCTCGCCGGCGACGTTGCGGCCGGGGGTGATCCGTGCCGATTCGGTGGGAATGTCGGCCGCCCGCAGCCCGTCGCCGGACTGCCAGATGACCGCGATGCGTTGCGCCTCGCCTGCCCATCCGACACCGTGGGCCACGCCGCATGCGTCGACGACGCACGCTGTCCGACGGTGCGCCCCGACGTCGAGTCCGGCCGTTTCCAACACCCACCCGGCGAGCAGGTCGTGCTCAACCAGCGGTACCGAAACAGCATGCCGTGCTGCGCTTCTCAACAGTTCTGCGGCCTCGGCCCAGCCTGCGCCGCTGCCACCGGAGTCGTCGCTCCCGGTCAGCCGTGCCAGACCGAGTTCATCGAGTCGACGCCACAACGCACTGTCCCAGCCCACGTCGGCGGTGGCACCGCGCCGCTGCGCGTGGTCGGCGAACACCGCCGACATCATCTCGGCCAGGGCGGCGTCGACGGTTCCCGGGGCGGTCATCGCAGGCCCAGGCCGCGTGCGATGACGCCCCGCAGGATTTCGTTGGTGCCACCGCGCAACGTGAACCCGGGGCGCTGGGCAACGGCCGCGTCGGTGAGTGCATGGAGGTGGTCGGGCGGGTCATCGTCGCCGGTCGACACATCGGCGAAGTCGGCGATGTCGCCCTCGGTGGTGGTGCCGAGAACCTTCACCACGGCAGCCGCGGTGTCGGCGGGTTCACCGCGAGTGAGTGCATCGGCCACGGCACTCGACATCAGATGCAGCGCGGTCACTCGCGCGACGTACCGACCCACCTCGGCGTCGGCGGGTAACTCGCCGGTGCCCATGGCGTCGGTGCATTCGGCCAGGAGTGGGAACGTCGACAGGAATCGTTCGGGACCACTGCGTTCGAAGGCCAACTCGGAGGTCACCTGTGTCCAGCCCGCGCCGATCGTCCCGAACACCATCGCGTCGGGAATGATCACGGAGTCGAGGTGGACCTCGTTGAAGTGGTGCGCGCCGGTCATCGACCGGATGGGGCGGATCTCGACGCCGTCGGCGCGCAGATCGACGATGAACTGCGACAGGCCCGCATGCCGGTCGGCCGGGTCGACAGGTGCGGTGCGGGCCAGGCAGATGAACGCATCGGCACGGTGCGCTCCCGACGTCCAGACCTTGGTCCCGGTCACCGACCATCCGCCGTCGACGCGGGTCGCCGATGTCCGGACACTCGCCAGGTCCGATCCGGAATCCGGTTCACTCATCCCGATCCCGAAGAAGCACTGTCCGGCCGCGATGCGTGGCAGGAAGTGTCGCTTCTGGTCCTCGGTACCGTACTTGAGCAACGACGGCACGATCTGTCGATCAGCGATCCAGTGCGCGGCGACCGGTGCACCCGCGGCCAGTAACTCCTCGGTCACGACAAAGCGTTCGAGATGTCCACGCCCGTGACCGCCGTAGGAGACGGGCACCGTCATCCCGAGCCATCCGCGTTCGGCCAGGCGCCGGGTGAAATCCTCATCCCAGCCGGTGAGCCAACTGTCCACATTCGTGGGAGCATCACCGGTTCGGTTGTGCGAGAGGAACTCCCGCACCTCCGAGCGCAATGACGTCAGGTCCGCGGAGCCGGCGGTGATCGGCGGAACGAGTCGTGGGGTGGCCATCGCGATCCACTCTGTCATACCGGGACCGGACTCTACAGCGATCCCGCCAACACCGATGTCGGTGTGACGTCGCCGAGTTGCAGATCGGCGCCGAGCGGCACGTCAGGCCGAGCCGCAGATCAGTGTTGGCACTGGGACTTCCAGCGATCCCGGGTGCCCACATGCGGTCGTGGTGCTGTCGCCGACACCGCCGTGCGCGAGGACGTCGCGCTCGCGAGGGTGCGGGGAATCGGGTGAGTGGTGGGGCGTCCGGTGCGATGCGGGGCGCGTGGCAAGGTTCTCGCCGCCGACGGGCGTGGTGCCGGCAATCGGCAGACGGTGGTGGCGGCCAGCATCGCCGCACCCCACGCGCTCACGAAGACGGGGTGGTCGGCCACCGAACCCGTGATGCCCATATGCCCCGACCAGCGGATGCACCGCGAGATGGCCAGGCGTTCGGAGACGACGGTGATGCTGCGGGTTCGAGACAACCGGCTGATCCCGACCGCCCGACGCAACGTACCGATCTGTTCGGGCGACCAGGATGCGGGATGGGCGATCGTCACCGCACCCACATGCCCGCCACCGGCGCGTTCGGCCTGCTCGATCGCCAGGGCCACGGTGGCGACCACCAGTTGATGGGCCGGACGGTTCTGCCGGGCGGCGGTACGGATCGGTGTGACCTCGGTGAGGCGATCGAGATAGTGGCCGAAGAGATCGCCTGGATGGTCCGTCGTCCGCGGCAGTCGCGGTGTCGCGCCCGCGGGCCACCACAGTTGCGCGGGGCGGGTGGTCAGGTGCGGCGGCCGGGGGTTCGCCCCTGCGATGTCCGCGGCAGTGCCGGCGGCGACGACGAGGTGATCGTCGTGCAGTGCAATTCCCATGACCAGTCGCATGTACTCAGGATGCGAGCGACCGCTGGGCGCACACTGGCATCACGATGTCGGGTTCCTGGGAACGGCGTCCGCTGATCAGCCGAGAACGAGATCCTCCAGCGAGGTGTTCTTGGGTGTCCATCCGAGCGACCGCGCCTTCTCGCCGCCGGCCTGTTGATCGAGCAACAGTGCCTCGGCGAACAGCCCGCCGAGGCGCCCGGCGGTGTCGTCGGCACCTTCGGGTACCAGTTCGGCCCCGGCGCTCTGCACGGTTGCGATGTCACGAACGGTCGGGTTGGTTCCGGATACCCCGAGGACGTGGCCCGCCGGAGAATCAAGCGCCAGCAGGGTGATGTAGAGCCGGGCCAGATCATCGACGTGCACCAGGGTCCAGTGCTGGGTCCCGTCGCCGATCAGCCTCACCTCATGCTCGCCGGGGGGTTGCGGACGAAGCAGGCCGGTGATGCCCTTGCCCTGGCCGACGACGACTGCCGGTGCCGGGAGGGACACCGCCACAGCCGAACTCAGTAGGCGTGACTCCACTGCGGGACGCCACGAGACCAGTGTCGGCGGGTCGAGGGGACTGGTTTCGGTGAGCGCGTCACCATTTCCGTGGATCCACACGCCGGAGGTGTGCAGGTACGGCTTGGCGGTGCCGGAGAAGGCGGCGATCACCGCGTCGGTGATCGCCCCGTCGAATGCGGCGCTGGTGGCATCGCCGGGCGCGGCGGTGTGGATGGCGGCGTCGGACGCCGACAGTTGTTCGGCGAGCCAGGTGGTGTCGGTGACGTCGCCGATGACCGGTTCGCCGCCGGCGGTCGCCACCACGTCGGACGACCGTTCGCTGCGGACCGGGGCGAGCACGTCGTGCCCGTCGGCGATCAGTTCGTTGAGGACCGCGGAGCCGATGTAGCCACTGGCGCCGGTGAGGAGAACCTTCATCGCATACCTCCGAGATTTGATGGGTGTCGTACTACGATAAACAACGTACTACGGTATTCGTCGTATTACCAGGGGTGGCGTAGTAGAGTACGGCGAAGCGCCACGAACAGTGCCGGAAAGGGGAAGTGGGTGAGGGTTCTCGACCACCCGGACGCCGCCGACGTCACCATCGACGACGTGCTCCGTGCGCTGGCCGATCCGGTCCGCCGAAAGATCGTGCGGCAGTTGATGACCAACCGCGATGCACAGAGTTGCAGTTGCTTTGCGTTACCGGTGGGCAAGTCCACCCAGACCCATCACTTCCGGGTGCTGAGGGAAGCCGGGATCATCAGCCAGGAGTACCAGGGCACCTCGATCATGAGTAGCCTGCGACGCGACGTGATCGACGAGCGGATACCCGGACTTCTCGACGCGATTCTCGCGGCGGAGGACTGAACGGTCGTCCCCGTGCCGTCGATCTAGGATGACGGCTGTGTCGTCACCCCCGCCGACTCCTCCCGCCCGCCTTCGCCGAGAACTCGGCGTCGGGGACGCAATCGTCATCGGCCTCGGTTCGATGATCGGCGCCGGGATCTTCGTCGCCCTCGCGCCGGCGGCCGCCGCGGCAGGGTCGGGTCTGCTCATCGGACTGGTGGTCGCCGCGCTCGTCGCCTACTGCAACGCCACCTCGTCGGCGCGGCTCGCGGCCCGCCACCCGACATCGGGCGGGACCTATGTGTACGGCCGGGAGCGGCTCGGCGACTTCTGGGGATACCAGGCCGGATGGATGTTCGTGGTGGGCAAGACCGCCTCGGGTGCGGCGATGGCCCTGACGGTCGGGGTCTACCTCTGGCCCGGGCAGGCCCATGCGGTCGCGGCCGCCACCGTCGTTGCCATCACCGCCCTCAACTATCTGGGAGTGCAGAAGTCGGCGTGGGCGAGCCGGCTGATCGTCGCGTTCACCCTGGCCGTGCTCACCCTCGTCATCGTCACGTCTGTGGGTTCGGGATCGGCGGACCCCGGCAGCCTGGCGATCGGCTCGGACGTCGGAGTGCTCGGGGTGTTGCAGGCGGCCGCGATTCTGTTCTTCGCGTTCGCGGGATATGCGCGGATCGCCACTCTCGGGGAGGAGGTGCGTGACCCTACCCGGGCCATTCCGCGTGCGATCCTCGGTGCTCTCGGCATCACCCTCGCCGTCTACGCCGCCGTGGCGGTGACCGCTGTCGCGGTGCTCGGTCCGCAGACATTGGCGCACGAGTCAGCACCGTTGGTGGCCCTCGTCCGCACGGCGGGAATCGCCTGGATGGAACCGGTGGTGCGAGTCGCCGCCGCGGTGGCCGCGATCGGCGCGTTGGTGGCGATGATCCTGGGGATTTCGCGAACCGTTCTGGCCATGGCGCGCAACGGCCACCTACCCCGGACCCTGGCCGCGGTGCATCCGCGGCGACACATTCCGCATCGTGCCGAGATCGTGGTGGGTGCGGTGGTCGCGGTGGTCGCGGCGGCCGCCGATGTTCGTACCGCCATTGGTTTTTCGTCATTCGGCGTGTTGCTTTATTACGCCCTCGCCAATGCGTCGGCGTGGACGCTCTCGCGGTCGGAGAATCGGCCACCGAGGATCGTCCCGGTTGTGGGGTTCATCGGATGCATCATGTTGGCGGCGGTGCTGCCGATTGATTCCGTGATCGGTGGCGCGGCCGTCGCTGTGGTCGGAGGGGTCGCCTACCTGTTGCGACGGCGCGAACCAAAACCGTAGCAGGACAACGACTTTACGAAACCGAGGGCTAGGGGATCCGCCCGTGACCACGTCACAGGTGGTTCGGCACTGTTCTCAACCGCAGGAGATGTCGGTGGGATCGATGGTCGTGATGCGGGCTGGTCGGCTTGTGCGATGCGCTGCATCAGACCGCAGCGGTGAGTCCTCGAAGTGCTGCGACGATCCTGTCGGTGTCGGCGCGACTGCCGACAGTGATGCGTACGCCGTGAGCGCCGCACACCTTGACCGGTATGCCGCTGGTGATCAGAAGTGAACCCAACGCCACACCCTCTCGGCCGGGGACGAAAAGGAAGTTCGCGTCGCTGTGCAGTGGTCGGGCGCCGTATCGACGCAGACGCCGTGCGAGGATCTGGCGTTCGGTGCGCATGGCCCAAACCCGTTGCATCAGTTCCCGTTGCGCGGCGAGGGCCACCGGCACTGCAGCGATCGCGGGAGCGCAGATGCCGAACGGTACCTCGAATGCGCGCAGCCGGCGGGCCAGATCGGCCTGCGCCACCCCGTAACCCACACGGAGCCCGGCCAGTCCGTAGGCCTTGGAGAAGGTACGTATCACCACCAGGTTCGGATGCCGGTCGACCAGGTATGCCGGATCGGTCGGATGCTCACTGAATTCGATGTAGGCCTCGTCCAGGATCGCGATCACATGTGGCGGGAGGGCCGCCACGAATTCGGTGATCGCGGATACGTCGAGCACCGAACCGGTGGGATTATGCGGCGAACACACCACCACGACACCGGTGTCCGGCCCCACCGCGCGAGCCATCGATTCCAGGTCGACGGCGCCGCGCCGAAGCGCGACCCCGACGAACCGCAGCCCGGACATCTCGGCGACGATGGGATAGCCGTCGAACGTGGGTGATGCCGACACCACCGACACGGGTTGCGGCCCAGGTTGATCGATCGCTGCGCGCGCCAAGGCGAAACACATGCCGGCGACGCCGGTAGCGCCGGCGCCTATGACCACCTGCTCGGGACGCACCGCCAGGTGACCGGCGACCTGCCGCCTCGTCGAATCCGGAAAGAACTCCGGGTAGCGATGTGCGATGGCGCACTCGTCCCGCAGCACCGCGGCAACGGCCGGAAGCGGGGGATAGCACGACTCGTTCAGGTCCAGGCCCGCGGGCGGGCGCGCTCGACGGGATACCGGCGCCGGGAGTTCGGCCGCGGTCATGGCCGGCCCCCGAATCGGATGGCCGCCGCACCGGCGAAGTCGCCGGCGTGGGCGAAGGCCGACATCATCACCACATCACCGTCGCGGATCCGGCCGTCGGTGATCGCGGTGTCCAGGGTGATCGGGATCCCCACCGCGAAGAGATTTCCGCACTCGTCAAAGGTATCGGGGTGTCGCTGCGCCGGAAGCTCCATCGCCTCACGCCAATTGCGCAGGAAGATCCGGTTCGGCTGATTGGTGATCAGCCAATCCAGCTGCGGCGGATCGATACCGATCAGGTCGGCCACCTCGATCGCCACCTCCGGCACCATCCGGTTTCCGCGGGCGAGCACCTTGGCGATCTTGGCCTCGGTGAATCCGATGTGTATCTGGCCTTCACCGGCCTCCCAGTACTTGCGCTCGGGGTGGGCGACCGAGGTCATGTCACCCGCGTAGGCGCCATACGAATGGCACATGGTGGCGAGTACCGGTGAACCACCGCCGTCGAGTGAGACCACTGCGGCTGCCGCGCCGTCACCCGGGATGGCGGCCTGCGCGGTACCGCGCACCTGCTCCTGGGTGAATATCTGCGATGCGCTGTTCTGTGCCAACGCCAGCAACGCTTTTCCGCCCCCGGCCGCCGTCAACAGTGCGCCGGCGAGGTCGAGCATGTGCACGAAGGCCGCACAACCGCCATTGTGCACATCGAGGACGGTATGCGGGCGAATGCCCAGACGGTGGGCCACTTCGCCACCGCAGCCACGGACGGGGACCTCGGGGAGCTGACTGTGGGTCAGGACGATGGTGACGTCGTCGAGGTGATCGACCCCGTGGCGATCGGTGAGAACGCGTGCTGCGGAGAGCATCATATCCGCAGATGTCTCATCCCGGGCGGCGTGATGGCGGAACGCGGGCGCGGCGAACATCACGTTGTGGGCGAGGGAGTCGCCTTCGGCGAACTCGGCGAAATACTCTGCCGGCACCCGGTTCTCGGGCAAGTACCCGGCCACATCGTGCAGCATGACAACGGACGAGATGGAGGTCGGCATCATGATCGCATCCAATCGGGGGTGAGGGGCAGTCCGTGGTTGTGCCGGTATTCGGCGAGGGCGGTGAGGTTGTCGAGTTCGAGCTGATGGCCGGCAGAGAACATGTCCCAGAAGTCGCCCACCCAGACCGGTCGTGACGCGGGAGCTGTTTCCGGATAAGGGTTCTCGTCATAGAACGGGTGGTGGCAGTTGTTCCACAGCACAACCGATCCGGGACGGTTGAGCACGACCTGAGCGTCGACGACCCGCATGAGGTAGATCATCCACAGGTGCGTCCCTTGATCCCAGGCGCAGTGATAGTCGACGGTCATCGCGTCGGGATTGGCAACGGTGCGCGTGTAGATGTCGGTGGCGTCTCCGAGGCGATCCTGGGCGACCCATAGCCCGGGCTCGTCGGTCTCGGCGAAGCCACGCAGGCTGTATGTCCATTCCTCCAGGGATCGGGTGTCGGCGAGCCATTCGTAGAGTTCGCGTGGTGGAGCGTCGACGTAACCCTGAACGGGACAGAACTGCCCGTAGACCGTGTCGTGCGGGTACACCGACCGCAGTCGCTCGAGGATGACAGGGGTGGCCACCTCGCGTGGGTGGGATTCGATTCGGGTGAGGCCGTCCAGGTCGGTGGCTCGTGCGCCCAGATCGGACAGGGCGGGAAGGGTTGCGGTCATCACGGACCTTTCGGGAGGAAGGGGAGAAACGGAGGTACCTCATCGCAATCGGTCTCGACAACAAGGCAGTTGGGCCCATCGGCGGCGAACAGTTGCTTACAGTCCACTCGCAGCTCGCCGGGGTCGGTGGGGCATCGGACATCGATTCCGTTGAACATCGCGGCGAGGCCGGAGCCGATGTCGGTGTGACGAAATCTATTGCTGCTGATGGTGTTCGGGAAAAACAATCCCTCTCGGGTGACGCACATACCGTGTGCGTCGTTGTTGGCGACGATCAATGTCACCGGTGCACCGTGTTCGACGGCGGTATGAAACTCCATGCCGTGCATGAAGAACGCCCCATCACCGGCGAACGCGACGCAGCGTCGTCGCGAACCCGCCGCCTCGGCGACGGCGACGCCGATGGCGGCGGCGATCGCATGACCCATGCCACCCATGCCGAGTGCGACACCGAAACGCTGCTGCGCCCGCAGTGTGAGGTGGTGGACGACGGTGGCGCCGATGTTGCCGGCGTCGGCGAAGATCAGCGCATCGTCGGGCAGTTCGCCCGACGCCGAGGCCACCACATCACGCAGCGACATCGACGCTCGGTCATGGTCGGGCGCGGGTGGATTCGGGACCTCGAGGAACTCACGGCCGGTTGCGGCGGGCGGTTGCCGCAACACCGAGATCGGCCAGCTCGACCTCCAGTGTCCGAAGGGCCGCCGGTAGCGACGCGACATCGAGATGGGTGCATCCCGGCAGACGAGGAGGGTGAGAGCCCAGGTGTGTCAACGGAATACGAGCAAGTACGTCGTCCAGGCCGGCGCGATCGGTGATGCTCATCCGGCACCCGATGGCCACGCACCTCGCCGCGCCGGCCAGCGCGGTCACCGCGGACGGGTGTCCCATGACCCCGGTGATGCCGGGGCCGTGTGTACCGTCGGTGCCGGTCGCGTCCATACCGCCCGGCGCGGCGAGGACGTTCGCTCCGAGTCGGTCGGCGAGGGTGCGGACGAGATGGCCGACCTGGCGACGGGAGGCCTCCTCGCCAACCCAGATGACGACGCGATCACCACGGCGCACCGTGTCCGCGAGTTCGGCAGCGAACTCGGCGAGCATGGCGTGTTCGGATCCGGCAGTCGTTGTCGGGGCGATGGTGACGATACTGTCGGTGTGACGAGGCGAGGGCGATGGCAGCGGTTGTTGCTGAACGTCTTTGGGGATCACTAGAGCGGCCGGGAGGTCTGCGGCCAGACATGCCGCGGCCGCGTTCAGCGCCGGTTGCAGCGCTGCGGCGGAATCGATGACGCTGCAGTGGCCGGTGACGGCGCCCACGAGCCGCTCCAGATCGATCGTGTCCGGTGGTGAGAGCATGTCCTGAAACGCACCTCGGGACACCAATGCCGTTGGTGCACTGCCAATCACGGCAAGAATCGGAACCCGGCTGTCATAGCATTCGGCCAGCGCCCCGATCACGTTCATGGCGCCACCTCCGGACGTGGTCAGCACCAGGCCGGGAACTCCGGTGACGCGTGTGAGCCCGTCGGCCATCGCACCTGCGGCGAATTCGTGCTTGGCCACCACGGTCGGCAGGTCGATGTCCGCGGCGGCGGCGTAGATGTCCTCGATGTTGGCGCCGTGCACTCCGAAGGCCAGCCGAGTACCTCGCTGACGAGCATCCTGCAGAATCCGATGAGCGACGGACATGGTGGAGGTGTCCATGTACACCACTGTCCTCCCCTGCACCTGAAGGGCCTCTGAAACCCGACGGTGGTCGGCTCGGGGCCTCGCGCCATACGATGGGTGCCATGGCGGTCCGCGCTTGTCACGTCTCGGCGGGGATGACACCGTCCTAGGCAGGTGAGGTCCGTGGGCGAGAAGAGTCGTCGGCGTTACGGACTCGGCTCGCGGCGAGGGGTTCGAGCGCGTTCGACGGTCGCCGCAGCCGTCGTGGTGACGGTGGCGCTGGGCATCGCGGGAGTGGTGTCGCTTCTGATGCTGCATCGCGCCAACACCGAGGCGATGTACCGAGCGACGAGCCGACAGGCCTATCAGGTGGCCACCGCGGTGGCCAGGACCGGCGTGGACGGGGTCGATCCGGACGATCTGGCCCCCGGTGCCGGGGTCGACTTCGTGCAGGTGGTCGACCGCGAGGGCCGGGTGTTGCGGGCGTCGCCAGGAGCGCCGGATATTCCGGTCGCCGACTTCCTCCTCGACGACGGCATCTATTCCTACCGCGACGACCTGTCGATCAGGGGATTCGACGGAGAGTATTGCTCGACGGCTCTCGGTGCCGAGTTCGGGGGCCGATACTACGCGGTGATCGCGGTCGACCGCACCAACAACGTGCGGCGCAGCGAGTGGATCACCGCCGCGATCATCGGCGTAGAGCTGCCGATCATCGTGGCGCTGGCGGCGCTGGCGGTCTATCTGCTGGTCGGCCGCACTCTGCGACCGGTGTCCCGAATCACCAGGCAGGTCAACGCGATCAACGCCAGCCGCCTCGACCGCCGAGTGCCGGTACCGGACGCCGACGACGAGATCCGCACCCTGGCAACGACCATGAACAGCATGCTCGCGCGGTTGCAGGTCAATCGTGGCGCACAACTGCGGTTCGTCGGGGATGCCTCCCATGAGCTGCGCAGTCCGTTGACCACGGTGCTCGGACTGCTCGACCTGGCCGACGAGACCGGGACAGCCCTGGATCCGGAGACGGTCCGCACGATCCTGTTGCCCGAAGCCCGCCAGATGCAGCGCATTGTCTCCGACCTGCTGTTGCTCGCCCGAGCCGACGAGAACGGTCTCACCGTCACGCGGGTCGATGTCGATCTCGACGACGCTGTCCTGTCCGAAGCGCAGCGCGTCCGCGCGATGGGGTCTGTCGACGTCCGCACCCGCGTCATTGCCGCTCGCGTCCTCGGTGATCCGGTCATGGTCGCCAGGGCGTTGCGCAACCTCGTCGACAACGCGATCCGGTATGCGCGGTCGACACTGTGGATCCTGATGTTCGCCGACGACGAGGTGGCACGCATCGTCGTGGGCGACGACGGCCCGGGAATCGACGGCGACGACCGTCGGCGGGTGTTCGAACGCTTCGCCCGGCTCGGCACGGATCGTCGTTCGGGGTCCGGGACAGGTCTGGGCCTGGCGATCGTGCAGGAGATCATGGTCGCCCACGGCGGCAGCGTGTCGGTGCTCGACGACGCCGACGTGTCGGCGCTCGGTGATGCCGGCTCGGTGGGTGTCATCACCGGTGCCGCGATCGAACTGCGGTTCCGCCGTGCGCCGGCGGGCGACGACGACGACGGCGCTCGTGAACACCCGACCACGGATCGGGCGGCGGCCGGGTCGTCAGACGCTGCGCAGACAGTACCCGGCCCCTCGAACGGTCTCGATGGAACCGACACCGAAAGGAGTATCGATTCGTTTTCGTAGGTAACCGATGTAGACCTCGACGATGTTGTGGTCGCCGTCGTAGTTCTCATCCCAGATCGATTGGAGGATGGTCTGTTTGGATATCACCGTGTCCGCGTTGCGGATCAGTAGCTCCAGAACCGCGTACTCGCGGGGGGTCAGCGCGATGTCGGTGCCGTCCCGCGTGACGCGGCGTTCGGCCGGATCGAGTGCGAGCCCCCCGGCCCGCAGGATGGCCGGACGTTCCTTGCGGCCACGACGCATCACCGCCCGCAGATGGGCCTTGAGCACGACCACGGAGAATGGTTTGACCAGGTAGTCATCAGCTCCGAAATCAAGGGCCTCGGCCTGATCGTATTCACCGTCCTTGGCCGATAACATCACCACCGGAACCCAATTTCCGGCCGCACGCAGGTCACGCACCACCTCATACCCGTTCCGTCCGGGCAGCATGATGTCGAGAACAACGGCATCGAAATCCTCGTCCGAAGCACGACGGTATCCCTCGAGTCCGTCGTGGGCGATCACGACGCTCCAGCCGTCACTGATGAGCACGCGCTTGATCGTCTCTGCCGCGTGTGTGTCGTCGTCGACCACCAAGACCCGCACGTACCCGCTCACCTCCCATCGTGACCGCATCCTCGCGTGAGACGTCGCATGCGGCCGGAAGGACTCCATGCACCACCGTATTCTCGCATCCCCAGACCCTCAGTCGACCCTACGCGCGGTCACCGGCCCACGCGCTGTGCCCCTGTTCGGTGCGTTGCGCCTGCGCTCGGATCCGACGGGCCTGGCCCAGGACCTCCGCCGCGCACACGGCGACATCGCGTTTGTCACCGTGCTCGGTCGTGATGTCGTCGTAGCTCAGGGTCCGGCCGCCGCCGCCGAACTCGTCGGAGACCGCGATGAAGCCTTCGCGAACGAGCCGGTCTACGGCTTCGCGCTGGGTTCGCTGTTCGAGCGGGGAATCCTGCTGATGGACGCCGACGAGCATCGCCGGCATCGCCGAATCCTACAGACCGCCTTCACCCGGACTCGGCTCGACGGTTACGCGCAGCGACTGCACCCCCTCGTGTCGTCGGCGATGGCGAACTTTCCCACGGGAGATGGCGTGGACATGCGCATCCCCCTCAAAGCGATCGCGCTGGATCTCGCGCTGGAGATATTCCTGGGTGCACGTTTGCCACGCGCCGACGCCGATCGGATGAACCGGGCGTTCGTCGAGTTGATCGAGGCGGCCGGCGCATTGGTGCGGCTCCCGATACCGGGCACGCGCTGGCACCGCGCCCAGAAGGCGAAGACCGTCCTCGACGACTACATGGCGGATGTGGTGTCCGATCGGCGCCGCCGGCCCGGGGCGGACCTGATGTCGGCGTTGTGCAGCGCCGACATCGACGGTGCCGGACGTCTCTCGGATGCCGAGATCGTCGACCATATGCGATTCATGCTCTTCGCCGCCCATGACACGGCGACGATCGCGATGACATCAATGGTCTATCGGCTCGGCCGTCATCGGCGGTGGCGCGACGAGCTTCGCGACGAGGCGATCGGCCTGGGCACTCGTCCGGGTCTCGGTGAGCTGCGGTCTGCGGTGGCCACGGACGCGGTGTTTCGCGAGTCGGTGCGCCTGCGGCCACCGGTCCCGGTTGTGCCCCGTGCCGCGATCAAGGACACAGAGCTGTGCGGACACCTCATCCCCGCAGGGGCTTTCGTGATCGTTCCCATCGGGGCCAATCATCGCCGGCCCGATATCTGGCCTGATCCGGCACATTTCGACCCAGGGCGGTTCATCGGAGAGCAGGATCGACGAGACCACCCCATGGCCTGGATGCCGTTCGGGGGCGGTCGGCATAACTGTATGGGCATGCACTTCGCCTACCTCGAGTCGGCGATTGTGGTGCATCACCTGCTCGAGGCCTATGACTGGACTGTCTCGTCGGATGCCTACGAGCGCGATGACGTGGCGCTGACGGAGAACGTCGGCTTCCTCGCCGACGTGCGGTCGCGGTGACCCGTGCCGGGTGATTCTCAGTTGAGCCACACCGCCCGTGCGCCGGAGTCCCCGACCAGGTAGACCATCACGATCGAGCCGATCGCGGTGACGATCACCGCCACGCGCAGGACGATGTCGATCACGCGGAATACATTGGGCGACAGAGTTATCGGTAGTAGCCGCATGATGGCATCGGAGTGCAGGGCCCACAGCAGGACGACCGCGACGAACAAGGGTGCGACCCACGCGATCATCTCCCCGCCGAGGTCGGTGTGTCGGTGCAGTTCGGCCGATTCCGGTACCCGCTTCTCCAACGCTTCGCCGGCCGATGTGGTGAGGGGCGTGATGATGACGGCGACGAGTGCGACGAGCGGGGGCACGACGCCGAGCACGCGGCGAGCGGACGGCCACGCTGCGCCGATGATGCCCAGGAGGGCCGCAAGTGGGATCGCGACGACGGCGAGATGTACCAGAAGAGGATGCAGCGGCAGGCCGGAGATGGTGTCCACCCCGGAAGTGTCGCCGGACCGAGCTGAACGGACGCTGAGAAGCGCTCGGCTACCGCGGTTGCGCGATGGTCAGCAGGTGCTTCCGCGCGAACTCCTCGACCTCGGCATAGGTCGACAACGGCAGCCGGACGTTCGGCGTCAGCAGGATCGAGTGGGTGATCCGCACCAGGATCTCGGCGCGGGCCAGGACCTCCTCGTCGTCGAGTTCGGCGTCCGGTGAGCGCAGCACGTCGGCGGTGGCCTCGACCGCACCGGCGAGGAGGAACGAGCCGTTGAGAGTCAGTTGGTCGAGCACGTTGCCGGGTTCGAGTTCGAGGATCCGATTCCAGACCGGGTTCTCGCGGATGGCCGTCACCGTTGTCGCGAACGCGTTGACGACGCGGTCGGCGTAGCTGTCGGCCCGCTCGGCTGCGGCTCTGACCTGGTCGAACAGCCGGCCGGATTCGCGGATCATCACTGCGACGAGGATCTCGTTCTTGCCGCCGACCTTGCGGTACACGGTCACCCGTCCGACCTTTGCGCGCTTGGCGATGTCGTCGATGGTGGCGCGTCGGATGCCGATGTCGGCGAAGACCGCCAGCGCCGCGTCGAGGATCGGATCGGCCTCGGTGGCGCCCGGCGACGCGGTGAAGAGGCCGGAAACAGACATGTCGGAAGTCTAGTCGACCTCGGGGGTTGAAACAATGAGCGGCAAAACGTATCTTCATTTCAACGAGGTGACGTGGACCACCCCGACACCGGTACGGACGTGACGAACAGGAGAACGCTCATGGCACACGCGCAGGGCGCACAGACCCGGGAGTACGGCGAGGAGGCACTGGCGATCAACGCCCGACCGGTCTCGTTCGACTGGACCGGAGTGCCGCTGGAGTACATCCCCGGCGAGCCCTATGCCACGCACTTCTGGAACGTCATGCATCTCGTGCTGCCCGAGGGGGAGCGGGCCATGGCCGACGTGTTCGCGCAGGCACTGCCGCTGATCGACGACGAACGTCTCCGTGAGGAGGTCGTCGGCTTCGTCGGGCAGGAGGCCACCCACGCCGCATCGCACGAGGGATTCCGAAACTACCTGCGCGCCAACGACGTCGAGATCACCCCGGTGATGCGCCGGATCGAGTACGCGGTGGCCAAGATCTTCGGCGATCACGGCATCACCAACAAGCGCGCCAAACGGGCGTGGCTGTCCGAACGCCTCGGCGTCTACGCCGCCGCCGAACACTTCACCGCGGTCGTCGGCGAATGGTTGCTCGACAACGCCGAATTCGACCGTGTCGGAGTCGATCCCACCATGCTCGACCTCCTCCGCTGGCATGGTGCGGAGGAACTCGAACACCGCAATGTCGCCTTCGACGCATTCCAGTACGTCGACGGCGGCTACCTGCGCCGAGCCCGCACCGCACTGATCGCCTGCACCGGCCTTGCCGCACTGTGGTTCTCGACGGCGGCCTACCTGTACCGCAACGACACCACCGTCAAGCGCCGCCGTCCGTGGCCGATCGCCTTCGCGAAGGCCGCACGGGCCGGCCCAACTCATTCCGGGCATCAGCTTCCTGTTCGAGCAGATCTACTACTACCTGCAGCCGGGTTTCCATCCCTCCTCGATGGGCGACATCGACAAGGCCGTGCGGTATCTCGCGATCTCCCCGGCGGCGCGGGCGGCAGAACAGTGAACTACCTCCCGCCCCCCATGACCGATGTCGAGAATCCGACCCGGATCCTCGCCGCCATCGGTGGGCTCGCCCGCGGCTACTCACGTCTGTTCGCCGAAAGTGCGTACGCCGAGCGTCTTTCACCACCCAATCCCACCCGTCACGTCGGATTCGACCTGCGGCTCGACGTCATCGACAGTCGGAGAGCAGCCGACGGGGTGCGGCTGATCACCCTCGCCCGGCCCGATCGCACCGCACTGCCCCGGTGGACGCCGGGCGCCCACATCGACGTCTTCACCGCGTCCGGCCGCCAACGGCACTACTCGTTGACCGGTGATCCTGCCGACACCGCCACCTACCGAATTGCGGTGCGCCGCATCCCCGATGGACTCGGCTCCGCCGAGATGCATCTGCTGCGAACCGGGGACACCCTGCACATCCGCGGCCCGCGCAACGCCTTCAACTTCGCCGCACAGCGTGGGTGCCGGTTCGTCGCCGGCGGCATCGGCATCACCCCGATCCTGCCGATGCTCCGCGAGGCCCACGCCAAGGGACTCGACTGGACGCTCATCTACACCGGGCGCAACCGGGACAGCATGCCGTTCATCGACGAACTGCTGGCCCTCGACGCCGCCCGCGTGCAGATCCGCACCGACGACGAGCACGGTGTGCCGGACATGCGCGAGATCCTCGACATCGACGGCCCCGCCGCCCCCATCTACCTGTGCGGTCCGTCGGCGATGCTCGAGAGCGCCCGCCGGCTCATCGTGACCGAGGCCCCCGGCCGCGAACTGCACAGTGAACGATTCGCCCCGCCCCCGGTCGTCGACGGCACCGCCTTCCGGATCGACTTCGCCTCCGGCGGATCGGTCGAGGTGGCCGCCGACGAGACCGCACTCGCGGCGATCCGGCGGGTCAAACCTGACGTGCGGTACTCGTGCCAGCAGGGATTCTGCGGTGCATGCCGCGTCAAGGTGCTCGACGGCGCCGTCGCCCACCACGATCGCGTGCTGATCGGCGACGAACGAGACGACTCGATGATGATCTGCGTGTCACGCGCAGCCGACGACCACGTGGTCGTCGATCTCTAGGAGGAACCGTGGCAGACACAGCCCCACACCACGTCCATGTCGCGATCATCGGTACCGGCTTCGGTGGTATCGGTGCCGCAATTCGCCTGACCCAGGAGGGTTTTGACGACTTCCTGCTGTTCGAACGTGCCGACGAGGTCGGCGGCACCTGGCAGGCCAACACCTATCCCGGTGCCCAGTGCGACATCCCGTCGGTGTTGTACTCGTTCTCCTTCGCCCCGAACCCGGACTGGACGCGCCTGTATCCGCTGCAGGAGGAGATCCAGGCCTACATCGCGCGCTGCGCCGACGACTTCGGGATCACCTCACGCATTCGTTTCGGCCATGACGTCACCCACGCCGGCTGGGATGACCTCGCGCAGGTGTGGCGCCTGACCGCGGCCGGGCAGGAATTCACGGCCGACGTGCTGGTCGGCGCCACCGGTCCGTTCAGCGAACCGTCGGTACCCGCCATCGACGGACTCGACGATTTCGCCGGTGAGGTGTTCCATTCGGCGCAGTGGGACCACTCCTGGTCGCCGGAGGGCAAGCGGGTCGCCGTCATCGGAACGGGTGCCTCGGCGGTCCAGTTCGTGCCGCAGTTGCAGCCGAAGGTCAAGCAGCTGAGCCTCTTTCAACGGACGCCCACCTGGATCATGCCGCACCCCGACCGGCCGCTGAGTCAGGGGGTGCGCACCATGTTCCGGCGCCACCCGGTCACCATGCGCGCACTGCGCGAGAGTTGCGGCCTGGCGCAGGAGATGATGGTGCCCGGACTCGTCAAGCGTCCCGGCTTGCTGGCGCCGATGGCCGCGGTCGCCCGCCTGCACCTGCGGCGTCAGGTCGCCGACCCGGAACTGCGCGCCAAGCTGACGCCGCGATACGCCTTCGGATGCAAACGTCCCACCTTCTCCAACACGTTCTATCCGGCCCTGGCCGCCGCCAACGCCGAGGTCATCACCGACGGCATCGTCCGGGTCACCCCGACGGGCATCGAGACCGCCGACGGCGTCCTGCACGAGGTGGACACGATCGTGCTGGGCACCGGCTTCAAACTCGCCGGCAACGAGGGGTTCCGGCGCATCCACGGCGCCGACGACCGTAGCCTTTCTGCGACCTGGGAGGGCGGTGAGATGGTCGCCTACATGGGGACCAGCGTCGCGGGCTTCCCGAACTTCTTTCAGATCCTGGGACCGAACTCGGTGGTCTACACGTCTCAGGTGGTCACCATCGAGGCACAGGTCGACTACCTCGTCGACGCACTGAAGCAGATGAGAGACCAAGGCATCCGCAGCATCGACGTGCTGCCGGAGGCGCAGGAACGGTTCGTTCGCGAGGTCGACGAAGGGCTGGCGCACTCGGTCTGGAACACCGGCGGATGCTCGAGCTACTACCTCAGCCCGTCCGGTCGCAACTACACCTTCTGGCCCGGATTCGTCGTCGGCTTCCGGCGCCGGATGAAGCACATCCGGTTGGCGGACTTCACCGTTCGCAGGATCGACGGGTTGCGACTGGTGGAACCCGTCGCGCACGAACAGGAGTTGATCGGATGAGCGCCTCACCTCTGGCCCTTCCGGGGTCGGTCGCCCTGATCACCGGGGCCGCCGCGGGTATCGGACTCGCGACAGCGAGGCGCTTCGTCGCCGCCGGTGCCGACGTGGTGCTCACCGACGTCGACGCGGCCGGGCTGTCCGCGGCCGTCGACAAGCTCGGCAATGAGCACGCCCTCGCGGTGCATGCCGATGTGCGAGAACTCGATTCACTGCAGATCGCCGTCGAGAAGGGCATCGGCCGCTTCGGGCACCTGGACATCGCGGTGGCCAACGCCGGCGTCACCCCGCCGCCGGCAACGCTGCGCGACATCGCACCCGAGGACTTCCGGCGCGTCATCGACATCAATCTGATCGGCGCCTTCAACACCATCAAGGCCACCATCGAACCGATCACGCAGCGCCGCGGCCACATCGAACTCGTCGCCTCCTGCGCGGCCTTCGCGCCGGGGATGGGCGGATCGGCCTACATGATCAGCAAATCCGCGGTCGAACAACTCGGCCGCGCACTGCGCATCGAGCTGGCACCGCACGGTGCGTCGGCCGGGCTGGCGTACTTCGGCATCGTCGAGACCGGAATGACCCGGGCAACACTCGACGACGATCCGCTCGGCAAGGAGATCGGCGCGCAGCTGCCGTGGCCGCTGAACAAGCGGATCAGCGTCGAGCAGGCCGCAGAGGTCATCGTCACCGCCTCCGCAGAGCGTAAGGCGCGCACGATCGCGCCGCGTCAGTGGACCGCCTACTCGCTGCTGCGCGGCCTGATCAATCCGGTTCTCGACGCACAGTTGGTGCGGGACAAGTCCATTCACTCGATCATCACCACGCTCGAATCGGCGGACCGGCCATGAAGTGGCGGGAACTCAACATCGTCGGTGACCCGTTCTTCGCCAGTGCACCCGTGTGCACCACGGTGACGCTCGACATCGACGCCACACCGGAGCAGGTGTGGGAGGTGCTCGCCGCCGACGACGCCGTGGTGTCGTGGAGTCCGTTGGTGACCGCCGCGAGCTGGGCCGGGGAGCGTGGCGTGGGGGCGGTCCGAACCGTCACCATCGCCAAGGCGCTGTCGGTGCAGGAGCGGTTCTACCGCTGGGATGAGAACTCCCGCATGACCTTTGCCGCGACCCGCACCACCGGCCCCGGCATCAAGGCGTTCGCCGAGGACTATGTGCTGACCGAGCAGGTCGGCTCCACCCGCCTCGACTGGACGGTGGCGATCGACGTGCCGGCGCCGCTACGTGCCGCGGGACGTCCCGTGAGTGCGGGACTCGGCGCCGCGGTGCGACAACTGGCAAAAGGATTGCACCACAAAGTGGTTGGGTAGCCCGCCGGCACCCGCTTATTGACAGCCAGACAACACAACGTCTGAATAATTGGCAGCACGCCAACAGTGCGCCACGAGGAGGACAGTGATGACGACCGAGACCCTCTGCTCGCATTTCCAGCGTCGGGTGACCGAGGTGCCGAACCAGGTGGCCATCCGCAATGCGGACGGCACGCAGTCCGTGACGTGGGCGCAGTACGGACGTCGTGTCCGTGAGGTTGCGGCGGGACTCGCGGCGCAGGGGGTGACCCGCGGTGACGTGGTGGGCATCATGCTCACCAACCGGATCGAGTTCCATATCGTCGACGCGGCCGCGATGCACCTCGGCGCGGTGACCTTCTCGGTGTACAACACCAACGCCGCACCCCAGATCGCCTACCTGTTCAACAACGCCGAGCCGCATGTCGTCATCACCGAAACCCAGTTCCTGCCACGGGTCCTCGAGGCCGCGCGCGGCACATCGGTGCAGACGGTCGTCGTCGTCGACGGGACCGACGGTGCGGACGCCACCGACGGTGGTCCCGGACTGATCGCCCTCGCCGACCTGATCGCGCGCGGGGACGCCGACTTCGACTTCGACTCGAAGTGGCGCGTCGGCACCCGCGACGACGTACTGACACTCATCTACACCAGCGGCACAACGGGAAACCCCAAGGGAGTCGAGCTCACCCACGCGAATCTGCTTTATCAGCTCGAGGTGATCACCGACGTGATCGGGGACCTCACCAACGGCCGGGTGATCTCCTACCTGCCGGATGCCCACCTGATCAATCGCTGGATCTGTCAGTACGCGCCGATGTATTTCGGCATCACGGTGACCGATCTGGACAACCCGAAGGCGTTGGTGGAGACCCTCGGTCAGGTGCGCCCCACCTTCTTCGTGGCGGTGCCGATGCTCTGGTACAAGATCAAGGGCAACGTCGAGGTCACCATTGCCGGTGAATCCGGTGTCAAGGGATCGTTGGCGCGCTGGGCGCTGGCGGCGGGCAGGAAGAAGGCCGCCGCCATCGTAGCCGGCACGAAACTGAATCCGGTGGACACGGTGGCCGCTGAGGTCGCCGATCGATTGGTGCTGTCGAAGCTGCGGGCGAAGTTGGGCATGAATGACCTGACCGCCGCAGTGTCGGGGGCAGCACCGATCGATGTGGGTGCACTGGAATTCATGCTGGCACTCGGTGTTCCGGTGATGGAGGCGTGGGGGATGTCGGAGACCTCGGCCGTCACCACGGTGAATCCGATCACCGCTCCCATCTACGGCTCGGTGGGTCGCGCGATCCCCGGCACCGAGGTCATCCTCGCCGCCGACGGCGAAGTCCTGGTTCGGGGCGGTGGTGTGATGCGCGGCTACCGCAACGACCCGACGCGGACCGCCGACACCCTCGATGCCGACGGCTGGATCCACACCGGAGACATCGGGACCCTTGATGATCGGGGCTACCTGAAGATCATCGACCGCAAGAAGGAGCTGATCATCAACTCCGGCGGAAAGAATATGTCGCCCAGCAACATCGAGGGTGCACTGAAGGCGGTGAGCCCGCTCGTCGGTTCGGTCGCGGCAATCGGTGACAACCGTCCGTTCGTCTCGGCGCTGATCACCCTCGACCCGGATGCCGCCGCGGTGTTCGCGGCGCAACGCGGGGTCGACGTCGATCCCGAATCCCTCTCGGTTCACCCCGATCTCGTCGAGGCGATCTCCGACGCCGTCGATCAGGCCAACACCCGTCTGTCACGCGTGGAGAGCATCCGTTCGTGGCGGGTGCTGCCCACCTACTGGATTCCCGGCGGCGACGAACTGACCCCGACGATGAAACTCAAGCGGTCGCCGATCGCCAAGAAGTACGCCGAGCAGATCGAAGATCTCTACCAGCGGTAGGGACCGGCGAATGCGGTAATTCAGCACTCAGCACTCAACACTCAGTGCCCAGCGCCCGCGTCGTTCCACCGACCAGTCCACCCCCAACCACCCGAAAGAGCCTCCATGACCGACGATCTGACCACCGAACTCGGAGATCTCACCGCGCTCGCACGCGAGTTCTTCACCAAGGAGGTGGCGCCGCGACGTGAGGAGTTCGCCGCCGCGGGCGAACCCGACCGTGCACTCTACCGCCGCGCCGGCGAACTGGGGTTGCTGAGCATCTCGATCCCGGAGCAATACGGCGGTGGCGGTGGAACTTTCGCACACGAGTCGGTGGTCTTCCGGGAGCAGGGCCGATGTGGCGACCTGTCGATGCAACTCGGGGTGCACTCGGGCATCGTGCCGCATTACCTGAATTCGTATGCCACAGAGGAGCAGAAGCAGCGGTGGCTGCCGAAGTTGGCATCGGGTGAGTGGATCGGTGCCATCGCGATGACCGAGCCGGGCACCGGATCGGATCTGCAATCCATCGCCACCCGCGCGATCCGCGACGGCGACGAGTACGTCATCACCGGCGCCAAGACCTTCATCTCCAACGGCGCCACCTGTGACCTCATCATCATCGCCGCCAAGACCGACCCCACCAAGGGGGCCGCGGGGGTGTCGCTGCTCGTCGCCGAGGTTGCCGACGGCCCTGCCGGTTTCGAACGCGGACGCAAACTCAAGAAGATCGGGCAGAAGGGGCAGGACACCACCGAACTGTTCTTCGACGGCCTGCGGGTGCCCGCGGCGAACCTGCTCGGTGGCGTCGAAGGAGCCGGCTTCGTCCAGCTGATGCAGCAGTTGCCGCAGGAACGCCTCATCGTCGGAGTCGCCGCCCTCGGGGTGGTCGAGGCCGCCTACGAGCACACCCTGGCCTACGTCCGGGAACGTGAGGCATTCGGCAAGCCGTTGTTCGCCCTGCAGAACACCAAGTTCGAACTCGCCGATGTGGCAACGACACTCGAGGTGATGCGTGCCTTCGTCGACGACGCGATCGCTCGGCACGTGCGCGGCGAACTCGATGTGAAGCGGGCGGCGATGATCAAGCTGTGGTGCTCGGAGCAGCAGACGCAGGTGGTCGACCGCTGCCTGCAACTGCACGGCGGATACGGCTACATGGAGGAGTACCCGATCGCGCAGTTGTTCGTCGACGGGCGTATCGCCAAGATCTACGCCGGAGCCAACGAGGTCATGAAAGACCTCATCGCACGCAGTCTCTGACAAGGGGGACACCGCCATGAGCACAGATATCTTCGGCTGGTCCGCCGACGCCGACGGCATCGTCACGCTGACCATCGACGACCCGTCGCAGCCCACCAACACCATGACCGACGACATGGCCACACAGTTGCGCAGCACCGTGGAACGCCTGGAACGGGAGAAGGATTCGATCACCGGCGTGATCGTCACCTCGGGCAAGGACACCTTCTTCGCCGGTGGCGACCTGAACAAACTGATGTCGGCGGGACCCGACGACGTCGTCGAGATCTCGTCCGGCCTCGACCATTTCAAGGAGTCGTTCCGGCGGTTGGAAACCCTCGGGCGGCCGGTCGTCGCGGCCATCAACGGCACCGCCCTCGGCGGAGGTTTCGAGGTCGCACTGGCGGCCCACCATCGGATCGCGTTGAACAGCAGAGCATCACTGCTCGGACTTCCCGAGGTCACCCTCGGTGTGCTGCCCGGTGCCGGTGGTGTCACCCGTGTCGTACGCATGCTGGGCGTGGTCAACGCCCTGATGAACGTGGTCGGTCAGGGGCAGCGCATGTCCCCGGCAAAGGCGTTGGCGGCGGGCGTGATCGACTCCGTCGTCGACACCCGCGAGGACATGCTCGCCGGTGCGCGTGACTGGATTCTGTCCAATCCGGATGCCGTGCAACCCTGGGATCGCAAGGGCTACCACATTCCTGGCGGCACCCCGTCCTCGCCCGCCCTGGCCGCACAGCTTCCCGCCTTCGCCGCCACCCTGCGTAAGCAGACCAAGGGTGCACCGATGCCCGCGCCGATCGCCGTGCTCGCCACTGCGGTGGAGGGTGCATCGGTGGACATCGACACCGCGTTCGTCATCGAAACCCGATACTGCGCCGACCTCATCTGCGGTCAGGTGTCGACCAACATGATCAAGGCGATGTTCTTCGATCTCAACGCGGTCAACAAGGGTGCGTCACGTCCGGCCGGGTATCCGCGACGGAATGCGCAGCGGGTCGCGGTGCTCGGCGCCGGGATGATGGGTGCCGCAATCGCCTACGTCACAGCACAAGCCGGTGTCGACGTCGTTCTCCGCGACGTCACGATCGAGGCCGCCGAACGCGGCAAGGACTACTCCCGACGTCTCCTCGACACGGCGCTGGCCAAGGGACGCATCGACGAGGCGCGCCGCGACGCCGTGCTCGGCCGAATCCTGGCGACCGCGGACATCGCCGATGTGGCCGGCGCCGACCTCGTCGTCGAGGCCGTCTTCGAGGATGTGGAACTCAAGAAGAAGGTGCTCGCCGAGGTGGCCGGCCACGTCGCCGACGATGCCCTGTTGGCGTCGAACACCTCCGCACTCCCGATCGCCGAGATGGCCACCGCGGTGGCGCGTCCGGCCGACGTGATCGGCCTGCACTTCTTCTCCCCGGTGGACAAGATGCCGCTCGTGGAGATCGTGGTCGGCGAGAACACCTCCGATGAGACATGGGCGCGGGCACTGGATTTCGCGCGCCAGATCCGCAAGACCCCGATCGTCGTGCGGGATGTCTACGGGTTCTACGCCAACCGGGTGATCGCCAAGTTCGTCGACGAGGTGCTGTCGCTGGTGGCCGAGGGTATGGCGCCGGCCGCCGCTGAACAGGCCGCGCTGCAGGCCGGGTTCCCGGCCGGTGCGCTCACGCTCTTCGATGAGATCAACATGAAGACGATCGCCAAGATCCGTGCGGGCTTCATCGCCGATGCCGCCGAGCGCGGCGTCGAGTTCGTCCCGAGTGCGTCGTATCCGCTGGTCGACCGGATGCTCGGGGAGTTCGATCGGCCGGGCCGCCTGGAGGGGCGTGGCTTCTACGACTATGACGGCCCGTCGGGGGCACGTTTGGGTCTGTGGCCCCGGCTGGCGCAGGAGTACCACCGCCCGGATGTCGAGATTCCCTTCGACGACGCCAAGGAACGGATGCTGGTCGCCGCAGCGCTCGAGGCCTTCCGCTGCCTCGACGAAGGTGTGATCGGCACGGTGGCCGAGGCCAACATCGGGTCGATCATGGGTATCGGATACCCGGCCTGGACGGGCGGCGCGGTGCAGTACATCAACCAGTATGCCGGGGGCGTTGCGGGATTCGTGGCGCGCGCCGACGAGCTGCGGGAACGGTACGGCGATCGGTTCGTCGTTCCCGATGCACTGCGCGCCCGAGCCGCGGAGGGCCTCGACGTGGTGTGAGATCATCGGGGGTTGTGACCGCATCCGAACCCCGCTGGCGCCGACTCGATCCCGATGACCGACGTCAGGCCATCCTGGAGTCCGCCATCGCCGCCTTCGGCAAGCAGTCCTATGCTGCGGTACAGATGGCGGAAGTGGCGCGTACGCCGGTGTGGCGCGTGGTCTGCTGAATCACTACTTCGGTACCAAACGTGACCTGTATCTCGCGGTGGTCCGGGAGATGATGATCGTTCCCGAACTCGAGAATGTGCGGCTGCCCACCGGCGACCTCGATGCCCGTATTGCGGCGTCGGTGGACTGGCTGATGCTGGTGCTCGGCAGGCACGGCGCCACGTGGCTGGCGGTCGGCGCCGACGGTGTGGGCGACGACGAAGAGATCCGCGCGATCCTCGACGAGGCCGACGACCGGGCGGCACAGCGGGCACTGGATGCGATCGGCTTCGACGCGAAGGGTGCGCGCCACGAGGCCGCGATGGCGGCGATCCGCGCATTCGGCGGCATGGTGAAGGCCGCGGCGCGGGAGTGGCTGTATCGAAAGTCATTGAACGACAAACAGATCCGCGTGCTACTGACCGGAACCCTGGTGCGGATCGCCGAAATGGTGCTGGCAGACGAGATGTGAGTGCGCTGCGTTACCGGCCAGCCGACAGCCGTCGACCAAGCGTGACAAGCAGATCGGGGTCGCTGCCCTGGCTCGGTCGCCACGGTAACGCCAAACCGATCACGTGCCGGGGCGGCGTAGTGGGGGGTGACGTGGGGATGAAAGTGGAAGTCACTTGCGGTCGTCGGGGTGGTGGGTGTTCGCGGGTTTCTCGGCGCGTTCGGGCTGGCTGATGGCCCTGTCCTCATAGTCGGCGCGGCTCGTCGATCCGCGGACCGCGGCCACCTGATCGGGAACCATACGGCGCATCAGCACATCGCGAATCCGTTGGGGCAGTAGGCTGGCCGCTCGAACGGCCGGACCGACGTAGGACGGGATGGTCACCTCGAAGCGGGGCTTCTCGATTGCCGAGCAGACGGCCGCGGCCACATCCGACGGTTGCAGCATCGCGGCCGAGCCCGTCGCGGTGCCGGCGGCCAAGGGGGTGTCGACGACGGTCGGCATGATCGCCGTCAGCGTGACGCCGGTACCCCGCAGTTCTTCGCGGACCGCGGTGAGATAGCCAAGCACGCCGTGTTTCGTTGCGGCATAGGTGGCCTCACCGGGGGGTGCCAGCTTGGACGCCGCCGATGCGATGGTGACGATGTGTCCGTGCCCGCGGTCCCGCATCATCGGAGCGGTGAGTCGAATCCCCCGGATGACGCCGTGCAGGTTGACCGCGAGCATGCGGTCGGTGGCGGTATCGGTCTCGGTGTCGAAGGGACCGACCCACATCACGCCTGCATTGTTCACCAGAACATCGATGGGCCCGAGCCCCGATTCGACGGAGGTCAGGAACGTCCCGAAGGAGTGCGTGTCGGTGACGTCGAGCTCGAAAGCCGTGACATTCCCGGCCAGCTCACGTTCGGCCGCGCGAGCCGCGTCGAGATCGCGATCGCCGATGGCGACACGTGCGCCGCCCTCGGCGAGTTGCCGGGCGATCTCGCGCCCGATGCCCGCGGCACCACCGGTCACCGCGATGACCTGTCCGGACAGTGACGTCGAGCGTGGGGATGCCATGGGTGCCAGTCTGGCACACAGGCACACAGGCACACAGGAACGTTGGTCAGTCAGCGGTCGGTGAATCCGCGGGCAGCGAGTTCCTCGAGGACGTGCGGCGACGCTCGGTAGGGCGCCTCGGGGCGCGGCCAGTGGGCGATGACATCGGTAAAGCCGAGTTCTCGGGCGCGTCCCACCATGTCGTCGAACAGCGCGACGCTCTCCAGGCTGGCGCGGGGCGAGGTGTCGAGGCTGAGGTAGCGGGGGAAACCGGTGCGTCCGGCCTCCCTCAGCGTGTCCTCGAGAACGGCACAGGATTTCGCGATTCCAGCGAACCAGTGATCGAGCGAGTCCGACGGGACGCCGGTGGTCACCCAGCCGTCGCCGTGGCGGGCGGCGAACCGTACCGAGCGCGGGCCGTTGCCGGCGAGCAGTAGCGGCACCCGACTTCGGACCGAACCGCCGACGAGGCGCATGTCGCGGGCCTGGTAACACTCGCCGTCGGCGGAGACATGGTCCTCGTCCAGAGTGCGGTCGAGGAGCCGGGTGAACTCCTGCAGTCGGTCGACACGTTGACGGGGCGGCAGGCGGTCGGCACCGAGGATCGTGTCGTCCGGTGTTCCGCCCGCACCGAGGCCGAGGAGGAATCGGCCGTCGGAGATGTCGATGAGCGTCTGAACCTCACGGCTGAAGGACACGGGGTGCCGGAAGTTGGGGGAGACGACGAAGGCACCGAGGTCGATCCGGGTGGTGATCGCGGCGGCCGCACTGAGGATCGGCACGCAGGAGAACCACCGGGAATCGGGGAGTCCGCCCCAAACCAGGTGATCGTAGGTCCAGACGTGGTCGAAACCCATCTCTTCGGCGCGGAGCCACAGCGGTCGCGACTCGGCCCAGGTCAGGTCGGCAAGAATGCAGATACCCACGCGCATGGGGCCCAGTCTAGGGTGCGTTGTCACCGGGGCCGGGTGGGTACGGATCCCATTGCCGCAGTGGTGTGCTGCTCATCGTCGGATGCGGACCCGCGCTGTTTCTCTGCCGACTTGTCTGAGGACGAAAGCTGGTGTTCTCACGTCGATCTCGACGACTCCTTGGACCGGTCGAGCCGGACGAAGTAGCTCGGCAACCCGTTCACTGACTGGTCGCAGGCCCGGGCGAAGTCGCCCGAACCGGCCGTACGACCTTGATCACCCGGGTGCCGAGGTCGGCGAGTTGTCGGGTGGCGAATGATGCTGCGACGGCGTGTCCGAGTGAGAGCGGTCACTGCGCGAGGCGGGAACATGGATGTGACCTCCGCCGGCCGGCAATGTGTTTGGGGCAGAGGCGAGATCAGATGTCGAGGCCGCCCCGTTTGACCAGTTGTTTGGCGATGACGTTCTGCTGGATCTCGTTGGTGCCTTCGCCGACGATCATCAGGGGTGCGTCGCGGAAGTAGCGTTCGACGTCGTATTCGGTGGAGTAGCCGTACCCGCCGTGGATGCGAACGGCGTCCAGCGCGATCTCCATCGCGGTCTCCGAGCAGAAGAGTTTGGCCATGCCGGCTTCCATGTCGCAGCGTTTGCCGGTGTCGACCCGTTCGGCGGCGTCGAGCAGAAGGCCACGTGCGGCAGCGAGTTTGGTGCCCATCATGGCGAGCATGTTGCCGACGGCCTGATGCTTCCAGATCGGTTGCCCGAAGCTCTCGCGGTCCTGGGCGTACTGCAGCGCGTCGTCGAACGCGGCGCGCGCGACACCGGTGGCGCGGGCCGCCACCTGGATGCGGCCGGTCTCCAGTCCCTTCATCATCTGCGCGAAACCCTTGCCCTCGACGCCGCCGAGCAGCGCGTCGGTGGGGACGGTCGCGTTGTCGAAGTTGAGCTCACAGCTCTCCACGCCCTTGTAGCCGAGCTTCGGCAGGTCCTTGGAGACGGTGAATCCGTCGACCTTCTCGACCAGCAGGATGGAGACACCCTTGTGTGCGGGTTCCGCGGCGGGATCGGTCTTGCACAGGAGTGCGACGATTCCGGACTTGCGGGCGTTGGAGATCCAGGTCTTGGAACCGTTGATGACGTAGTTGGCGCCGTCCTTCTTGGCAACGGTGCGCATGTTCTGCAGGTCGGAGCCGCCGCCCGGCTCGGTGAGTGCCATCGTTGCGCGGAGTTCACCGGTAGCCATGCGGGGCAGGTACTTCTGCTTCTGCTCCTCGGTGCCGAAGGCCAGCAGCAGCTTGGCGACGACGGTGTGCCCGCCCATCGCGCCGGCCAGACTCATCCAGCCACGTGCGAGTTCTTCGGTGACCTGGGCATAGCAGGGCATCGAGACCTGGGCGACTCCGTACGGCTCGGGGATGGCCAACCCGTAGATGCCCATCTCTTTCATCGTCTCGATGAGCTCTTCGGGGTAGGTGTTCGAATGCTCGAGATCTCGGGCGACCGGGCGGACCTGCTTGTCCACGAAGTCGCGAACGGTCTTGACGATGGCTTCTTCCTCGACGGACAACGTGATGGCCATCTGCCTCCCCTTCAGTCTGTAGAAAATAGTCTATAGAGAGCCCCGAGTGGGCGCAACCCCCGTGGTGGAGGCTGCGAGCGGTGTATCCGCCGGGCCGAGCTCATCGCAGGATCACCAGCTCCGAGGTGGCGCGGGTCATCGCCACGTAGCGGTCCACCGCACCGGTGACACCGGATCCGGGGTTCTCCGAATCGACGAGGATCACCAGGTCGAATTCGAGACCCTTGACGTCGACCGGAGGCAGGGCACAAATGCGATCTCCGGTGACCGTGGCGGTGTCATAGCCGATGACGCAGGCGGTGCCCTCCGGGTGTGTCATCGACCAGGAACTCAGGATCTCGTCGAGGTCCCGGCGGGCGCCGAGCCGCACCGGAATCCCGCTGCGCCGAATGGAGATCGGGACGTTGGCGTCGGGGATCGCGGAACGGATCACCGGTTCGGCCGCCTCCATGATCTCTTCCGGGGTGCGGTAGTTGACCGTCAGTCCGGCGACGGTGACGTCGATCAGCCCCACCCGCTGCAGCCTTTCGGTCCACGTCTCGATAAACCCGCGCCGAGCCTGGGCCCGATCGCCGACGATCGTGAAGCTTCGAGAGGGGCAGCGAGACAACAACATCGACCATTCGGCATCGGTGAGTTCCTGAGCCTCGTCGACGATGATGTGCGCGAACGGCCCGGCCAACGGGTCGACCTGCGCCGCCTCGACGGTGCGGTCGTCGACGAGAGCGTCGCGAAGATCGTCATTGCGGAGTTGGGTGGTCAATCCCTCGCCGTCGTCAAGGCTGTGTGCCGCCAGCAGATCATCGACCACCCGATCCATCTGCACACGATCGGCGGCCAGGGTCCTTTCGCGTCGTCGGCGCCGTCGTGAGAACTCCGGATCACCGAGACGCCGACGGGCGGCGTCGAGGAAGGGGAGATCGGAAATGGTCCAGCGGTCGACGGTGCCCCGCCGCAGCGTGCCGATCTCCTCGGAGCTCAGTGACGGCGCTGCCAGTCGCAGATAGGCCGGCACCGACCAGAGGTCACCGACGAGTGTCGCGGCGTCGATCACCGGCCACACGGTTGTCACGGCCGCCTTCAGATCGTAGTTGTGTGCCAACGCATTGCGCAGGTGGTTGTCCGGAATGTCACCGCCGTCGGGCAGCAGGTCCCGGATGATCGCGACCAGCGCCTCCCAGATGTCCTCCCGCGCTTCGTTGTGGGGAGTCGCGGCATCGGGGGCGTCGAACGCCTCCGCCCAGTCGCGCGGCCCGAGAATGGCTGTACCCCAGGGGGTGTCGATCTCGGCCGGGTCGGTGGGAGGCGTCTCGTAGAACCGGACGGCGCGGTCGATGGTGAGGATGGGGTCGATCGAGGATTTCAGTGTCCGGACGTCGGGGTCGGCTTCCGGCACGGTTTCGGACCCGGCGGGCACCAGATCGCGCAGAGTGCAGGTGTGCACCCCCTCCTCACCGAGATCGGGCAGTACATCGGCGACGTAACCCAGGTAAGGATCGTGCGGACCGATGACCAGGAGACCGCCGCGATGGCCACCCAGTCGCGGATCCGAGTAGAGCAGGTATGCGGCACGGTGCAGGGCGACAACGGTTTTCCCGGTTCCCGGGCCGCCGTCGACGACAAGCGCGCCACGGCTGCCGGCCCGGATGATGGTGTCCTGGTCGGTGGCGATGGTGCCCAGTACGTCGCGCACGCGTGACGTGCGACCGGCCTCGAGGCTTGCGATGAACGATGAATCGGCGTCCAGTGCGAGTGGTCGCCGGTCCGGGTCGGTACCGAGAGCCTCATCCCAGTAGTCGACGATGTGGCCTCGCCCCCAACGGTATCGGCGTCTGCTCGCCACGCCCATCGGCTCGGCGAGTGTGGCGGCGAAGAAGGGTCGGGCGGCCGGGGTGCGCCAGTCGACGAGGAGTTGGGTGCCCTCGTTGTCGGTCAGGCCGATTCGCCCGATGTAGGTGAGCGAACCGTCGGAATGCACCATTCGTCCCAGGCACAGGTCGACGCGGAATCGACGCAGCCGGCGAAGTCGGAACTCGGCGTCGTGGATCTCCATATCGCGATCGACCGCTCGTCGGCCACCGCCACCGGCGGAGCGGCGTAGTGCCGCGATCCGGTCGGTGAGCATACCGATCGTCTGATCGAGGTGTGTGGCGATGGCGGCCAGGTGCGTCTCGTCCTCGGCGAGGAGCTGATACTCGGCCTTGGCGGAGTCCGGATTCGACAGCGCAAAGGCGCTCGGGACACGACGGGGTGGGGAGACGCGAAAATCCATGTGCGCCATTGTGAAGGCGCCACGGGGTCTTGCCGCAAGGCCCCATCTGCGCTATACAGTGAAGTGGGAGAGAGAATCCGGCCCACCTTTCCGCGATCAGTCTCGCGTGACGTGTGTCGGAGAATCCGCGCGGTCCATCTTCACGTTTCGTGCCGCGAGCGCCGTCGACGTCGCCTGCAGGATGAGCGGAACGGCGAGGACGGACAGCGCCACCGTCCACGATCCCGTCGAATCATGCAGTGCACCCACCGCTATCGGGCCGACGGCGGCCAGCACGTAGCCGACGAACTGCGCCATGCCGGAGACCTGACCGGTCTGTGCGGGCGACGAACTGCGCAGCACCATGAACAGCAGGGCGAGACTGATCGATGCGCCGGGACCGAACATCACCAGCGAAACCCACAGCGCGGCCGCGTGATCGACGGTCAGTAGACCAACGAGCCCGATTCCGCAGACCGTGATGACCAGAAAGGTGATGCCGCGCTGGTCGGCGAACCGGCCCGCGATGATCGGGATGATGAGTGAGGCGAGCAACGCGACCACCTGACCAACCGCCAGGACGTTTCCGGCGGTGGCACGGGAATACCCCTCGCTCATCAGGAATGCGGGCAACCACGCGGTGAAGGTGTAGAACACCAGCGACTGCGCACCCATGAACGCGGTGATCGCCCATGCAATTGGGTTGCGGCGCAACGATCCCACCGTCACCGCGGTCTCCGGACGATGGCGGGTGACCTGAGGTGTCCAGACCACGACGGTGATCAGCGTCAGCACCGCCCAGGACCCCAGTGTCAGCCGCCAGTTCCCGTCGAGTGCGGTGTCCACCGGCACGGTGATGGCGGCGGCCACCGCGGCGCCACCGGAGAGGGTCATCGAGTAGAGGCCGGTCATCAACCCCGAGCGATGAGCGAAGTCGCGTTTGATCAGTGCGGGGAGCACCACGTTGCAGACGCCGATCGCGGCGCCGATCACCGCCGAACCCGTGAACAGGGCGGGCGCGCCCGGGATGAGGCGCAGCAACGTCCCGACGATGAGCACAAGCAGTGCGACGAAGATGGTGCGTTCGATGCCGAATCGAGCCGCGAGACGTGGGGCGACGGGTGCGCTGAGACCGAAGAACAGCACCGGCAGGGTGGTGAGCAAACCGGCTGTGGCACTGGTGAATCCCTGGTCGGCGGAGATCTCGTCGATCAGCGGTGCGACGGCGACCACCACCGGGCGCAGGTTCGCGGCCACCAGCATGATGCCGACCGCGGTCACGATGGTGAGTAGTGGCCGGCCACCGCTCGACGTCGTCGACGAGGTCTCGACGCGGGTCACCCCGCCGGCCGTCATGCGATACCCCGGAACGCGACGTCGAGGTAGTTGAGCACGGCCGCCCGGGCCGCGACCGGATCGTGGGCGACGATCGCGTCGACCACGTCGTGGTGGCCCGCGGGGTGCGCGTCGAGGCCGGACGCCCCGGCGATGGTGGCGTGGTTACGTGCCATCACCTCGCCGATGCCGTCGTAGAGGTCGATGAGCAGCCGGTTGCCCGACGCGGCGACGAGAGTCGCGTGGAAGTCGATGTCGATGCGGGCGTAGTCGTCGAGGTGCCCGGATTCCAGGGCGTCGACGGCGCGGGTCAGCTGGTCACGCAGGAGCGCGATCTGGTCGTCGGTGGCGTGATCGGCGGCGAGTGCGGCCGCCTCGGTTTCCAGGGCCCGCCGCGTGGAGAGGAGGTCGGCCGCCTCTGAACCGGGTACGCACCGGGCCAGGGCCCCGACGAGGACGTTGCGGCTGCGCACGTAGGTGCCGTCGCCGCGTCGGGGCATCAGCAGCCCGGAGTGCTCGAGGGCCCGGACCGCCTCGCGAATGGTGTTGCGGCCCACGCCGAATTGCTCGACGAGTTCGGGTTCGGCGGGGATGCGGGCACCCACGGGCCACTGTCCGTTGCGGATCAGTTCGTGCATGCGGTCGACGACCAACGAGCTGGTGCGGGGCGGTGGTGTGATCAGCGGGGACACCCAAACAGGCTAACATCCCATGTTTGACATTCGCACGTAGTGCTCAGGCCCCGTCGTGGTGATAGCGAGTCAGGACGCTCAGTTCGTCGACGATCCGGTCGGAGTCCGGGCCGTAGGGACGCAGCGGGTCGCGGGTGATGACGTCGACGAGATGGCTCAGCGGAAAGCGTTGCGAACCAGCGACTTTGCGGTGCGTGCGGTAGGTGAGGATGCCGATCGGGATGGTCACGAGGAGGGCGGAGGCGATGATGATGGCGGTCATGTCAGAAAGCATGCGCCCGTAAGCTTCCTGCCAACAGTGGCAGTACTGACAACGTAAACAAAGAATCTGCCACACTGGGGTGGTGCTGAAATCCGTCGGTGTACTCCTCTACGGGCGCGTGGCGCTCTTCGAATTCGGCGTCGTCAACGAGGTCTTCGGCCTCGACCGCACCGACGACGGCGTCCCCGCCTTCGACTTCCGGGTCGCCTCGCCGACACCCGGCGCCCCACTGAGCGTCGACCACGGGGTGTCGGTGGTCGCGCCGCACTCGCTCGACGAATGCCGTGACGTCGACCTCGTCGCCGTTCCCGGTGGCAGCATCTCCGGTGACTATCCCGCGGAGGTTCTCGAGACGCTGCGCGCCGTCGTCGACAACGGCGGTCGGGTACTCACGGTCTGCTCCGGCGCTTTTGCCGCGGGTGCCGCGGGTCTGCTCGACGGACGACGCTGCACCACGCACTGGCGGTACGGGGACGAGCTGGCCCGAATGTTCCCCGAGGCCCGCGTCGACACCGATGTCCTCTTCGTCGACGACGGGCCGATCACCACCAGCGCCGGCACCGCGGCCGGGATCGATGCGTCGCTGCATCTGGTCCGCGAGTCATGGGGTCCGCGGGTGGCCAACACGATCGCGCGACGCATGGTGGTCCCGCCGCACCGCGACGGCGGGCAACGCCAGTTCGTCGACGCACCGGTACCCACCTGCGCCGACCGGGGCTTCGGTGAACTCCTCGACTGGATGATCGTCCATCTCGACGAGGACGTCTCCGTCGACGACCTCGCGATGCGAATGCACATGTCCGGGCGCACATTTGCGCGCCGATTCGTCGACGAGGTGGGAATGTCGCCGCGACGCTGGCTCACCGAACAACGAGTGCTGCACTCGAAGAACCTGCTCGAATCCACCGATCTCGCCGTCGAGGAGGTGGCCCGGCGCTCGGGATTCGCCTCGGCGACGTTGCTGCGCCACCACTTCACCTCGGCCGTCGGGGTGGCGCCGCTGGTCTATCGTCGACGGTTTGCCGGTGCGTCGGGATCGGAGTGAGCGGCCGTCAGCCCGCACGCGATCAGTTGATCCGACAGCGGGTGCGACGACGCGGCCCGCGCCAGGTACACCGAGGTCGAGGGTGCGTCGGTGAGTGGCAGAAACCGGACGCGCGAGTGGGTGACCCGGCGCGCGGCGAGCTCTGGGACGGCGCCCACGCCACGATCGGCGGCGATCAGCTCCAGCCATTCGTCGAAGTTCGCGCATTTGATGACCGCGCGGGAGACGGGATCGCGCCAGGACGCCGCCGTGGTGGTGCCGGTCAGGGTGTTGACGACCAAGGGGTGTTCGCCCAGTTCGGGCCACGTGAGATCGGTACGGACGGCCAGCGGTGAGTGGGTGGAGACGGCGGCGACACGTCGTTCCCGAAACATCAGGCGCGCGCGGACGCCGTGACCCGACGGGCGGCGACGTGTGACGGCGACATCGATGCGGCCCTCACGCATTCCGGCGAGTGGATCGTCGACTCGGATGACCTCCACCGATGCGCCGGTGGCGGCCTCGAACGCGGTGATCGCGGCGGCGGCCCACGGATCGGGAAGTAGCCAACTGAACCCCAACCGCACCGTCTGCCCGGCGGACAACCCCGCCACCGCCTCGGTCACGTCGTCGAGGATGCGGCGGGCCGACTCGATGAACGCATACGCGGCCTCGGAGGGTCGCACCGATCGGCTGGTTCGGTCGAAAAGTGTTGCTGCGGTGATTTTTTCGGCCTGGGCAATGGTGCGCGACAGTGCCGGCTGGGTGATGCCGAGGTCACGCGCGGCCTCGGTGAACGACCCACGATCGGCCACGGCGACCACGGCCCGTAGGTGCCGCAGCTCCAGATCCATGACTCTCGAGCATAGGGCATGCTCACGACGCATTTCCGGGCGACCGCGGTGGTGATTACGCTGGCCCTGACCGCCACTGAGAGGAGTGCGAGATGTTCGATCTGACGAGTCCGGCCGTGCCTGTCATCGCCGCGCCGATGGCGGGTGGACCGAGTACGCCGGAGTTGGTGGTCGCCGCGGCGCGCGCGGGCGGGCTGGGTTTCCTGGCGGCCGGCTACAAGACGACCGACGCCGTCGGTGCGGAGATCGATGCCGTCGTCGACGCCCAAATCATATACGGCGTCAACATCTTTGCCCCGGGACGACCCCTGGGTGACCGACGCGCCGTCGAACGCTATCGCGAGGCCCTCGGCCCGTTCGCCACACGCTTCGGTGTCGATCTTCCCGGCATCGTCGACGCCGATGACGACCGGTTCGACGCCAAGGTCGATCTGATGATCGAGCGGCGGGTTCCGTTGGTGTCATTCACCTTTGGTTTTCCCTCGCGCGAGGTGGTCGACCGATTGCACGAGGCAGGCATTCTCGTGATCGCGTCGGTGGCCGATCCGGCCGATGCGACGCGGGCACTGTCCATCGGCGTCGACGCCCTGTGCGTCCAGGGTGCCGAGGCGGGAGGGCATCGAGCCACCCTCGACATCGACGCCGTCCCGAACACCACGTCGACCCTGGATCTGCTCGGACAGATCGGTGGATTGACCGATGTCCCGCTGATCGCCGCCGGTGGGATCGGTGATGGGCCGATGATCGACGACTGCCTCGCCGCCGGTGCGGTGGCGGTGCAGGTGGGCACCGCACTCCTCGACGCCGATGAGGCCGGGACCAATCCGGTCCATCGCGCGGCGCTGCGGGACCCGGCGTTCGACGCGACCGTGGTGACCAGGGCATTCTCCGGCCGTCCGGCGCGGGCGCTACGCAACCGGTTCATCGACGACCTCGACGCGGAGGCGCCGGCGGAGTACCCGGCCGTCCATCACCTCACCAGCCCGATCCGCAAGGCGGCCGTCGCGGCCGGGGATTCCTCGGCGGTGAACCTGTGGGCCGGGGCGGCCCATCGCGACGTGCGCGGTGGATCGGCTCTCGAGATCATCGCGGGGTTGTGGGCCGACACCGCGGCGGCGGCGTCCCGGCGATCGGTGCGCTGACGGCCGGACCCGTCCTTGCACGCAAGCTTGTATGCAAGCTAGGGTCGTCGTTCATGACGTCCACGACCGGGCCGGTGGCGGCCGAACGCGCCTACGCCTATACCAAGGAACGAATCCTCGCCGGCACGCTCGCCGGCGGTGACCTCGTCAGCGAGGGCGTCATCGGTGGCGAACTGGGCATCAGCCGGACCCCGGTACACGAGGCCTTCTTGCGGTTGGACTCCGAACAGTTGCTCACCCTGGTGTCCCGGAAGGGGGCCATCGTGCGCCCGATGACACCGACCGAGGCGGCCGACGTCCTCGCGATGCGTCACGGCGTCGAGACGGCGGCGGCCGGTCAGGTATTCACCGCCGGCGGCCCCGCGCCGGAACTCGCCGATCGCCTCGCCGACAATCTGCGTCGTCAGCAGGGATTCGTCGACGACGGCGACGTCGACGGGTTCGTCGAGGCCGACGACGAGTTCCACGCCACGATGGTGAGTGCGTCGGGGAACCCGATCGCTGCGGATTTCTACGACCGACTGCGCAGTCGGCAACAGCGCCTGCGAAACCTGTTGTTACGCATCGACGTGGCCAACCTCGCGGCCTCCTATGCCGATCATCGGGTGCTCGCCGAGCGGCTGATCGCCGGCGACCGGGCGGGTTTCGATCAGATGCTCGCCGACCATTTCGGCCGGTACCGCGGGGCGATATGAGTTCGGGCACCGCGATCGCCGGATCGGCGGTGACGCTCGACCCGCGATCGGCCGCCCGCCGTGGCTGGATTCCGGTGTTCGGCGCGGTCTTCGCCTGTGCATGGTCGGGCAATCAGTTCAGTCCGATGCTCTTGCTCTACGAGCGTGTGGGCCACTACTCGGCCGGCACGGTGACGATGTTCCTCGGTATCTACGTCGCGGGCCTGGCCCCCGCGTTGGTGATCGCCGGCGCGGTGTCGGACCACATCGGCCGCCGCACACCGATGTACTACGCGGTGGCCTTCGGTCTCATCGGCAGCGCACTTCTCGCGCTCGGCGAATTCGGTTCTGCTCCCATCTATCTCGGGCGGCTTTTCGCCGGCATGTCGGTGGGTACGGCGATGGCGGTCGGTACCAGTTGGCTCAAGGAACTGTCCCAGCCGCCGCACGACGTCCGGGCCGACGCCGGTGCCGGCGCGCGCCGGGCGTCACTGGCCTTCACGCTCGGTTCGGCCGCCGGTGCCGCGGTGGCCGGCAGCATCGCCCAGTGGGGGCCGATACCCCAGGTGCTGCCCTACGTTTTGCACATCGCGGTCACGGTGCCGATGCTCCTGCTCGTGCGTCGCGCACCCGAGACCGTGTTTCCCGCCGCCGCGCGGCCCTTGCGTCATCGACTGGTGGTGCCGTCGGTGCGACACCGACGGTTCCTGGGTGTGATCCTGGTCTGTGGCCCTTGGCTTTTCGCGGCCTGCGGACTGTCCTACGGCTACCAGCCGGTGTTGCTCTCCGGGTCGACGGGTGGGCTCGGACTCGCGTATGCGACGGCATTGAGTGTGATCGCGCTGGTCTCCGGTGCGGCCATCCAGCCTGTTGCGCGACGGATCGACACCCCGTCGGGGGCCCGCGGGATCATGGTCGCACTCATCGCCCTCGTTGTCGGGCTGATCACGATGATCGGCGCCGTCGTATCGCAGAGCTGGGTGGTCGGCATCGTCGCAAGTCTCGTCTTCGGAGCGGGTTTCGGGATCGGGCTGGTTTCCGGACTTCTCGAGGTGCAGCGGATCGCCCCCGCCGAGGATCTGGCGACACTCACCGGAATCTTCTACGCCGTAGCCTATCTGGGTTTCGCGGTGCCCACGATCCTGGCGTTGCTGACGCCGCCGCTGAGCACCGTCGGCCTGCTGTCGATTCTCATCGGCCTGCTCGTGGCATCAATTCTGGTGGTGCTGCGCGGCTATCGGCGTCATCTGCCCTGACTTTCCATGCAGGAGTGGTGATGCCGACTATCCGGCGAGTGCGCGCCGCAACAGATGCAACGAGATCGTCGTCGAGCGATCTCGGACCGCGGCGCGATCGCCGGGCAGGTGCAGGGTGCGTGTGATGGTGGGGCGTCCGGCCAGTGCGACGCCGAAACAGACTGTGCCCACCGGTTTTTCGGTGGTTCCACCACCGGGTCCGGCGATTCCGCTGGTCGACAGTGCGGTGTCGGCGCCGAATCGGTCGAGGGCGCCCTCGGCCATGGCGGCGGCCACCGGTTCGCTCACCGCACCGTGCTCGGCGATCAGCTGCGCCGGCACCCCGAGGAGTACCGCCTTGGCCTCGTTGGAGTACGAGACCACGCCTCCGGCAACGTAATCCGATGATCCCGGCCGGTCGGTGAGGCGCGCGGCGATAAGTCCTCCGGTGCATGATTCGGCGGTCGCGATGGTGCGTCCGTGCAGGGCTGCCGCGATCAGGTCGTCGATGGTGGCGCCGTCGACGGAGAAGATTTGCGAACCATGGTGTGCGAGCAATGCGTCGGCGAGGGCGTCGTAGGAGGCGGTGGCGGTCGACGGATAGCGGGTGACGATCTCCACCTCGCCGCGACGAAGACATGTGGTGACCTCGAGATCGTCGAATCCTGCTATGCCCGGGCCGATCTCACGCAGCGTTGCGGCGAGATCGGATTCGGACAGGCCCATCGCGCGGATCGTCTGTTCGCGGAAGTCGCCTCGGCCGGCGATCGCCTGCTCGACCGGGCCCGTGGCGATGGCGGCGGGCCACATGCCCTGGAGCTCACGCGGCGGTCCGGGCAGGATGAGGATCGCCGGGCCGTCGTCGCCCGGGATGGCGATTCCGGGAGCGGTCCCGACCGGTGAGATAGGTTGTGCCCCTGCGGGAATCATGGCCTGTTTGCGGGTGCCCGCGTGGGTTGCGGCAGAGTCGTCGGTGACACCGCGTTGCTGTTGCCATCGTCGGATGATGCCACCGATGTGTGCCTCGAGGTCGGTGTCGAGGTGCAGTGGCCGGCCGGTGAAGCGGGCCACGGTGTCGACGGTCAGATCGTCGGCGGTGGGGCCGAGTCCACCGGTGGTGACGATCAGCGATACATCCTGCGCGGCGAGGAACTGTAGTTGGGCGATCAGATCGTCGGGGCGATCTCCGCACACGGTGATGTGTGCGACATCGACACCCATGTCGAGTAGTTGCCGCGCCACCCACGGACCGTTCTGATCCGCGATGCGGCCCGTCAGGACCTCGGTGCCGGTGACCACGATTCCTGCGCGCGCATTCACGTCGTCGAGCATAGTGCGCGACGCGGATCGGAGGTCGATGGATGGCGCTGTCAGTGAGGTGGGGGGCGCCGTGAACGGGGAATGGTGAATCCCGGAGATCGGGCATGCTCGGTTTAGCATGGTGGGGGTCGGGTCGTTCGTGGTCGGGTGATGCCGTCTGAAACAGATCCGTGGGAGAAGTATGGACTCAGCAACGCCGCCGCGAAAATCGTTGCTGCAACGGGCCTTCGACGATGTCACCGCGGTCGGGGGTGGGGCTGACGTCGAGGAGGACCCGATCCGGGTTCGTCTCCTCGACGCGGCCTACGACCAGTTCCGCCGGATGGGTATCCAGCGCACCTCGCTCGAGGAGGTGGCGCGCCGCGCGGGAACATCGCGGGTGACGCTCTACCGCAAGTTCACCAACAAGGACATCCTCGTCGAGGAGGTGATGCTGCGTGAGTTCCGCCGGTACCTGGTGCAGTTCCTCGCCGACGTCGCGCCCGCCCGCACCGCCGCCGATCGCCTGGTGGCCGGGTTCCTGAGCGCGTATCGCGCGGTGACGACGAACCCGCTGATCATCGGGCTACTCGAGGTGGAACCGTCGGTGCTGGCCGGCCTGATCGGCGGTGACGACGGTCGGCTGCTCACCGCGGTGCGGATCTTCGTTGCCGCGCAACTGCGTGAGGAACAGCAGGCCGGGAACCTGCGTGGTGACCTCGACGTCGACCTGACCGCCGAGATGCTGGCGCGGATATCCGTGTCGTTCGTCGTCATCCCCAGCCACATCATCGACCTCTCCGACGACGATCAACTCGTCGACGTCGCCCGGCGCTACCTGGTCCCGATGCTCGACGCCCCGCCGCCGACGACCGGGTAGCGCGGCGTCCGGTCGGTCAGTTCAGCTGCCAGGCGATCGCCGCGGCGATCGCGCCGATCCCGTTGACCGACCAGTGCAGTGCGATCGAAGCGAGGAGGCTGCCGCTGCGCATCCGCAGCCACCCCAGGATGAGCCCGGCGATGCCCGTGACGACCACGGCGAGCAGTACCCCGGCCACCACGCCGAGGGGTCCGGTGCCGACGACGTCGCCGATGCCGTCGTTGTGCGCGGCGAGCCCCAACGACGATGCGACATGCCAGCAGCCGAACAGTGCGGCCTGACCGGCCACGGCGGCGCGCGCTGAGGTGAGCCGCGCCAGCGACCCGAGCAATGCACCCCGGAAGATCACCTCCTCGGCCAGGACCGTCCGCAACGGAATCAGGACCAGCGCGGCGTAGACCGCCGCCGGGACATCGGGGTAGCTGTCGTTGTGGAATAACTCGCGCGTCCACGGCAGCGCGACGGCCCCCGCGGCGACAACGGCGACGATCGCGACGATCACGACGGCATACCGCAGCCCGGTGGGCATCGTGCCGGGAGACAATCCCAGATCACCCCAGCTCAGCCCGGCGACACGGCCGAGGATCGTGATGACGACGGCAGCCGCCGGGATGAACCATCCGGCGTAGGTCAGCGGGGAGGTGAACACCACGATCTGCACACCGATCAGCAACGCCACCACCAGCGGCGGATACCAGCGCAACCGTGACATGGTGGTTCCTCGCTGCCGGGCACGGCTGGTTGCCGCGGATGATGTGCGGATAGGGTTTCGGCGGTATCCGGGTGATTGTGCCCGATAATTGATCCGTTGCGGTGACAGGAGCAGTCATGGCGAAGCCCGTCGACGATCATGCGGCCACACCGTCCGACGGTGCACCGCCGACCCCGGCGGACGTCGTCGAAGAGGAATCGGCCACCGCGTCGTCGGGTGCCGGTGGTGACCAACCGAACGACGATGCGTCCCGCGTGAGTGCGCTGCGTCGGCGCGTCGTCGCGTACTCCCATCGCATCAGTTTCACCGGACTGGTGATGGGCACCGTCTTCCTGTGGCTGTCGGCCACGCCGTCGCTGTTGCCGCGTGGTGCGTTCTTCCAGGGGGTCGTCAGTGGCGCGGGCGCCGCACTCGGGTACTGCTTCGGGGCGTTCCTGGCGTGGTTGGGGCGGTTCATGCTGTCCCGGGATCGGCGGTGGTCATCGCCGCGCCGAGTGTTCTGGATCGCGCTGGCGGTGGCCTTCGTGATCGGTACCGCGTCGATGTTCTACTGGTTTGCGAAGTGGCAGAACGATATCCGTGACCTGATGGGCGTCGATAGGCTGTCCTGGACGGCGTACCCGACGGTGGTCGTGATCGCGGTGATCGTGTTCGTGATCCTGATGGTCATCGGTCAGGCCTGGGCGTCACTGCTCGTCTGGCTGGTTCGGCAGCTCAACCGGATTGCGCCACCCCGCGTTTCGGCCGTCGCAGGTGCGGTGATCGTGGTCTTGCTGACCGTGTTCATCCTCAACGGCGTCGTCGCCAAGTATTCGATGCAGTGGCTCAATGCGAGTTTCGCCGCCGCCAACAACGAGACCGACCCGGATTCGGCGCCGCCGACGAGCGGATTCCGGTCCGGTGGGCCGGGTTCGCTGGTCAGCTGGGCATCACTGGGACGCGAAGGTCGCCGCATCGTCGACGGCGGTCCGTCCGTCGAGGAACTGTCGGCGTTCAACGCCGCACCGGCGATGGAAGCGATCCGTGCGTTCGTCGGGCTCGGGTCCGGCGACGACCTGCGCGCCAACGCCCGGCTGGCCGCCGACGAACTCGTGCGGGCCGGTGGTCTCGACCGCGCGGTGATCGCCATCGGATCGGCGACCGGCTCCGGCTGGCTCAACAAGGCCACCATCGACTCGCTGGAGTACATGTACAACGGCGACGTCGCGACGGTATCGATGCAGTACTCCTACCTCCCGAGTTGGATCTCGTTCCTGGTGGACAAGGAACGCGCGCGGCAGGCGGGCAGTGCCCTGTTCGAGGCGGTGGACGCCCGGGTCCGGGCACTGCCGGAGGATCAGCGACCCAAGCTCGTGGTCTTCGGGGAGAGTCTGGGCAGCTTCGGCGCGGAGGCCGCCTTCGGCACCGTCCCGACCGTGGCCGCCCGCACCGACGGTGCGTTGTTCAGCGGTCCCACCTTCAACAACACCATCTGGAGCGATGCGACGACGGCGCGTGACGCCGGCTCGCCGCAGTGGCAGCCGATCTACGGCAACGGTGAACAGGTGAGATTCATCGCCGACCCGCCGGACCTCGACCGCCCCGATGCGCCCTGGCCCGGGCCACGTGTGGTGTATCTGCAGCACGCCTCCGACCCGATCGCGTGGTGGTCGCCGGCGCTGGTGCTGTCCAAGCCGGACTGGCTGAGCGAGGACCGGGGACGTGACGTCCTCAACGCGATGCGCTGGATCCCGCTGGTCACATTCCTGCAGGTCTCCGCCGATATGGCGGTGTCGACCGGCGTACCCGACGGGCACGGGCACCACTATCTGAGCGCGATTCCGTACTCGTGGGCGCGCATCCTCTCACCGCCCGGATGGACCACGGAGAAGACCGAGGCGCTGCTGCCGCTGCTGCATCGCGACTGATCGGAGCCGCTACTCCGGATGGGCGGGACCCGCCCATCCGGATTTGCTTCGGCGTCGAAGTGCTGGTGGATTAGGGGTGACACAACCGACTGCAGCGACGAGTGGAGCGAGGAGCCGCGCCGATGACCGAGGACCTGGTGGTACTCGTCGATGACGACGGCACGCCGCGCGGCACGGCGGATCGAGGGTCGGTGCACGACGCGCACACGCCGCTGCACCTGGCGTTTTCCTGCCACGTCGTCGATGATGCCGGCCGACTGTTGATGACGCGGCGCGCGTTGAGCAAGAAGACGTGGCCGGGCGTGTGGACGAACTCGTTCTGTGGGCATCCCCGGCCCGGGGAGGACGTCACCGATGCCATTCGCCGCTATGCGCAGCGTGAGCTGGGTTTCGATGTCGATGACCTGCGGGCGATCATCCCGGATTTCCGTTACCGCGCTGTCGACGCCAGCGGGGTGGTCGAGAACGAGGTGTGCCCGGTGTTCCTCGCCCACGCCCGGGGGCCGGTCGTCGCCAATCCCGACGAGGTGATGGAAGTCGCCTGGGCCGAGGTCGACGACGTCTGGGCGGCGGCCACCCGGACGCCGTGGTTGCTCAGCCCATGGTTCGTCGACCAGGTCCACGCTCTGGGGACCGGTCCGGATCCGTACCGCATCGTCGGGGCCGGAACATGAGCCTGCGCCGGCCCAACATCGACCGGGCGCAACCGTACGCTCGATACGACGCCGTGGCCGAGGCGAGCGCGTCGCTGGTGATCCGGTCGTATTCGACGTCGTTCGGTCTGGCATCCCGATTGCTGCGGGGGCCGGTGCGTCGCGACGTCCACAACATCTACGCGCTGGTGCGGGTGGCCGACGAGATCGTCGACGCCCCACGCCCGGGACAGGGCATCGACGAACGCCGCGTGGCCCTCGACCAGCTCGAGAGCGACACCGAGGAGGCGATGAGCGCCGGGACGAGCGCCAACCTCGTCGTCCACGCCTTCGCCCGCACAGCCCGCCGGGTCGGCATCGAATCATCGCTCACCGCACCATTTTTCGCGTCGATGCGTACCGATCTGGACTGCACGAGTCACGACGAGTCGTCGCTGGACTCCTATATCTACGGATCGGCCGAGGTCGTCGGATTGATGTGCCTGCGAGCGTTCTTGGCCGATGAGCGGGATCGGTACGCGCGGTACGAGGCGATGGCCCCGGGGGCGCGTCGGCTCGGTGCGGCCTTTCAGAAGGTGAACTTTCTCCGGGATTTCGGTGTCGACAGCGGGGATCTGGGACGGACGTACCTCACCGGGCTCGACCCGGCCATCCCGAGCGACGACGCCTGGCACCGGTGGCTCGACGACGTCGACGCCGATCTCGCGGCCGCGGCGACGATCATCCCCGACCTCCCGATCGGCAGCCGCATCGCGGTGTGTACGGCCCATGATCTGTTCGCGGAGTTGGCCGTCGGTCTGCGCGGGGTGCCCGCGGCCGAGGCGGCGCGTCGACGAATCCGGGTGTCGACACCCGGCAAGATCCGGATCGCGGCCACCGCGATGGCGCGTCGTGGGCGGCCCCGGGTGGCCGCATGATCGGTGAGTCGAAGGTGGTCCCGTGTTGAATAGTTCTGTGCCGCAGCCGAAAGAGGTGGTGATCATCGGTGGCGGGGTGGCCGGTCTGGCAACGGCCGCATTGCTGGCAGCCGACGGCCACGACGTCGACGTGGTGGAGCAGGGTGCCGAGTTCGGTGGTCGCGCCGGGAGTTGGGAGCGTGATGGCTTCCGCTTCGACACCGGACCGTCGTGGTGGCTGATGCCGGAGGTCTTCGACCATTTCTTCGCCCTGCTGGGGACCTCGACGGCGGAGCAGGTGAGTTTGACGTCGCTGGAACCGGGGTATCGGGTGTTCTTCGAGGGACATGCCGACGCGCTCGATGTGTCCGGTGACGTGGCGCGCAACCGGGCGATGTTCGAGTCGATCGAGCCGGGGGCCGGTGCCGCGCTGGACCGGTACCTCGCGTCGGCACGCGACACGTATGACGTCGCGGTGAGGCGGTTCCTGTACACCAGCTTCGACACGGCGCACGCCTTCACCGGCACCGAGCTGGTGCGGCGGTTGCCGCGGTTGCTGCGGTTGCTCGGCGAAAGCCTCGACGGATACACCAAGCGGTACTTCACCGATCGGCGGCTCCGCCAGATCCTCGGGTACCCGGCGGTCTTTCTCGGTGCGTCGCCGGAACGGGCGCCGGCGATGTATCACCTGATGAGCTGGCTCGACCTCGACGACGGCGTGCGGTATCCCGATGGCGGATTCACCGCATTCGTCGATGCGCTGGTCCGGGTGGCGCAGGGTGCGGGTGCGCGCTTGCACGCGTCGAGCCCGGTGGTGGGGATCACGACTCGCCCGAATCCTCGCCGCTCGCTGCGGGATCGGCGGTCGGCGGAGGTCAGTGGCGTCCGCGTGCGGGACGCCGACGGTACCGAACGGGTGCTGGCCGCGGACGTGGTGATCGGTGCGACGGACCTGCATCATCTGGAAACGGAGTTGCTGCCGGCCCGATTGCGGACCTTCGACCAGAAGTGGTGGGATCGTCGGACATCGGGCCCCGGTGCGGTGCTGGTGTTCCTGGGAGTGCGTGGGCGGCTGCCCGAACTGGCCCATCACTCGCTGTTCTTCACCGAGGACTGGGGCTCGAACTTCGATGCGATCTTCGAAAAACCCACTCGCGTACCCGATCCCGCATCACTGTATGTGTGCCGCCCATCGGCCTCGGACGATTCGGTCGCACCCGAGGGCGACGAGAATCTCTTCTTCCTCGTCCCGGTGCCTGCCGATCCCGGTCTGGGGCACGGGGGCGTCGACGGTCTCGGCGACCCGCTGATCGAGCAGATCGCCGACCGCGCCGTCGAATTGGTGTCGAAGTGGGCCGACATCCCCGACCTCGCCGATCGGATCGTGCTGCGGCGCACCACCGGTCCGGCGGACTTCGTCGACGACCTGAACTCCTGGTCCGGTGGCGCGCTCGGACCCGCACACACGTTGCGGCAGAGCGCCTTTCTGCGGGCGACCAACCGGTCCCGCAAGGTGTCGGGGCTGTACTACGCCGGTGGGAGCACGCGACCGGGTATCGGTCTGCCGATGTGCCTGATCAGTGCCGAACTCATCCGCAAGAGATTGCGTGGCGACACGACGACGGGACCGTCGGCGTCGTAGTCTCCGTCTCGACGGGAAACGGCGCCCACTCGACGGGAAAGGGCGCCCACTCGACGGGGTCAGGCCGGGCCGATCAGTCCCGCCACGATTTTCGCGGACAGCAGGACCAGGGGCACGCCGCCGCCGGGGTGGGCCGATCCACCGACCAGGTACAGGCCAGGGACCGGGGAAGAGTTGGCGGGACGCAGGAACGCGGCCCGAGGTCCATTCGACGACGTCCCGTAGATCGATCCGCCGGGAGTGAGGGTCCGCCGCTGCAGGTCAGCCGGTGAGATGACGAATCGATGGCGAATGCGTCCGGCGATGTCGATGCCGCGCATCGACATCAGGTCGACGAGGAGATCGGCGTACCGGCTCGCCACACCGGGTGCATCCCAATCCATTCCGCGGTCCGGGTCGTGCCGTGGGGCGTTCACGAGGACGAACCACGCCGCGGTCGAGGCGTCGGGTCGCACCGCCGGGTCGTCGGGCGCCGTGATGTAGATGGTCGGGTCGGCGACCGGGTGGGGTCGGCCGTGGCGTCCGAAGACCGCGTCGAACTCGGCGTCGTAGTCGGAGGGGAACAGCACCGTGTGATGGGTCATCGGCGGTGGATTGTCGACGGCGAGCAGCATCACGAAACCCGACAACGAGGGGGTGGATCGATGCAGCCGGCGACGCGCCCGACGAGCGGGCGGTGTGGTGATGAGATGCGAATACACCTGCTCGGCATCGGCATTGGCCACCACGAGATCGGCGTCGGCGACGCGGCCGTCGACGGTGCGCACACCGGTGACCCGCCCACCCGAGGTGGTGATGGCCTCGACCTCGGTGTCGGTGCACAAGATCCCACCGAGTTCGAGGAGCCGCTCGCGCAGGGCGATCGCGATGCGGCCGAGACCGCCACGCACATACCACGAGCCGCCGCTCTGCTCGGCCCACGGAACCGATAACAGCGCACCCGGCGCGCGGCGCGGATCGGAACCCGTGTAGGTGGCGTAGCGGTCCAGCATCATTCGGAGTCGGACGTCGTCGAGGTACCGGAGGCCCAGACCGCGCAGACTGTGCCACGGGGCGACGGTACGGACGTCGGAGACCGAACGAGCCAGAGAGGCCATGCGCCGCAGCGAGATCGGGGATTCGAGGAAGGGTCCACGCGTGACGTCCCAGATCTGCTGGGAGCGCCGCAGCAGACCCTGCCACTGGGCGCCGCATCCCGAACCCAGGGCGGCGTCGAGTGCGGCGGGGATGTCGGTCATCTCCCCGGGCAGGTCGAGGAGTGTCCCGTCGGGAAAGCGGTACCGCGCGGCGACCGGAAGTCGTTGCAAGTCCAGCACATTCCCCAGTGGCGCGCCGGTGTCGGCGAACAGCTCGGCCAGCACGTGCGGCATGGTGAGGAGCGACGGCCCGGTGTCGAAGACGAATCCGTCATGGCGCAGGACGCCGAGTTTGCCGCCGACGTCCGCCGATTGCTCGAGAACGGTCACCCGATGGCCCGCCGCCTGCAACCGGATCGCGGCGGCGAGCCCGCCGACACCGGCGCCGATCACCACGATGTCAGACACCGTTGATCTCCCGTCCCTTCCAGCGCAGCAGTCCCCGACGATGGGCGATCACGGAATCGACTGTCATACCGGTGAAGGCGACGACCGAGATCGGATGTGCCAGCGAGTCGGGCAGTGCACGTCCACCGGTTCGGCGGGCACTGACGACCCGCGAGGCGACCCCGGCCAGATAACCGAACAGGCCGACCCGTGAGCCGGTGAGTGCGGCGACGGCGGGCACGACGTGGGTGAGCATCAGGAGGGCGGACACCGCCGCCGCGCCCGCCGGGGAGCCGAAGGCCGACCACAGCGACTTGCGGTATCCGTCACGTATCTCTCTGCACCCCACATACATTCGGCACGACGCCACCCTGCTGCCGTCACCGACGACCCCGCGCCCACCGACCGCCTTCACCGCACGCAGCAGCGCGATGTCCTCCAGCACCTCGTCGCGCACCGCGCCGTGACCACCGGCACGGCGGTAGGTGGTGGCGTCGACGATCAGGAACTGACCATTGGCCGCCGACAGGCTCGGACGCGCCGACCGTTCGGCAAGTCGCAGCGGGAGCGTCGACATCCAACTCCATTGCAGGAGCGGTTGTATCAGCCGTTCGGCGGGGGTGCCGGCGACCTGACGCGGGTAGGGACAGAACATGTCCAATCCGGCCGTGCGCATCGTGGCCACGCTCGCGGTGAACCCGTTTGGCGCCACCCGCACGTCGGCGTCGACGAAGACGAGAACGCCCCGCTCGACGGCGCGACACGACAACTGTTCACACGCCCACGCCTTGCCGAGCCACCCGGCGATGGGGCCGGCGCCGCTGACGATCTCGAGTGCGGGGATCTGCTCGGCCAGGTCGGCGAGGATGTCGGCGGTGCCGTCGGAGGAGTCGTCGTCGAGCACGACGATGCGAACCGGGCCGCGCCACCGATCGGCGGCAGCGGCGACGGCGCGGAGGCAGTCGCCGGCATGGCGGGCCTCGTCGCGCATGGGCAACAGCACCGACAATGGTTCATCACCACTGGGTGCGAGTGCATTCGGCACCCGGATGGTGGCGGCGTTCACCATCGTCAGCACGGCCGAGCCGGTGGCCATCGCTGTTCCGCACGCCACCAGCGCACGCCAGATCTCACCGCCGCGCACGACGCACCTCGCGGACCAGCGAGATCGCGAGGGGAATCGCGATCACCCCCATCAGCACCCCGCCGACCACCGCGACCATCGGCCGGCCGAAGAAGACCAGGTGGCCGATCATCGACGAGAAGTACGTCCAGAGGTATGCGACGAGCGGGACCGCTCCCTCCGGGGCGTCGGAGCCTCGTCCGGTGCCAACTGCGACGCTCAGACCCGTCATGATGATCAGCGAGACCATCAGCCAGCCGGCGAAATTCGACAGCGGGATGCCGTCGACTCCGGGCAGCGATGGTGTCGTCGACTCCCACTGCCAATAGCCGTTGTCGACCATCTGCGGATCGAGGAAGACATCCCACGCGGCCAGTGCGTACGCACCGACCGGAATGATCAACCACATCCGGTCAGCGGCAAGTCGGGTGGCGACGACGAACGCCGGCCAGCTCATCATGATCCACGCCGCGGGCACCGCGACGGGCACTCCGAACAGCTCCGGTTGCAGCGCGCCGGTGTAGGAGTACTCGCCGAACGGGACTCCGGTGTGCACGCCCAGGGTTTCGGCCAGCAGTCCGCCACCACCGGCGACGATCAGCAGCGTCAGGACACCACGCAGACCGTGAGTGGCACCCGCGGCGCAGAGCATCGCCACCGACAACAGCAGGGCGCTGCCCGTGGTCATCACGGCAGTGCCGCCGCCGGTCAGCGGGAAGGCGATCTGGAGAAGGATGTTGGCGCACAACAGCGTCCAGGCGGCGATCGGCAGGAAGCGACGTGGGACGAGGTGCGCGCCGGCATGCTCGACCGTGCGTCCTGACACGCCGCTCACGGGGTGTCACCCCGGTATGTCCCATCGACGGTCTCGACGCTGAATCGGGCGAAAAGCTCTTCGGCATACCACCGTTCGGGCGTGGTACGCCGAATGGCGGAGACGTGTTCGGGGTTTCGATAGGCGAAGGCCGACAGATCGCGCGCGTCGTCCCACAGCGAGAAGGTACCCTGCACGCCGATGGGAGCCTCACCGATCCCCACCGCCAGACGCACCCCCGACGACGCGTTGAGGGCCGCTGCGACCGGTGGTACCGAACGCCAGAAGGACGCCATCCGGGTCGGACGCAGCCGCGCTCGGGTGATCGCCGCGACCGGACCCGGTTCTCGGCTCGGTGTGCGAGAGGCATTGACACCGAACGGTTCCCGCCGCGACCACCGGCCGCGAGCGGAGAGCGGCCGCATCCGGATCCGCAGGTGCTCCCGGCTGATCGCCTCCCACCGATCGAGGTAGGACAGTTCCACCGGGGCGCTCCCGTCCCAGACAAGCAGAACGGCCCAGTGGGACAGATCGGCATCGCGCATGGTGAACGTGTCACCGGAGCCGGTACCGAGGACCTTGACAAAGCGCAGTCCGGGAACATCTTTGCGCGATCGTCGAGCACGTGCAACGCGCTGCAGCGCGGCGAACACCGAATCGACCCCGAACAGGTGCAGGTCGACCACCGGCGGCACAGATGCTGCGTCGCTCATGACTCCCGCCGCACGCACCGGTGGATCAGATCGGTCAGCGCCACCCGGGTGCGGTCATCGGAGTCGAGACCGTCGACGGTGCGCAGGGCCGCGTCGGTCAGCTCGTCGATGCGTCGTTCCACACCGCGTCGGGCGCCGGTGGACTCCATCAACTCGCGCAGCGCGGCCACATCCCGTTCGCGCACAGCCGGATTGCCCAGTGCCCGGGACAGCAGTTGGCGGCCGACCCGGTTCGCGCGCTCCTCGGTGATCGCCACGAGCAGGGTGCGTTTGCCCTCCCGGATGTCGTCGACGTTGGATTTGCCGGTCGCCGCCGGATCACCGAAGACTCCCAAGACGTCGTCGCGCAGCTGAAAGGCCTCACCGGCATGGATGCCGATGTCGTCATAATCGGCGAGCAGGCGGGCATCGGCTCGTGCCAGGGTTCCGCCGAGCCGAAGTGGCTGGGAGATGGTGTATTTGGCGCTCTTGAAGCGCAGGATCGTGTGCGCTCGCGCACGGGTGATACCGGATGTGGTCTGCGCCAGCATGTCCAGGGTCTGGCCGGCGAACGCTTCGTCGCGCATCTGTGACCACACCGCGCGCGCCGCACGGCGGATGTCGCGGTGGGCGTCGTCGAGGGCGGTGGCGAGCAGATCGTCGGACCAGGTCAGGCAGAGGTCGCCGGCGAGGATCGCCATCGAGGTGCCGTGGGTGGCGGGGTTGCCGCGCAACCGGTCTCGACGATGCCGATCGGCGAAGTCGCGGTGCACGGTCGGAAGGCCGCGACGGGTGGCGCTGTCGTCCATGATGTCGTCGTGGACGAGCGCGGCGAGGTGGAACAACTCGATGGCGGCTGCGGCAGCGGCGGTGCCCGGCGCGAGATCGGCACCCGCACCGCGAGATCCCCACAGGCAGAACGCCGCGCGTAATCGCTTGCCGCCGGTCGCGGAACGCCGGATCGCGTCGGTGAGCGCTGCGGTGTCGGGGTCGACGGTACCGAGGACCGAGGCGTGGGTGTCGAGGGTCCCCCGCACGATGCCCTCGACGAGGGCGGCGTCGTCGGGTGGATCGCCGGGGGCGTCGGACGTGACCGTGGGCAGCGGCCTCGTGCGCATGTGCGGCTCCTCGGGGACGCGGGTTGGCTGCGGATCTGGACTGTGATGGATTCGGTGCTGCGATGGATTCGGAGCTGCGCAGCGGAAGGATGGGTGTCGACTCAAGTCGCCCGGACGGTGTGCCGTGCCCGCGTACGGTGGATCGGAGAGTCCACCGAGAAGAGGAATCGCCATGTCGAGAATCATCATCGTCGGAGGAGGCCTCGCGGGAGCAAAGACCGCCGAGGCGTTGCGAGATCAGGATTACGGCGGTGACATCGTGCTGCTGGGTGCCGAGGAACGCCTGCCATACGAGCGGCCACCGCTGTCCAAGGAGTTCCTCGCCGGGAAACAGAAGCCCGACGAGTTCACCGTCCACGACACCAACTGGTACCTCGACCACAAGGTCGACTTCCGGCCCGGCACCACCGTCGACGCCGTCGATGCGGCGGCGAAGACGGTCTCCCTGCCCGACGGATCGACACTGTCGTATGACTCGTTGGTGCTGGCGACAGGGTCGTCGTCGAGGCACCTGGACCTGCCCGGAGCGGATGCGAGCGGGGTGTATCACCTGCGGTCGCTCGACGACGCTCAGGCGGTGAGTTCGGCGCTGGACTCCATCAGCAGACTCGCGATCGTCGGTGGCGGGTGGATCGGGCTCGAGGTGGCGGCGACGGCCCGCGGACGCGGTGTCGAGGTGGCGGTCGCCGAGGCCGCGGCCTTACCACTGCAACGAGTCCTGGGCGACGAGGTGGCCCGCGTCTTTGCCGACCTGCACCGCGGCCACGGGGTGGATCTGCGGACCGAGGTGCAGGTGGCCGAGATCCTCACCGACGGCGGTGCCGCTGCCGGGCTGCGTCTGAAGGACGGATCGACCATCGATGCCGACGCCGTGCTGGTCGCGGCGGGTGCGGTTCCGAACCTGGGACCGGCGCAGAGCGCCGGGGTGGAGATCGATGGTGGGGGTGTCCTCGTCGACGCCGGCCTGCGCAGCAGTGATCCGGACATCTTCGTCGTCGGTGACATCGCCAACCAGATGCATCCGGTCCTGGGGCGCCGGGTCCGCACGGAACACTGGGCCAACGCACTCAATCAGCCGGCGGTGGCGGCGACGAACATCCTCGGCGGCGACGCCGAGTACGAAAACCTGCCGTACTTCTTCACCGACCAGTACGACCTCGGCATGGAGTACAGCGGGCTCGCCGGCGCCGACGATCGCGTGATCATCCGTGGCGACCTCGGGGCGCGGGAGTTCGTCGCGCTGTGGGTCGACGACGATGCGCACCTGCTCGCCGGGATGCAGTGCAATATCTGGGATCAACTCGACGACATCAAGGCGCTCGTGGCCTCGGGAGCAACGCTCGATCTGAACAAGCTCGCCGATTCGGAGGTCCCGCTGGGTCAGCTGATCTGAGGACTGCCCCGGTGACCTGACGGAATCATCGTGACAGACTGACGGCCATGGCACCCGATATCGGCATCGACACCGCGATCGTGGTGTTCGCGGCCGGTCTGATCCTGGTGCTGGCGCTGATCCTGGGTGTGTGGAAGTACCGGGAGATGCTGTCGTCGCCCACCCATCTCGCCCACCCGTACGTCGACATCGCCCATCGGGCGGCGCTGCTCTACGCGTTCGCGACGTTGCTGCTCGCCGCGCTTGTCGAGTTCAGTGCCTGGCCGACCTGGGTGAATCTCGTCGCCGCCGGCGTGCCGATCGTGTTCTTCGTCGGGGCGATCATCACCTACATGCTGCACGGCTGGCGCCGCGACACCGACAACCAATTCGCGCATGCCTCAACGAGTTTGCGTGCATCCACCACCGCATTGATCGTCGGTGAGATCGGTGGTGTGGTGGTGCTGCTGATCGGCTTCGCGGTCGGCCAATTCTGAACGGCGCAGTTCTGAACGGCGCAGTTCTGAACGGCGCGGCTCAGAACTGTTGGTTCCGAGCCGCGCCGGTGTGTGTCCGGCCCCGGCCTGTCTAGCCCTTGCCGAACAACCGAGCGAACATTCCCGGCTCGCCGGCATGCCCTTGGCAGCGTTGCGATTGCGGGACGCCGCGCATCACCTGGTCGACGTGATTACCGCAGCCTCGCCAGCTGGCCTTTCCGCATTTCCGGCAGGTCGTTCGTTGGCACATGGGTACTCCTCGGGGTTGGTGAAGATGGGGGGTCGGTGAGATGGGGTGGGTGTGATGGTGCGAGGTCAGGCGGTGGTGCGTTCGTCGGCCACGATGTGGTCGGCGGCCGCCGCACCGAACCAGCCGAGGAATGTCAGCATGCCGCCGGAGAGATTCGCGACGTCGGGCAGGGACGCGGACAGGGCGCGGGTGGCCAGGTACGAACGCATGCCCGAGTGGCAGTAGACCCGCACCGGCCGGCCGTCGGCGGCCGCCCGGACCTCCTCGATCCGCTCACGAATCTCGGTGTGCGGGATGTTGAGTGCTCCGGGAAGGTGTCCGCCGGCGTACTCGTCGGCCGAGCGGGCGTCGAGCACCAGTGACGAGACGAGGACGGTGTCGACGTCGGCGGCGTGCCAGAGTTGCACGGTGCCGGTGGCGATGTTGTCGGCGATCATGCCCGCGAGGTTCACCGGATCCTTGGCGGATCCGTAGGGCGGCGCGTAGGCGAGGTCGAGATCGATCAGATCGGCGGCGCTCATGTGATTGCGGATCGCGGTGGCGAGCACGTCGATTCGCTTGTCGACGCCATCGAGGCCGACCGCCTGGGCGCCCAGCAGGAGCCCGTCACCCGCGCGGACGTGCAGCATCAGACTGATCTGTTCTGCCCCCGGGAAGTATCCGGCATGACTGTTCGGATGCAAGTGCATTGTCCGATAATCGATTCCGGACGCATCCAGGGCTGCCCGATTGGCACCGGTGAGGGCGGCGGTGAGCTCGCCGACGCGGACGATCGCCGTGCCCAAGGGCGCCGGGATCGGCCGGGCGGTCTCGGGTCGGAGGATGGCGTCGGCGACCTGCCGGCCCGCGCGATTGGCCGGCCCGGCCAGGGCGACGGGGCGTCGCATACCGGTGACCGCATCGGTGGAGACCGTCGCGTCCCCGACGGCCCAGATGCGGTCGAGGTTGGTCCGGCCATGCTCGTCGACGACGATCGCACCGCGTTCGCAGGCCACGCCGGCGGCCTCGAAGGGGGCGGTATCCGGGGTGACGCCGACCGACAGCACGATCACATCGGCGGGTATCCGGGTGTCGTCCGACAGGATCACGGTCGCGGTCGGGTCATCGGAATCGGCTGTGGCGCCATGGTATTCGACCTCGGTAGCGGCGATACCGTCGTGAACCGCGATGCCCAGGCGGGTCAGTTCATCGCGCACGGCGGAGGCCAACTCGCGTTCGAGGGGCGGCAGCACGTGGTCGGAGAGTTCGACGAGGGCCACCTCGAGGCCACGCAGGCGCAGGGCCTCGGCCGCCTCGACGCCGATGAAGCCGGCACCGAGGACCACGGCGCGCCGTGCGCCGTCGAGCACGCGTTCGCGCAGGGCGACGGCGTCGCCGACGGTGCGCAACGTGGTGACGCATTCGGCGTCGAGGCCGGGGATCGGCGGGCGGACGGCGCGCGCTCCGGGCGCCAGGATCAGGTGGTCGTAGGCCATCTCGTCGATGCCGCCGGCGGTGGCCACGCGCACCCGACGGGTGTCCGGGTCCACCGCGATCACCTCGTGGTTCACCCGGACGTCGAGGTTGAGTGTCTCGGCCAGACTCTCCGGCGTGTGCAGCAGGAGCTCGTCGCGGTCGGCGATCTCACCGCCGACGTAATACGGCAACCCGCAGTTGGCGAACGACGGGTGCGGACCGCGTTCGAGGACGATGATCTCGGCATCTTCGTCGAGGCGCCGAGCGCGGGCGGCCGCACTCATACCTCCGGCGACACCGCCGACGACAACAATTCTCATACCCCCGAGGGTATATACCCCGGGGGGTACCTGGCAAGGGGTGTGGCGCAGAACTCAGGGGGCGACCGACAACCAGTCCGCGAAACCCGACGGATCGTGGCGGCCCAGGGCGCCGTGCTCGAAGAGTCCCCACCCCTCGCGGGTGGTGCCGTCGGCCTCCCGGCACACCGCGTGTCCGACGTGATCGATGACCCCGAACGGGATGCGGCCGGCGACGGCCGGATCGGACAACGAGTACGAGCGACGCTCGGTGAAATCGGCGCCCTTCCACACCCCGTGTGTCCAGTCGGGATCGCCGCCGTAGCCGCCGCCCACGTGGATCGGTACCGCCAGCCGCGACGTGACCTCGAGGTGCACGGCCGCCCCGGAGGGGGCGGTGGTCTCGATGGTGGCGCCGGCCGGAATCCTGGTACCCGAACGGTAGTGGACGGTGATCCGAGGCCAGCCCAATTGCTCGACGCGGCCGTCCTTCCACACCCGGCTGCAGTCGTTGAGCGTGCGGAAGCCATCCGGGGATTCCTGCACGATCAGTACGAGCTGGAAGTCGTCGAAGGCCATCGGGATGTAGTTCCACCACATGCCCTCGAAGGGTGGATCGGCCGGGCGACCCGCGGGCTCGGGTTCGCCGACCGGCCGGATACCCCAGGACCGGTCGCGGGTGCCGATCCAGGTGGCGGGGTTGACGGTGATCTCCTCGCCGTCGACGACGATGCGGCCCCGCCACGTGCCGACCTGGGCGAAGCGCTGGGCGTCGAGGGTCACCTTGGGGCCGGTGCGCATCAGGTGCGGCATCTCCTGCAGGGCGTCGAACAGCCCGGTGAAGGTGAGGTCGATCTCGATGCCCTCGGTCTCGGCGAGGCAGATGTGCAGCGAATGCAGGGGATCGGTGACGTCGATGCGGTAGTCGCCGACGTGCTGGTGCAGGCGATCGGCGTCGATCGCATCGGACAGGTGCACCGCGGTCTGGGCGTCACCACCTCGATTGATCAGTACGAACGCATCTTTCACGCCCAGATTCGGGTAGTAGCCGATGCCGGTGATCAGGAAGATCTCACCGCTCCGGTCGTGCGCGTTGAAGTAGGAGCGGTCGTAGAAGTTGCGATCGGAGCTTGCGGGCCAGGCAATCGGTTGGGGTACTTGATGAATCGGGAACTCGTCGGCGGGGCCGAGCATCAGTGTCCTTCCTCGGGTGTGGTGATGAGACGTTCGAGCAGGATACGGTGATAGAACAGTTCGGCGTCGATGTCGCCGGGCGGGTCGATCTCCCCGAAGTGCACGCGTCGCGCGCCGGCACGCATGAAGACGCAGCACCAGATGACGCCGGCGAACACCGAGAACCACTGCAGATCACCGAGTTCGACGCCGGTCGCGTCGCGGTAGGTGGCGCGGACGTCGTCCTCGCGCATGAAGTCCGGCAAGCCGGGCAGGGCCGCCAGGCCGGACAGCTCCTGGAATACCCGGTGGGCGAAGATGATCCAGGCAACATCGAGTTCCCGTGGGCCGAATGTGGCCATCTCCCAGTCGAGTACGGCCACCGGTGCGAAGTCCCGATAGATCACGTTGCCGATGCGGGCGTCACCCCACACCAGCACCGAGGGGCGGGCGGCCGCGTCGGTGGGAAAGTTCTCCCGTAGCCAGATGAGCGCGCGGTCGACGAGAGGCGAACGGCCGATCGCGGCAGCCGACGACTCGTACCATTCGACCAGCCAGGAGAACCGGCTGCCGAGGTCGGTGTCGGATGGCGGTCCACCATCGCGCAGGAAGTCGAAGGTGGCGGCTGCGTCGGGTATCGAATGCAGCTCGGCGATCAGGCGCACCGTCGAATCCTGCAGGACTCGTTGCTCTTCCGTCGACGCGTCGAAGAGCCAGTTGTCGCCGAAGGTGTATGGCATGACATCCGGCGGTACCAGACCGTCGACGCGGTCCATCAGGAAGAACGGAGAGCCGGCCACGTCGCCGGTCGGTTCGAGCCAGTGCACTTGCGGAATCGGCACGGCGGTGGCCGCGGCCGCGCGGCGCATCGCCTCGTATTGATGATCGAGGCGGTAGGTGTCGAAGACCGGGATGTCCTCTGCCCGTGGCGCCATCCGCATCACCCAACGCTCCGGAGATTGCTCACCGGGCCAACGGGCGTCGACCATGATGGTCTCCGACGACATGCCGTTCGCGTCGCCGCCGGCGTCGATGTGCAGGTCCGGGCGACCACGATCGGGTGCCCGGACGGCGATCCAGTCCGCGAGAGTGTCGGCGAGCGACGAGGTGTCGCGCGCCGAGCGCTGGAGAGGATCCACATGGGTGTCGACGGTGGGAGTGCCCGTCGAGGATGCCGATTCGGTCATGATGCTCCATTCGCCCCGATTCCGCTACGCTCGGTTGCGTTATGACAGCAGACCAGGTGTCCCCGCGCAGCGAAATCCGGAAATCCGCCGGGAGACCTCGCGATGAGGCGATCGACGGGGCAGTCATCGGCGCGACCCGTGAGCTCCTCGTCGATGTCGGATACGCCCGGTTGACGATGTCGGCGGTGGCCGAACGCGCCGGGACCACCAAGACGGCCATCTATCGTCGGTGGACGGGTAAACCCGATCTCGTGCACGACGCGACCCTGCGCCGATTCACCACGCTGGTGTCACAAACCGGCGACCTCGACGCCGACCTCGCCTCGATGATCGCCGAGGTGCGCGAGGTGTTCGGCAGCCCGGTTACCCGCGCCGCGTTACCCGGCCTGATCGCCGACATGGCCGCCGACCCGGCACTGCATCGGCAGGTCCTCGAAGGCTTCGGCGGGGTTTTCGGGGCCGTCGGCGTGCGGCTCGAGGCCGCGCGCGACGCCGGTGCCATCGGTGCGGACGTCGACGCCACTCTGCTCATCGAGATGCTCGGTGGCGCGGCCATTCTGCACACCCTGATGCGGCCCGAGGCGCCGCTCGACGACTACTGGGGGATGCAGATGAAGCGCATGGTCGCCGCGATCCTGGCGCCGGCGTCGTCGGGGTAGCTGCGCGCGCAACTCCCGTTTGCGCGGAATGCATTGCGCGCAAACGGGAGTCGAGCGTGCAGTTACCGTGGACCGGTTGGACGCAGTGGCTCAGAGCCGCTTGGTCATGTCCGCCTTCGGGCCGGGCGTGCCGCCGGCGCTCGCGAGGCGCTGCGCGTACTTGTACAGTCCGCCGACGAGCAGAACGAAGAAGACGACGCCGAGCCAGATCGCGTAATTCTCGAAGCCGTCGCCGACGACGGCGAGTGCAGAATCGTCGCCGGTGGCCGCAACGATGCCGGCGAAGATGACACCGAAGAGGCTTTCACCGACGATCAGGCCGGTGGCCATCAGCACGCCGATCCGCTTCTTCTGCTCGGCGTCGCCGCCGGAACGGTCGGCCCACTTGTTGTAGAAGACACCGAGGATCGCGCCGATCGGGATGACCAACGTCAACGACATCGGCAGGTACATCCCCATGCCGACGGCGAGCGGCGGAACCCGCAGCCGGCGGGTCGTGAGGCCGAGCACCTCGTCGACGATGATGACGCCGATCCCGATGAGAGCGCCGATCCCGAGGAGGCTCCAGTTGAGCGAACCGCCGAGGACGCCGGTGGCCAGGGTGGACAGCAACTGGGCCTGTGGTGCCGACAGGGCGTCGTCGCCGGCGCCGGGCATCCCGGCGAAGCCGAAGGAGTTGTTCATCAGTTCCAGGATCGGCGGGATGATGATCGACCCGAAGAGGACGCCGATGATCAACGCGACCTGCTGCTTCCACGGTGTGGCACCGACAAGTTGGCCGGTCTTGAGGTCCTGGAGATTGTCGTTGGAGATGGTGGCGACACCGAAGACGATCGCGGCGGCGAACAGCGTGTAGGCGATGAGCGCGTCGGTCTCGCTGCCCGACGCCGTCCCGTAGACGATCTTCACCAGGACCGCGGCGATGATGACGACGAGGATGCCGACACCCGAGATGGGGCTGTTGGACGAACCGATCAGGCCGGCCATGTAGCCGCACACGGCGGCGATGACCAGGCCGATGATCACCACGAACAGGATGGTGACGGAGATGATGCCGCCCGACGACCCGTCGATCGGGTTGGTGGACTGCCCCGACGCGGGGGTGTGCACGAAGTCCCAGAGCAACAATCCGATCGGGATGAGCATCGCCACGACGGTGGCCCCGACGTAGGTGATCGGGATGTCGCGTTCGGTGATGTCGACGGTGATCCCCTCGCGTCGTGAGCGCGACGAGGTCAGGGCGTTGGAGATGCCGGTGATGATCGGCCGCAGGATCTTGATGAGGGTCCACACCGCCGCCACGGCGATGGCGCCCGCACCGATGAGCCGGACGTCGTCGGAGAAGACGGTGTCGAGGACGTCGCCGATGGCGCCGGTGGATGCGGTGAAGTCACCCCACGAGTAGATCGGCATCAGGATGAAGTAGGAGATGATCAGACCCACGAGCATGGCGATGCCGACGGTCAGGCCGACGAGGTGTCCGACACCGATCAGGGCCAGCGATAGGCTCGCGCCGAAAATAGTTCCACCGGAACCGATTTTGAGGTATGCACCCAACGAGTCGGTGACGATCCGCATCTTGGCCAGCAACGCGAACAGCGCCGATCCGAGCGATCCGGCGATGATCGCGATGAGGCCGGCGCGGTTGCTCTCCGCGCCCGCCTCGGTCTCGCCGACCTTGAGAACCTCTGCTGCGGCAACACCTTCCGGATATGGGAGGTCAAAGCCGGTGACGAGTGCGCGGCGTAGCGGGATCGAGTACATCACGCCGAGGATGCCGCCGACGGCGCAGACCGCCATCGTGATCCAGTAGGGGAATCCGGTCCACCAGCCGATCATCACCAGGCCCGGGATGACGAAGATGATCGCCGACAGCGTGCCCGCGGCCGAGGCGATCGTCTGGACGATGTTGTTCTCGATGATCGAGTGATGGGCAAAGAACCGCAGAACGGCCATCGAGATCACCGCTGCGGGAATGGCTGTGGCGAAGGTGAGACCGACCTTGAGGCCGAGGTATACGTTCGCGGCGGTGAACACGAGGGTGATCAGGCCGCCGAGAATGATGCCCCGAACGGTCAACTCCCGCAGGGTCGGTGACGCGGCGGGAGGGGTGGCGACAGGAGATTCAGACATAGCGGGCTCTCCTTCGTAGATGGGTTTGTCACACCATAAGCCCGGGTTGGTGCGGATGTCGCCGAACGCCACGGTCCTCGATACCGCGGCGATGACGGCCGCCAATGCGCTGTGCTGTGGTCTCGGGTCCATCGGTGTTCTCCGGTCCATCGGGGCCGTGCCCATGGTTAGGGTGGCGGTATGCCCAGAACCATCGCCACCGCCACCGACGTCGAGAAGGCCGAACTCATCGACTTCGTCACGCCTCGCCACAAGATGCTCCTGCTCACCACCCGTGGCCGGCGCGCCGCAACTCTCGCCGGTCAGCGGTGGTGTGGACGCGCAGGGCCGCATCGTCATCGCGACCTATCCCGCTCGTGCCAAGACGGTCAATGCCGCACGGCGACCGCAGGTCAGCGTGTGCGTGATCTCCGATGAATGGAATGGCCCGTGGGTGCAGGTCGACGGCACCGCCGAGGTCCTCGACATGCCCGAGGCCGAGGACGCGCTGGTCGACTACTTCCGGTGCATCTCCGGTGAGCACCCGGACTGGGACGAGTACCGCGAGGCGATGCGGGTGCAGAACAAATCGGTCATCCGCATCACCCCGACGTCGTGGGGACCGGTGGCCACCGGCGGATTCCCCGCCGAGGTGGCCGCGGCTCTCGACGCGAAGGACGGCTGACCTGCCGGGTCACGCGTCGAGTTCGGCGATGGCCTGCTCCAGGATCGACAGACCCAGTTCCAGCTCGTCGTCGGAGGCGGTCAGCGGCGGCGCGATTCGGAAGGTGCCGCCCATGCCGGGTAACTGGACGACGTTCATGTGCAATCCGAGGTCGTAACAGCGGCGGGTGACCTGGGCGCCGAGGCGGTCGGCGTCAGAATCGACGAGCTCGAGTCCCTGCAGCAGCCCGCGGCCGCGGACGTCACCCACCACACTGTGGCGGTCTTGGATACGAAGCAGGCCGTCGCGCAACAGTTTTCCGGCGTGTGTCGCACGGGTATCGAGGTGATCGCGTTCGAGGACGTCGAGCACGGTGTTGCCGACGGCGGCGACGAGCGGGTCGGAGACATGGGTGGTGAAGAACAGGAAGCCGCGGTCGTGGGCGGCCTGTTCGATCTCGGTGCTGGTGATGGTGGCCGCGAGGGGCAGGCCGGCGCCCAGGGTCTTGGAGAGGGTGATGATGTCGGGGACGACACCGTCACGTTCGAAGGCGTACCAGGTGCCGGTCCGGCACAGCCCGGTCTGCGCCTCGTCGAGGATCAGCAGCATGTCCCGTTCCCGGCATTTGCGTTGCAGCGCAGCCAGATAACCCGGCGGAAGGTCGATGACCCCGCCGGAGGACAGGATGGGTTCGACGATGCAGGCGGCCAGCGAACCCACCGACTGCGCGTCGATGAGACCGAATCCGAAGTCGAGTTGCCGTTCCCAGTCGAGGGTGCCGTCGGCGTGGGTGAAGTCGGGACGGAACGAATCCGGTGTCGGCAGAGCATAATTGCCGGCGGCGACCGGACCGTAGCCGCCGCGTCCCGCGCTGTAGGTGGCGGCGGCCGCCGCGTGCGTCATGCCGTGCCAGGAGCGGGCGAACGAGACGATCTCGTGCTTGCCGGTGACGAGTTTCGCCAGGCGGATCGCGGCCTCGTTGGATTCGGCACCAGTGGTCAGCAGCAGCACCTTGTCAAGCGGATCGGGCAACGAATCCGACAGACGTGCAGCCAGTTCCAGCACAGGCTCGGACAGCATGCCGCTGAAGAGATGATCGAGGGTGGCGGCCTGCCGGGAGATGGTCGCGACGATCTCCGGGTGCGCATGCCCGAGGATCGCCGACATCTGCCCCGAGGTGAAGTCGAGGATGCGTCGGCCGTCGGCGGTGTAGACGAAGCTGCCCTCCGCGCGGGCTATCAGCTCGGGTGAGAAGGTCCCGCCGTACCGAATCAGGTGGCGGGTGTGGTCGGACGTCATGGGGCCGAGGTTACGAGGGATTGGCTGTGGACGCATGTTCGTCAGGTGGCTCTTGTGTCCCGTCTTCCTCGAACCTGGGCGCTGTCAGCGTTGGAGAGGGCGCTGTCAGCGTTGAGGTGAGCGCTGTCAACGGGTGCGTGTATGAACGAGGCGGTCGGGTTGGCTCAGTGTGCCGTCGGACCGCGCTCGACGAATTCGGTTGCCGCGCTTGCCGCGTGCCGGGCAGCGGCCAGGAGGTCGAGGCCACCGGCGAGATGGGCGGCCAGGACTCCGGCGAAGACGTCGCCGGCACCGGTGGTGTCGGTGGCCGTCACGGCGCGGACCTCGATGTGATGTTCACCCGCGTCGTCGATCACGACGACCCCGTCGCCGCCGCGGGTGATCACCACGCTGCGACACGTCGAGCCCAGCTTCTCCGGACCGCCGTAGTAGGCGTCCTCGACCTCGTTGACGATCACCGGATCCGCGATGGCGAGAATGGAATCATTCAGCGGCGCAACCGGACTGGGATTGAGAATGAATCGTCGCCGGTGGCCGCGGCACCAGTCGGCCACCGCCTCGGTGATCGCCATGGGGCACTCGAGTTGGGTCAGGACGACGTCGGGATCGAGTCCATCCAGCGCGGTGAGCGTGTGATCGATGGGCAGGTCGGCGTTGGCGCCGGACAGGACGATGATGCGGTTGGTGCCGTGCGCGTCGACCTCGATGACGGCCCGTCCGCTGATGCCCTCGGCGCGGTGGATGTGGTCGACGTCGACGCCGGCGGATCGCTGGTGAGTCAGCATCGTCTCGGCCGCGGCGTCGTCGCCGACGGCGCCGACCAACGCCACCCGGGCGCGTCCGGCGGCGGCGAGGGCCTGGTTGGCGCCCTTGCCGCCGGGCCGTTCGGTCTGCGTCAGGCCGAGGACGGTTTCGGAGTCGGCCGGAAGTCGATCCACGCGGACCACCTGGTCGAGATTGAGGGTGCCCACCACGGCGACGGCGCCGGTGTCCTCGGATGGCGCTGCGCTCGGGTCGTGAGTGGTCATCGACGATGAGTATGCCCGGTCGCCAGAACCGGCCGCTGAGCGCGACTCTACATTTAATATTTTAAGTATGTTAGCCTGACCGGCAGAACCTGAGATATCAGTCACAAGCGGACACTCCTCTGCGGGATGATCGTCGGAGCACCACTACGGCACAGGAGTCGCCGTCGTCCACGGCACCCGCTTGGCGGGCACCCGGCGACTCGGTCGGTCACCCGGGCGGACGCGCTCGTGGTCCGGCCTCGCGAGAAAGAAGACGTCCATGGCCACCACCTACCTGCCCGATCTCGACGAGGCGACCGCGGTCCTCACCAACGCGCAGACGCGCATCGCGATCCCGCGGCGCAGGCGGTACGCCATCGGCCGGCACACGACTCCGTCACGACAGGGCGATCGTGTGACGCGCAATCCCCGGTCGGTTATCCCGAACGGGGAACGCATCGACGAATTCGGGCACGAGACAATAAGGTTCGGTAGGGGAAGTGCGGTCGGGGATGACGAGAGGAGACAAGGCGATGGCAGCTGTGCGGCTCGGTCGTAAGCAGCTCACCGATGAGGTCGCCGATCACTTGCGTACCCGGATCATGACCGGAGACATCCGTCCCGGTCAGTTCATCCGGCTCGACGAGACAGCATCCGCGCTCGGATGCAGCGTCACGCCGGTCCGCGAGGCGTTGGTCACGCTGCGGGGTGAAGGTCTGGTCCGGTCTTCTCCACATCGCGGGTTCATCGTCGAGAATCTCGAACGTGGCGACATCGTCGACCTCTTCTGGATGCAGGCCGAGTTGTCGGCGCGGCTGGCGACCCACGCCATCGCCGATCCGGAGTTGGCGCGCAGCCTCACGGGGTTAGCGACCATCGTCGACGAACTCGAGGCGGCCGTCGCCGCCGGCAATGCCGATCGGGTCCTGGATCGCGAGTTCGCCTTTCACCGTCACGTGAATCTGATGGCGCACAGCAAGAAACTCGCCTGGTTCTTGTTCGAGGCCAACAAGTACTCACCGCATCAGCTCTATGCGCACGACCCGGAGTGGGGCCGCCAAGCCGTCGCCAGCCACCGCCGACTCATCGGATTTCTGCACGACGGCGACGAGGCCTCGATCCGGACTGAGATCCACGCCCGGTTTGCCGACGCCCGCGATCGGCTGATCCGCAGTCTCGACGCCGTCAACTTCTGGGACGACGACGAGTCCCGCGAGCACGCGTCCTAGAGGGCGGGCTGCCGCCTCGTCGATGGGCACGTCGCGTAGATTCGCCAGGATGTTGAGCCCCGCAATCGCGCCGAGCGGAAACCAGGTGCCGTCCACCGCCGAAGGTGCGCTCCTCGTCCTCCGGATGCTGGCGGGGCACCAGGTCGCCCCCGACGTGCAGACCGAGCACACCGTCCTGCACACCGGTGAGCATCGGGAACTGCGCAGATACGGCAGTGACGCCGATCGTGTCGCGGCGCGCGCCGCCGGGCGTCCGCCCGTGCTGCTGATACCCCCGCTGGCGGTGTCGGCCCGCTGCTACGACCTCGGTCCGGGGCAGTCGGTGGTGGCGGAACTGCTCGAGGCCGGACGGGTGCCCTACGTCGTCGACTTCGGTGACGTCGGGCGCGCCGATCGGGGCATGGGCTTTTCCGACTACTTCGACGACATCGTGCCCCAGGCCGTCGGCCGGGTACTCGCCGATTATCACGGCGGCGACGAAGCCTCCGCGTCGTCGACGGGCGACCTCGTCGATCTCATGGCGTGGAGTATCGGCGGGACGATCACCTTCCTTACCGCGGCCGCGCATCCGGAGCTTCCGATCCGGTCGATCACCGCCATCGGCACGCCGCTCGACTACGCGAAGGTTCCGCCGTATCCGCTGGTCAAGACGCTGATGAAGCCAACCGGCGGCACCCTGATCTCCGGCGCGCTGCGGGCACTCGGCGGCATCCCGGCACCGCTGGTGCGGCTCGCCTACCGGGCGACGGCGTGGGAACGGGAACTGAAGAAACCCGCCTACATCATGCGCAACGCCCACGACACCGACGCGCTGGCGCGGATGCAGGTGATCGACCGTTTCCAGACGACGATGCCGGGGTATGCGGGCAAGGTATCGCTGCAGATGTGGGAGAACTTCATCTACCGCGACGAACTTGCGTCCGGTGTCGTCAATTTCGACGGCAGGCTCGTCGACCTGACGTCGATCACCGTCCCCATCCAGCTGTTCGGCAGCCACCGCGACGCGATTGTCAGCTGGGCGGCCGCCCGGCACGGAGTCGACCTGTTTGCCGACTCCGAGCAGGTTCATTTCGCGACCGTGGAGACCAGTCACCTCGGTCTCATCGCCGGCGATGCCGCGACCCGCGAGACCTGGCCCCGGGTCCGGGAATTCCTCGCCTCGCTCGACTGAGTCGATCGCGCCCGGTCTCCAGGCGCTGGGGCTTCGGGACGCCGGCGGGCGTCTCGTCGGCGCCGTCCGGGTGACCGTCGATCCCGCGACGAAGATCGCCGAACTCGGCCGGCTCGTCGTCGCTCCTGATGTCCAGAGACAGGGTCTGGGAAGCCGGCTGCCGGCACTGGCCGAGCAGCGGCTCCCACCCGAGGTCGGTGAGATACGCCTGTTCACCGGTGACCGCAGCGTCGTCGGTCATGCCCGCACGCAGGTCTCCACCCACTCGTGGACGAGGGGCACCACGCTGGCGCCTTCACCCGATGCCGAGGCGACCCGCTTCATCGAACCGGCACGGATGTCGCCGGCGGCGAACACCCCGGCGGCGCTGGTCGCGAGGTTCGCCGGGGGCAGACCGTCGGCCCATCGGTTCTTGGGGACGTCGCGGCCGGTGAGGACAAAGCCGTGATCGTCGCGCGCGATCTCCCCGGAGACCCATTCGCAGTGCGGCTCGGCACCGATCAGCAGGAACAGCCCGCCGACGGCGCGTCGCTCGTCCTCGCCGGTGTCGCGGTGACGCAGCGTCACCCAGTCCAGCGCACCGTCGCCGCCGCCGTCGACGACCTCGCATCGGCCGCACACGTTGATGCGGGGATGGAAGGTGATCTCGCCGATCAGGTACTGCGACATGGTGGCCGACAGATCATCGCGGCGGACTACGATTGTCACCGACCGCGCGAATCGGGCCAGATGGATGGCCGCCTGCCCGGCCGAGTTGCCACCGCCGACGACGATCACGTCGCGGCCCTCCATCTCGCGGGCCGCCGACATCGCCGCGCCATAGAAGACGCCGACGCCGACCAGCGACTCCAGTGAGTCGACGCCTACCCGTCGGTAGTCGACGCCGCTGCTGATCAGGACGGCATGCGAGCGGACGTCGCCGCCGTCGGTGACGAGGCGGTGTGGGGTGGTGTGGCCGGCGCCGGATTCGAGGCTGCCGGGCTCGAGACCGCCGAGTTCGAGTCGGTGGACCGGCCACCCGGAGTAGAACCGCGCACCGAATCGCACCGCCTGCACCCGGGCCCGCTGGGCCAGCCGCATCCCGGAGATCCCGCGCGGGAAACCGAGGTAGTTGCGGATCATCGAACTCGTGCCGGCCTGCCCGCCGATCACCGACGATTCGATCACCACCGTCGAGAGTCCTTCGCTGGCCGCGTAGACCGCGGCCGCCAGACCGGCCGGGCCGGCGCCCACGATGGCCAGGTCCACCACCGCCTCCTCGTCCACATCCGAGGGCCGCCCGTAGAGCATGGCCGACACCTCGCGGGCCGACGACGGTGCGATCACCATCCCGTGGTTGAGACTGACCATCGACTGGAGCAGCGGAAACGACGGTGCGGCGTCGGGATCGTCGGGGTCGGGCACGTACGCGGCGAGGGCCTCACGCCCGGCCGGACTGTCGGGGGGATAGGTGCGATGCGGCATGCCCGACCGGTCGAGCATGTCCCGGATCTCGAGGGTCAGTGCGGTTGGCTCGTCGGTGATGATCCGGACGGCCTCGACGACCGGGGCGGCGATGGTCGAGCCCCAGTCGGACAGCATCTCGGTGATCGCGTAGTGGAACTCCTCGTCGCGGGCGCCGCGCGGCATCAGCAGGAAGGTGTCGAACTTGCCCTTGCGTAGCGCCGGACGCAGTGCCGCCGAGGTCACCGCGAAGGTCTCCCAGGCGATGGCGACGACGCGGCGTGCGGTCGGTGTAATGGAGCGAAAGGTGTGCAGCGCCTCCATGAGTGGCATGTCGGGCAACTCGGAATCGGCGACGATGAGAGCCACTGGATCACCACGGCCGGCCAGCTGACCAAGTGCCACGATCGCCTCGATCGCCGACGCCACGCAACGCACGTGGTAGTCGCGGCGGTATCGGCCGAACTCGTCGGCGAGGGCGTCGGCGTGGGTGCCCGACACCAGCAGGATCGTGGGGGTTGCGGCGTCGGCTGGTGCCGCGGTGCCGGGGATCGGTTCGGTGTCACCGGTGGCCGGATCGGGATGGGACGCGGGGTCGGGAGCAGCCGGGCCGGTCACCGGGCTGCGCCGCGGATGGGGTGCAGGTACGAATCTGCCATGGGTCTAGTGTGACATCGCCCGGGCCGACCCATCCGGTGCGAGATACTTCGCCGATTCCGTCCCACAGGCCTCTGGGCAGTGGTTACAAATTACATCAAAAGAGTCAGGATTGACTGTTCCGAGGTCGGGGGGCCTCGCCATGCCCGGAGTTGACGCGAAAGGCAGCCGTACTTCGTGGCGTCGATGGAGTTGTGGGTGGCCGCACGCACCAACGAGTCGCTGCGCACGGTCCTGCTGCCGGCCGAGCGGGAGATCGGCCGGACCGTGGCCGCCGTCGTCGCCGACTTCCTCGGCCCCACCCTGACCTCGGCGCCACGCTATCCGGAGCTCTATCCGATCCTGTTCGCCAGCATGAGGGGAGCGGCCACCACCTACCCTCATCGATCGGCGCGATCCCACCACCGATCCGCACCTCACGCTCTGGAAGCGGATGCAGCAGGACTATCTGATCACCGGATGAGTCCTGCCGGCCGGTGTCGCCCGCCCTTGCGTAGGCTTTCGGCCATGGCTCTCGATCCCACGGTTCCCGCTGTCGCTGTCGGCCTCGTCGGCGGGTACGCCGCCGCCCGCTACACCGGCCGCCGCGAATTGGGCGGCGTGGTGCTCGCGGCCGTCGGCGCGTACTGCACCAACGAATGGCGCTCCCGCGGGCCGGCGGTCGCCGCCGGACTGCTCGGCACCTACCTCGCGGCGTTCGGGGCGTCGCACCCGCTGGCCAAGAAGTTCGGTGCCTGGCCGTCGGTGTTCGCGGTGACCGCCGCGACCAGCGCGGCCGCCCTTGCAGTGACCAGCGCGGTCCCCACCTCCCACTGAGTCCGACCGCAGACAGCCACCGCCTCGCCGGGTTTCTGCCACAATCGGCGGGGTGGGTGTATCGGACTCCGGCCGACGCGGCCGGCCGCATGTGGTCATCATCGGAGCGGGTTTCGGCGGCATGAACGCTGCCCGGCGTCTGCGCCGAGCTGACGTCTGGGTCACGGTGATCGATCGCGGCACCAGCCATCTGTTCCAGCCGCTGCTCTATCAATGCGCGACCGGACTACTGTCGGAGGGCTCCATCAGCAGCCCGATCCGGCATCTGCTGCGCCGGCAACGCAACGCCGAGGTGTTCTGCGCCGAGGCGACCGCGGTGGACCCGGCGGCGCGCACCGTCACCGTCACCCGGATGGATTCGACGGTCACCGAGATCACCTACGACTACCTGGTGGTGGCGGCCGGGATGCGGACGTCGTATCACGGCAACGAGGATCTCATCGAGCACGCCATCGGGATGAAGACGCTTGACGACGCCCTGGCCATCCGCCGACGCATCATGGCCGCCTTCGAGATGGCCGAATCCCTGCCCGACGCCGAGCAGCGTCGTCCGTGGCTGAGTTTCGCCGTCGCCGGAGGCGGGCCGACCGGTGTCGAATTGGCCGGGCAGATACGGGAATTGGCGCATGTCGCACTCGAAAGCGAGTTCCGCAGCATCGACCCCGACGAGGCCCGGGTGATGCTCTTCCACGGTGGTGATCGGGTCCTGCCCTCGTTCAGTCAGACTCTGTCGGCGAAGGCGCAGCGCACCCTTGACCGCCTCGGCGTCGAGACACACCTCGGCGTGCACGTCACCGATGTGGATGCCGATTCCGTCGAGATCACCGAGAAGGCCACGAAGAAGGTGTGCCGATACGACGCGCGCACCACACTGTGGACCACCGGCGTGGAGGCCGTGCCATTTGCCGGGGCTCTGGCCGGCGCACTCGGCGTCACCACCGACCGGGGCGGCACCATCCCGGTGGGCGACGACCTGTCGGTGCCGGGGCATCCGGAGGTCTTCGTCGTCGGCGACATGAGTTCATACCAGAAGTTGCCCGGGGTCGCCGAGGTCGCCATGCAGGGCGGGCGGCACGCGGGTGCGGTGATCGCCGGAGTGGTGGCCGGCGACACCGACCGGCCACCCTTCAAGTACCGCGACTTCGGCACCGCCGCATACATTTCCCGCAAGAATGCGATCCTGCAGACCGGGCCGCTGAAGCTGTCCGGGAGCCTCGGCTGGTTGGCATGGGGTGCGATCCACATCGCCTTCCTCGCGGGTGTGCGCAACCGCACCGGAACCGTCGTGACGTGGGCGGCCACCCTGCTCACCGACACCCGACGCGAACGCGCGATCACCTACGGGGACCCGAAGACAGCCCGAAAGTCGTTCTGAGCCGACCGGCCTCGCCGTAGGGTGGGCCCATGAACGGCCGCACCCTGGCAACCTCCGCCCTCGATGGATTCCGCCGCGCCCGCATCGCGTGGCTCCGATTTCGTGGCACGACGCCCGACGACGTCGCCGAGGCGCGGGTCGCGTCCGGGCAGGCGTGGGAGGAGTTCTGCGACACGCTGAAATCGGCGGGGGCGTCGATCATGTATCCGGGCACGCCGACCGATCCGCTGACCCAGGCGGAGGGCTACCGATACCTGTCGCGGCTCACCCGCGCCGGACTCGAGGCCTTCGTCGAGTACGCCGATCCGCGAGCCCCGGTGCTGCGCCGGATGATTCACGAGACAGCCAAGATGGGCTCGGACAATCCCGACAACCACTACCAGAACGCCACCATCGACGGCACGCTCACCTACCGGATCTCCGGCACCCGCGGCACCGTCGACTACCTCGGCTTCGGCACCCAGGAGGGCAACTACGGGCAGGGCGGCCAGATGCCGACCACCGGATACGTGGAGGCCTCGGACCTGGCCATCGGCGCCGACGGTCGGTTCGAGCTGATCGTGAGTGCCGTTGAGCACGAGGGTAATTGGTTGCCGATGACGGCCGCTTCCGGGCTGCTGATCGTGCGGCAGACCTTCGCCGACCGTAGTACCGAAACGCCCGCGGACCTACGCATCGACCTGATCGATGACGCCGCCGACAGCACCGACGCGAGTCCGCCGGCACCGGCACCGCTGACGGCCGCGCACCTCGACGCCGGGCTGGGCAAGGCGAGTCTGCTGGTGGCCGGTGCGTCGATGCTGTTCGCCAAGTGGGCACACGACTTCGCAAAGCACACCAACGAACTCCCGATGTTCGACCCGGATCGTTCCACCAAGGCCGGTGGTGATCCGAACATCATCTACTACCACAGCTATTGGCGCCTGGGGCCCGACGAGGCGCTGGTCATCGACGCCGAGATCCCCGACTGCGAGGCGTGGAACTTCCAACTCGACAACCACTGGCTGGAGTCGTTGGACTACCGGTACTCCACGATCCACGTCAACAAGCACACCGCCACCTACCGTCCGGACGGCAGCGTGCGCGTCGTCGTCGCCCACACCGATCCGGGCGTGGCCAATTGGATTCACACCACCGGACATTCGAGTGGCGGCATGACGTTCCGATGGATTCGGGCGACCGATCATCCCCAGCCGCGCACCCGCGTCGTTCCGGTCTCGCAGGTGAGAGCTCTTCCGTGACCGACGGTTTCGTTCCCGTTCAACGCCGGCCGATCACCGCACTCAACGCGATCGGACGACGTCTGGCCGACCGCGGCCACGGCCCCGACCTGACGGCGGATACGTTGCGCGCGCGGGCATCCCGGGCCACCGGACTGCCGTGGCGGGCCGATCCTCTCACCGAGGAAGCCCTCGAGGTGCTGACCCGATCGATTGTCGACGAGGCCGACCTTTCGTCCTTTGGTGCCCTGGTGATCCGGGCGCGTCTGACCGGTTTGCTCGCCACCCGACTGCGGGTGGCGGAACTGATCACGAGCCGTCCGGAGATCGCCGACGAACCGATCACCCCGCCGATCGTCATCGCCGGACTCCAACGCAGCGGAACAACCATGCTGCACAGGCTGATCGGATCGGACTCCCGGATGCGTGCGGTGCAGTCGTGGGAGGTGGTGCACCTCTTGCCGCACCGGTCCGAACGCCCGGGCCGGCGTCCGTGGATGCGGATCACACAGACCAAGGCGGCCGAGTGGTCGCTGCGCTACCTCAATCCGCAGTTCTTCGCGATTCACGCGGTGGAGGCCGAGGGTCCCGAGGAAGATGTTCTGCTGCAGGAGTATTCACTGATGTCGCAGGTGCCCGAGGCGATGCTGAACGTGCCGTCGTATGCTCGCTGGCTGGCCGATCAGGATCCGCGGCCGTCCTACGACTACCTCAAGTTGTTGCTGCAGGTACTGGCCCAGCAGGATCGGCGACCGCACTGGGTCCTCAAGACGCCGGCTCACCTCGAACATCTCGACACGCTGCTCGACGTCTTTCCCGATGCGGTCATCGTCGGCACCCATCGGGATCCGGTCCGCACGACCGCGTCGTTCTCCAGCATGCTCGCCCACGGACATTCGATGTTCTCCGATCACGTTGACGCACAAGCGGTTGCGCGGCACTGGCTACGACGCAACGTCGACATGGCCGAACGGTCCCTCGCCGTGCGGGAACGCCACCCGGACCGATTCATCGACGTCTACTACGACGACCTCATCGACGATCCGCTGAGGCAGGTCGAACGCATCTACGCCGCAGCGGGCATCGACCTCGGTGCCGGCACCCGGACCGAGATGACGCGGCACCGCGAGTCACACCGTCAGCACTCCCACGGCGTGCACCGGTACTCCCTCGCGGAGTTCGGCCTCACCGACGACGAGGTCGCCGACGCCTACGCCCACTACCTCGAGGTCATCTTCCCGGACCGATGAACCTCAGTCGGTGGACTCGGTGACAGGCGCGGGAGCGGGCGGCGCGGACTTCTTTGCGGCCGACTTCTTTGCGGTGGACTTCTTGGCGGCAGTCTTCGCCGCGGTGGTCTTCGTCGCTGCAGTCTTCTTGGCGGCAGTCTTCTTTGCCGCAGTCTTTCGCGCCGGGGTTTTCTTGGCCGGTGCCTTTGCCGCGGTGGTCTTCTTCGCGGGAGCTTTCCGCGCCGTGGACTTTTCGGCAGGTGCCTTCTTGGCCGGTGCCGTTGTCGCCGCAGCCTTCGTGGCGGCGGTCGTGCGGGTCGCAGCCGGTGTCGCGGGCTCGGTCCCGAGGACGTCGGCCACCTCGTCGGCCACCTCGTCGGCCACCGGCTCGGTGGTCACCCGCTCGACGATCATCTGCTCGACGATGACCGGCTGGGCCGCGACGAGCGCGGGTTGCGGCGCGGCGGGTGAGGCGCTGACGGCCTTGGCGGTCACCGCAACCCCGAGGCCGAGGGCCACGGCAACCGGCCACTCGATGGCCCCGGTCGCGGCCAGCGCACCGAGCACCCCGTAGAACGCCAGCTGCTTGGGTTGCGGCACCGCGACCTTGCCGACCAGTGGCAGATTGATCGAGAAGCGACGTGCGTCACGCACCATTTTGGAGACGTCGTTGTGGGACGCGACGAAGTGCCGAACATCGTCGAGGACCGAAGTCCCTTCTTCCGGTTTGCCCCTATCCGTTTCGGCGCGACTTGGGGTAGGCTCACCTGTCATGACGGAGATCACTCGCTCTCTCGGGCACGATGCCCTGGTCGACTCCGGCGTTCGTCTGCTCACCCCTGCTCTCGAGCACGTCTACGCCGTCCTCGTCCGTGTCGGCGTGCTGAGCATTGACGAGTAGTTTAGGCAGTTCCTCTGCCAGCCGGTCCATGACGCCCGGCATTGTCTTGGCAATGGCAGCAGCCGCGAAGGCCGCAGCGAATGCCTCGCCCCACCCGATGGGTCCCACCGGAGTACAGCCGAATATCTGACTGACGCCCGGAATGCTGATGATCCCCGCCATCACCGCGAAGGTGCCGACGTTCGTCGCCACCACCAGCGGCCCGTGCGAGTCGCCCAATGTCTCCATCATCTGGGTTAGCACCAATCCCACCAATCCGATGGTGGCCGCCCGTTCGGGTGTGCCCGTGAGACGCCCCAGCGTCCAGGCGAGCGTCGCGCCGGTGGTGGTGAAGACACCACGGACCGCCACCGCACGCCAGATGGTGGCCTCGTCGTGGCGCCCGACCACATCGGGTTCGTTCTGCGGGCTCATCGCCAGCGCTGCCGCCGGCAACGCGTCGGTGAGCATGTTCACCAGCAGCATCTGACGGGCGTTGAGAGCAGGCGATCCGGTCAGCACTGTCGTGATGAGACCGAAGCTGACCTCACCGACGTTGTGCCCGAGTAGGACCGACACCGCCGACTGCACACGCCGCCACAGCTGCTCACCCTCGTCGAGGGCGTCGATGATGGCGCCGATGTCGCCGTCGAGGAGCATCACGTCGGCGGCCATCCGGGCCGGGTCGCTGCCCTTCGACGCCACCCCGATACCGACCGACGCGGCGCGGATGGCGGCGGCGTCGTTGGCCCCGTCGCCGACCATGCCGGTGATCAGGCCGGCCGATTCCAGTGCCGCGACCACCTGCACTTTGTGTTCGGGTGACATCCGCGCGAAGACCTGGTGGGTGCGGGCGGCCTCGACGCGTGCGGTGGCGTCGAGCACATCCCAGTCCGCCCCGGTCATCACGTGGCCGTCGTCGACGTCGAGACCGAGTTCGCCGGCGACGACCCGCGCGGTCACCGGATGATCACCGGTGATCAGCCGGACTCCGATGTCCCGGGCCTGCAGGTCGGTGAGCAGTTCGCGGGCGCCCGCTCGGGGTGTGTCACTGAGACCGATCGTGCCGATCAACCGCAGCTCCGACGAGCACAACTCGGCCAGGACGGCGGGATCGGCGGCCGCGCTGGCCTGCGCTGCGGTCAGGGTGCGTTCGGCGACGGTGAGCACGCGTAAACCCTGCAGTGCCATGTCGGCGACGGTGTCGTGCAGGATGTCGCGGTCGGCCGGATCGAGTGCGCTCACCAGCGCCTCGGGTGCGCCCTTGACCATCAGGCGGCGGCCGATCACGGCGGCCGCCAGTGGTCGGTCGGATTGGAAGGGCAGGAATCCGTCGAGGGTCGCCAACCCGATCCCGGCCTCGGTGGCCGCGCGGTGGATCGCCGCGTCGGTGGCGTGCTCCACCTTGCCTGCGCGGTTGACCAGCATGGTGGCCCCGGCCACCTCGAGGACATCACGTTCGGTGGCGCCGTCGAGGGCCCGCACCGACGTCACCCGCAGACGGTTCTCGCTCAGCGTGCCGGTCTTGTCGAAGCAGACCACGTCCAGGCGGGCGAACGCCTCGATGGCGCGCGGGTTGCGCACGAGCACCGACGACCCGGTGAGCCGTCGCGCCGATGCCGATTGGGCCAGGGTGACGACGAGCGGGAGGCCTTCGGGCACTGCGGCCACACCCACCGACACGGTGCCGGAGGCGGCCTCGTGGACGGGGGTGCCACGCAACAGACTGAGGGCGCCGACGAGGGCGCCGCCGGCCAGACTCCACGGCAGGGCGCGTTTGGTGATTTCGCCGAGTTGGGCGGCCAGTCCGACGGACTTGGACTGCGCGGGCGAGAGCGCCAACGCGCGGTCGACCTGCGTCGCCCCGTCGGCGGCGGTCACCACCGCGTGGGCCTTGCCGGCCACCATGGTGGTGCCGGCGAACAGCATTCCGGTCCGCTCGGCCAGCGGTGCTCCCGGGGTGTCGGCGGTGTTCTTGGCCACCGGCAACGACTCGCCGGTCAGCGCCGACTCGTCGACCTCGACGGCGTCGGCGTCGATGATGCGGGCGTCGGCCGGGACCACCTCACCGGACCGGACCTCGATCAGATCACCGGGCCGCAGCCGTCCGGCGCGCACCTCGTCGTAATCGGTGGCGACGAGGACGCCGGCATGCTCGGCCGACGTCAGGCGTCGGGCGAGGGGCTCCTGGACCGCCAGCATCGACCGCAGCAGCCGCTCGGCGTGCAGCGATTGTTGCGCCGAGATCGCGGTGTTCAGCAGCAACACCCCCGTGACCATCGCCGCGTCCAGCGGAGAGCCGAGCAGCGCGCTGGCGGCCGCACCGGTGGTCAGGATCGGGGTGATCGGATCGGCGAGATCGTCCTGCATCGTGTCGCTGAAGTCGCGGACCTGTCGCCACGCCCCGCTGATCGCGGTCCGGGGAATCCGGAGGGGTGGGGATGATGCGACCCGGTGCGCCACGGAAGTGTCCACGGGTTCGGGAGCCGGCATCGGCAGTAGCCGACGCACCTCGTCGACGGGCATCGCATGCCAGTCATGTCCCGAATCCGGTTGCGGCAGTTGCTCGTCGAAGACCTCCCGCCCCACCGAGAATCCGGACCAGAACGCGTACATCGCCGAGACGTTGACCGAATCGGGCCCGTATCCGGGAACGCTGGGGATCAGCATGAGCGTGCCGAGCAGCGATGCGCCCGTCGACAACGCCTTTCCCTGCTGCGCGGCCGCACGGGCCGCGGGCAGGGCGTGCAGCACGCGCCAGGCCGCGCCGAGGTCGGGGACCAGGATGTCGGCCGACCAACTCGGTGCGTCCACCCGGTCCATCAGACCGACCGAGAGGTGGGCGGCATGCGCCGCGTCGTCGGCACCCCGACAGATCACGGCGATACGGGCGCCGTCGGTGCGTAGCCGCACGACCGCGTCGAACAGATCCTGATCGGGGTCCTTGCCGTCGGGCAGGAGTTCATCGAATCCCTGTCGCAGCGAATGCAATCCGTCATTGGCGAAGGTGATCACGCGCACTTCGGCCCGGCGGGCCTCCATCAGCAGCGCCGAGGCCATCGGCTGGCGGATCGGGCTGACGAGCGCCGACGCATCGGAGGCGCCGTCGACGTGGGGCGCCAACGGATTCCAGCCGGGCTCGAGTAGGCCCTCGTCGAAGGCCTTGGTGGCGGCCTTCCAGACGCGGGAACGGTCGTCGTGATTGACCCCGGTGATCTGCGTGACGGCGAGTTCGTCGGTGAACAGCACCCGCGGATCGACCACGAGGGTGTCGATGTCCTCGAGGCGACGCAGGACGCGCGGATTCATCACCAGTGCGCCGTGGCGAAGGTGCAGCCCCCGCGACAGGGCAGCGGCGAACGACTCGCGCACGGCCCGAGCGGCTTTCGGGGCGGAGACCAGGGTGGCGTCGGCGGCGGTGCGCAGGCCGTCGGCGATGGCGAGGATCCCGGAGCCGCCCAGGCCGACATTCATCGAGATCTCGTCGAACCGTGACCCGTGGCGTGTGCGCCGACCCGCCGGGTCCGCCCGCAGCGGTGCCACCGCATCGACCTTGCGTGCCTGTCCGGCGAGAACGGCGGCATGTTGTTGCCAGGCGCGGCGCGCGTTGAATGCCTCGGCACTCTGCACCGCGCGGGCGGTCGTGGTGACCAGGACGGACATCGGGGCCGCGGTGACGATGCCGGTCACCGATTGGAATGACGAGAGGAGCAGGTCCGCGCCCTCGGCGCCGAGGCGGTCCTCGACCATGCCGCGCAGGCGGGGGTGATTGTTGAGCAGGGTTGCCGGGACGGCGGCGACATCGGAGACCACCGGCAGTGGCAGGAAGCGGTACACGGCCGCCGAGACGAGCGCGGTGCCCGCGACACCCAACCCGATCAGATCGGCCGCGATGACATTGTCGTCGCCCGGCAGCGGTGCCAAGGCGGGGGGCGTGGTGTCGCGTGGGGCCCGGCGTTCGGCGTCGGCGATCACCGCCGCCAGGTCCGCCGCCGACGGCCCGCCGGCGGCGACGGTGACCATCACCCGTGACAGCGGCCCGTTGACGTGGACGTCGGTGACGCCGGGGGTGGCGTCGAGTGCGATGGCGACGGCCTCGGCGAGGGTGTCGAAATCGGTGTCGAGGCCGCGGACCTCGATCCAATGCACGTCACCGTTGCTGGTGATCCGGCGTGCGGGGGTGCCCCCGAAGGCCTCGGCGATCATCCCCGCGGATGCGGACGCCGTGGTCTGCGCCATCGAGGTGACGTCGGCCGCGATCGCGGACAGCGTTGCCCGGGTGGTGTCCTCGGCCCAGCGTCCGGCTCGCACCGCCGACTCACCGCCGACGAGGGCGGCACCGACAGCGATCTGAACCGCCTTGATCGGAACGGAAAAAAGCGACATTGCGCGGCCTCCAATCCGCATTCAACTTTACCCAAGTCACCTCGTATCCCCGGGCCGGCCCGAGGGACTGTGGTGCCAACCGGGGCCGGGGTCGTCGACCGCGGATGTGGCCGGAGCGCTACAGCCAGTCGCGTCGCCGGAAACCCACGTAGAGCGCGACGACCACGACGAGGATCACCAGCGTGCTCACCAGGAATCCGGTGAATGTCTGGAACAACGGGAAATCCAGATTCTGGCCGTAATACCCGGTGATGGCCGTCGGCACCGCCACGATCCCGGCCCACGCGGTGAGCTTCTTCATCACCGTGTTCAGACGCGCGTCGGCCAGCGACAGATTGGTCTCGAAGATGGTGGTCACCATGTCACGCAACGACTCGGTCCACTCCGCCGCGCGCAGGGCGTGGTCATAGAGGTCGGAGAAGTGCGGATCGAGTTCCGGTGGGGCCTGATTCTCGAATCGTCGACGTTGGATGCCGGCGATCACCTCACGCATCGGCACCACCACGCGCCGCAGCAGGACGAGATCCTTGCGCAGATCGAAGGTCCGTCGTTGCAGATCGTGGGAACGCATCGTGTCGTCGAACAGGGTCTCCTCGAGGTCTTCGATGTCGGAGTCGAGTCGCTGCACCGCGTCGAAATGGCCGTCGACGACGACGTCGAGCAGGCCGTGCAGCAACGCGCCGATCCCGTATTGCTCACCGCCGACCTCCTCCCACCGGGTGGCCACCTGGCCCATGTCGAAGCCCGGTGAGAGCCGGACGGTGATCAGCGCATTCTCCTTGAGAAAGATTGAAATCCGTTGCAGGGTGAACGTTTTGGCGCGCCACGCGAAGGGTGAGTGGTGGTCGGGGGAGCCGGCGACCGCGTCGCGCGGCGGAGGTGTGGTGCCCGGCTCGCGTTCGGAGATCGCGTAGACGGTCATGAAGGTGTAGTTGCGGTAGTTGACGGTCTTGACGCGTTCCGCGGCGGCGATGGTGTCCTCGATGGCGAACTTGTTGAGATCGAGTTCGTCGGCGAGTGCGGTCAGCGTCTCGTGTGCGGGACAGTCCAGGTCGGCCCAGATGAGGGTGTTCGCGCAGCGGAGGTGCTCGGAAATACTCGCGAGGTCGAAGCCGTCGACCTTGTGCCCGTCGCGCCAGATCTGACCGCGGATCACCTCGTGATGGCCGGAGCCCGGCGTGGCCGACATGGTGACATCGTGCCATCTCCCGGTGCCGGCCCCACAGCGATGCGGCCGAACGTTTCGCCCTGGCAGGATCGGGCCCATGGCCTCGCGTGTCCCCTCGCTCACCGGTGTGCGCACCGTGGCCGCGCTCTCGGTCCTGGTGACCCACGCGGCGTTCTGGACCGGTCACTACACCGACGACGTGGTGGGACGGCTGTTCGCCCGCTTCGAGGTCGGGGTGGCGATCTTCTTCGTGCTGTCCGGATTCCTGCTGTTCTCCCCGTGGGTGCGCGCGGCCCGCTCATCGACGGAGACACCGGCGCTCGGACGGTACTTCTGGCATCGGGCACGACGCATCCTGCCCGCGTACTGGATCACCGTCATCGGCGTGTACGTGCTCTACGCCGTCGCGCCGCCGGCCGGTGAGCCGTCGCAGACCGGCACCGGCTGGTCGGGGTTCCTGCGCAACATGACGCTGACGCAGGTCTACGGTCTCGGGCACCTGCATTCGGGGCTCACCCAAATGTGGAGTCTGGCCGCCGAGGTCGTCTACTACCTGGTGCTGCCGCTGATCGGCTGGGTGCTGGTGGTCGGCGTCGGATGGCTGACCGGGGCGCCGGGCCGGTGGCGGCCCGATCTGCTGCTGGCCGGGCTGTCGGCGTTGCTGCTGGTCAGTCCGGTCTGGATCGTCATCGTCGCAGGCAGTACTGGGCTGAGTCCGACGGCCCGGCTGTGGGCGCCGTCGTTCTTCGGATGGTTCGTGGCGGGGATGATCCTGGCGGTGTGCGCGCCGATGATCCGGCGGTCCCACGCCACCGGCTGGGTGCTCGCGGCGGTGGTGGCCTTCGTGGCGTCGTGGGGTGAGATCGCCGGGGAGCCGACCATCACGCCGACCACCGCGTCGGCGACGATCGTCAAACACGTGCTGTATCTGATCGTCGCGGTCGGCCTGATCGCGCCGTTGACCTGTGTCGATCAGCGGTCCTGGTGGGCGCGGGTGTGTGCGAGCAGCCCGATGGTGTTCCTCGGCGAGATCTCCTACGAACTGTTCTGCGTGCACGTCATCGTGCTCGAGGTGGTGATGGCGGTGCTGGGGTATCGGGTGTTCACCGGGAATCTGGTGATCGCACTGCTGATCACCGTGGCGGTCAGCACGCTGCTCGCGTGGGTGTTGCATCGGGTGACCCGGCCGCTGTGGCGAGCGCGAACGCCCGGTCGTGTCGCAACCCGCCGGTAGCATGGATGCGTACGGTCGCCGCCGTTTCCGCCGGCGCATTCGACCACGTCAGGAAAGGAGCCGGGAACGATGATCGACGACGCCCATCGACCTGCTCAACGCCCCGGTGCCCGCCACCTCAACGGACCGACCGGCGCCGAGATCCGCGAGTGGTGCGATCGCGCGGCCATGCCCGGGGACCGACCGGAGCTCTCCGACGTGGCCGCGGTCCTCGTCGCGTCCGGATACCTCACCCCCGCCGGTCGCGCGATCGTCATCCGCCGTGTCTCCACGGGTCTGCCGATGCCCACGCTGCCCGGCGGTTTCGGGGAGCTGCGCCGGTTGCAACGCACGATCGTGCAGACCGAGCAGCAGTTGTCCGGGGCGATGATGCCCAGTGTGGTGGCCGCGGTGTTCCGCAACCGATTGTCGGGGCTGGTGCGTCGCCGCGATGAGGCCCACAAGGCCATCGTCACCGGCAAGGGTGTGTTCGCGGGGAGCACCCGGGCGATCCGCCGGGAACGCCGAGAGAACATCTACCTCGAGATCGAGGAGCGGGAGCGCCTGTTCGCCGGGTTGTTGTGTACGCCGACCCCCAACGTGGGGACACTGCGGGCGGTGCGGCGGGCCGGGACGGCCGCGGTCGACCTCATTGCCGGTGTCGTCGGACAGGTCGCGGCCCGCTCGGGTAAGCGGCAGGTGGAGCAGTGGGCCGATCAGGTCACCGCGTCGATGCCCCGAACGGCACCCGGGGCACAGAATCAGGTGCCGGCCGCACCCGGGTCGTCGAACTTCGTCGACGGATACGAGGCGCTGCTGTTCATTGCCGGGCACTACTACGACCGCATCATGATGAATCCGGCGTGGCGCTCGGATCACTTTGCGGTGCAACGCACCCAGGTGAATCTGCACGCCGAGCTCGTCGAGATCGCCGCCGACATCATCGCGCTGCGCGCCGTCCGGGTCGAGCTCGATCGGGCCAAACGCAGTGGCGGATTCGATGCGGCGTTCGCCGAGCAACTCGATCGTCGGGAGACGACGCTGCGCCCGGTGTGGACCGAATTGATCGGCCGCGTGCAGGCATTGTCCGAGGTGGCCCACGTCGTGGAGTCGGCCGCCGTCGAACTGCGTATCCTCGCCGAGTACGACCGGGCCGCCACCCTCGACGACCGGATCGATGAACTCGTTGCCCGCTCGGGTGATCGGGAGATCTCGATGGACAATGCCAAACGGCTCTCCGAACAGGTACGCAGCGGCGAGGAACAACTGCGCATCTACCGAGACGTGTTGGCGGGCAACATTGCTCGGCTGTCGGTGGGTCAGGAACTGCCGGCGCGGTACGAACCGTAGTCGCCTCGGGTGCCTCAGCGTGACCAGGCCGTGAGGTACCCCTTTTCGGTGGTGGTGAGTCGGCGCAGGCTGTGCTTCTCGATGTCCACCACGGCCATCTGGGTGCTCGCGACGCAGGCCGGTTTCGACGCCGGATCGGCGTCGGCGCCCCGGATCTCGTAGCCGATGGTGAAGTCGACGGAGCGAAAACCCTTGATCCACATCCCGATTGCCAGCGGCGAATCGTCGTGGCGGAGTTGGCTCTGATAGCGGATCTCGACGTGCACGATCATCGCGCTCTTGATCAGCGGGGTGTACTCCTCACCCGCGGACAGCAACCACTGGATGCGGGCCTCCTCCATGAGGGTGACCATCCGCGCGTGGTTGATGTGACCGAAGGCATCCATATCCGACCAGCGCACCGGAATCGTTGCCAGAAATGCGAATTCGCTTGCGGTGAGGCGGCCGCCGGGAGCGGCGCCGGCAGGGTCCGTGTTGCCGCTCTCACCTGCGGTGTTTGCTGCCCTGCGGGTGGGCTTTGTGGTACTCACGCGTGGTGTGCTCCTGAATGCAATCTGTGAAGTACTCGTCGAGGGTTCACGTGATGGTCACCCGTGCGTATCCTTTCAGGCTGAGACTGTTGGTGATGAGTCTGGGGGAGACGTCAACACCCCGCGTCGGTGGTTCATCGTCCGGAATTCGCCGGATCAAGTGGAGCGGAATGGTGATGATGGCAAGGCGTATGGCTGTGCTGGCGGCGTCGGTGTTCGGCGTCGTCGCCCTCGGCATGGGTGTTGCCGCGCCCGTCGCCGACGCGGCCCCTCGACAGGTGGCCCGCATCGTCACCACCACCCCGGTGAGCGTCCTGCGCACCGACATCTGGGTCGACTCGCCGTCGATGAACGAGCGCGTGAAGGTGTCGGTGCTGACCCCCGAGGGGGCGTCGGGTCCGCGTCCCACCGTGTACATGCTCGACGGCGCCGGTGCCGAGGGTGGCGTCAGCGACTGGATCACCAAGGGTCATGCCGGACGATTCTTCGCCGACAAGAACGTCAACGTCGTGCTTCCCGTCGGTGGAGCCGGAACCTTCTACACCGACTGGCAGCGGACCGACCCGAAACTCGGCAAGCCGATGTGGGAGACCTTCCTCACCAAGGAATTGCCCCCGCTGATCGATTCGACCTTCAACGGCAGCGGCCGCAACGCCGTGATCGGTCTGTCGATGGGTGGTCAGGCCGCCTTCGCGCTCGCCATCCGTCATCCCGACCTCTACTCCGGGCTGGCCTCGCTCAGCGGTTGCCCGCCGGTGTCGGGGGCGGCGAATGAGGCCTACGTCCGCACCACCGTCGGCCGCGACGGCGGGGACGCCACCAACATGTGGGGGCCGTTCGGCTCGGCGGGGTGGCAGGCCCACGACCCGTCGCTGCATCTCGATGCCCTGCGCGGCAAGAACATCTTCATCTCCGCCGGGTCCGGAGCGATCGGGCCGCTCGACCTGCAGCGCCGGATCGAACCCGACGAGGGCCCGCCCGAGGCGGTGACCGCGTCGTCGTCGGCGCTCGAGGTCGGCGCCTACCGCTGTTCACTCGAGTTCGCCCTGGATATGCGTACCCACGGCGTCGCCTACACCGACGGCTTCCGGCTCATCGGCACCCACACCTGGGCCTACTGGGAGCGGGACCTGCCGGCCGCCTGGAACACGGTGTCGCGCGGGCTGTACTACTGACCCGTTCCACTGCTGAGCCCGGCGGCCGGTCCGGCTCTCACGCGACGGTTGCCGTCACCAGCAGATACTCCCAGCTCATGGACGGCCGGTGATGGACCTGTCGGCCAGTGCCGCGAGTGCATCGTCGAGTTCCGCGGTCCGGGTGGCGTCGTCGGCGACCGTCCGGTACGCCGCGATGGTCGGGCCGTAGCGGGCCTTGAAGAAGTCACGGAACGTCGCACCGTCGGTGAACTGCGTGATGTCGACGGACGCGGTGTGCGTCTCGAGGTCGGCGACGGATGTGCCGAACAGTGCGCGCACGTGGTCGGCGTCGCCCCAGCGGATACCCGGTTGGGTGCCGGGCGGTGGCGTCGGCGCGTAGGGCTTCAGTTGTGCGAACAGTTGCCCGATGAATCCGGACGGGGTCCAGTTGATGAGCCCGATGCGGCCGCCGGGCCGGGTGACCCGGACGAGTTCGTCGGCGCAGCGCTGGTGGTGCGGGGCGAACATCACACCCACGCAGGACGCCGCGACATCAAAGGCGTCGTCGGCGAAGGGGAGGTCCTCGGCGTCGGCGGTGCGCCAGACGATGTCGTCTCCGGTGGCGAGTGCCTCGCCGACCGTGAGCAGTTCCGGCGTCAGATCGGTGGCGACGACTCGCGCACCTGTCGTCGCTGCCGGGATCGCGACATTCCCGGCGCCCGCGGCGACGTCGATGACGCGCTCGCCGGTTGCTCGACGAGCGATGGACGATACTCGTCATCCGCGAACTCCTCTTGGGCAGCAGACATTTCAATGAGTTGAGACGGGGCGTGCCGAAGATGTCGCCGGCATTGCTGACCAAACGGCTTCGGGGACTCGAGCGGGTCGGGGTGGTGCATCGAGCCGAGGTCGGTGGCCGCAGTGTCTACACGCTCACCGAGATGGACGAAGAACTCTCCGGGGTTGTGAATGCGCTGAGCGCGTGGGGAATCCGCTGGATCGGCGAACTCGGCGACGCCGATCTCGATCCGCATCTGCTGCTGTGGGACATGCGTCGCACGATCTCACCGGAGCGGTGGCCACGTCGACGGACCACGGTCGTCATCAGCTTCAGGGACCTCGTCGGTAAGGCGTCGTCGTGGTGGCTGGTGGTCGACGACGACGTCGAGGTGTGCGACTTCGATCCGGGCTTCGACGTGGATGCCTCGATCCGCACCGATCTGCGAACCCTCACCGAGTTGTGGCGCGGAGATGCGAATTGGGCAACCATGCTCAGGGACAATCGAATTCGCATCGGCGGTGCGACCGAGGTGAGGCGCACGATACCGGCGCTGGTCGGGCAGGGCACCTCGGCCGCGATCGCGCGTCCGGCCTGATGCCGACGACGTCGACGCCTCCCGATGTCGTCAGCGGCCCTTGCGGATCCAGCCCTCGGCGAAGGTCAGGAAACGGTCGTTCTCCTCGGCGTGGGTGACCGTCACCCGCACTCCGTCGCCGGCGAAGGGGCGCACGACCACGCCGCCACCCACGGCGGCGGTGGCGAAGTCGATGGCGCGTTCGCCGAGGTCGAGCCAGACGAAATTCGCCTGCGAATCGGGCACCCGATAGCCCGCGACGCGAAGCCGGTCGGTCACCCGGGTCCGTTCGGCGACGACGTCGTCGGTGCGGGCGAGCAGTTCGTCACCGGCCTGTAGACACGCGATGGCGGCTGCCTGAGCGACGCTGTTCACCGAGAACGGGACATGGGCCTTGCCCAGCGCGGTGATCACCGCGGGATCGGCTACGGCGTAGCCGACGCGCAGGCCGGCCAGTCCGTAAGCCTTCGAAAAGGTACGCAACACAACCAGATTGGTGAACTCGCGATGCAACTCAAGGGCGTCGTACCGGTGCTCGACGTCCAGGCGCATGTATTCGAAGTACGCCTCGTCGAGGGCGACGATCACGTCGTCGGGCACCGAGCGCAGGAACGTACGCAGGTCGTCGGCGGTCACGACGGTGCCCGTCGGGTTGTTGGGATTGCACACGAAGATCAGCCGGGTGCGGTCGGTGATCGCCCGCGCCATCGCGGCCAGGTCGTAGACGTCGTCGCCGGTCAGCGGCACCTGCACCGGTGTGGCGCCGACGAGACGGGTGGCCAGCGGATACGTCTCGAAGGACCGCCACCCGAACACCACCTCGTCACCCGGCCGGCACGTCACCAGGATGAGGTTCTGGCACAGGATGACCGACCCGCAGCCGACCTGGATCTCCTCGGGACTCACGTCGAGATTCTTCGACAGGGCCTCGGTGAGATCGACCATCGCGTTGTCGGGATAGCGGTTCGCATTCGACGCGGCCGTTGTGATCGCGGCGAGGACCGACGGGAGCGGTCCCTGGGTGACCTCGTTGCTGGCAAGTTTGACCGCGTCCGGAAACGTCTTGCCGGGAACGTAGACCGGCAGGTCGTCGAGGTCTTCTCGGATGCGCAGGCTCACCGCTCCACTGTAGGTGTCCGACGGTGCGTGACCACGTTCGGGGCGTCCCGGCCCGTCGGGCCGGAAACGGTGCCCGCAGCCCGCTGACCGCGCGGTTTGCTTCTGTGGGCAACCGGTGTGTAATCTTTCGATCCGGCAGTTCGAAAGGACTCCGTCAGGAGGCGTGCCAGAGCGGCCGAATGGGACTCACTGCTAATGAGTTGTCTCGCTAAAACGGGACCGGAGGTTCAAATCCTCTCGCCTCCGCCGACCGCAGTCGCGCCGACCGCGGTGACAGTCTCTCGTAGACTGTGACAACTGAATAGCTACGCGCCCGTAGCTCAACGGATAGAGCATCTGACTACGGATCAGAAGGTTTGGGGTTCGAATCCCTACGGGCGCACCACATCCCGCCCTCGGTTCATACCGGGGGCGGGTTTTTCTTGCTCCGGCCGACGATGTGCGACCCACGGCGTGATTCTCGCCGGCCGGTCTCCGCCGGGTCTCGTGACGGTCACCGTTCGGCCGCAAAGGTAGACCCTACTCGGTGATTGCTGTCCACTTGTGGTGCTGATGTTACTGATGTGACCATGATCATTCTCGTCCGTCTGCTCTGGGAGGTCGCCCATGATTCCCGCTCCCATCACCAAATACCTCGCCGAACTATTCGGCACCTTCTGGCTCGTCTTCGGCGGTTGCGGCACCGCGATCTACGCCGCCAAACAGGTCGCCGAGGGCGACGACAAGGGCACGCTCATCCAGGTCGGCGTCGGCTACCTCGGTGTCGCCACAGCCTTCGGGTTGACGGTCGTGACCATGGCGTACGCGCTCGCCCATATTTCCGGAGCGCACTTCAACCCGGCCATCTCCCTCGGCGCGGCGGTCAGCGGACGGTTGGCCTTGAAGGACCTGCCGGGCTACTGGATCGCGCAGGTCGCCGGTGGCCTGCTCGCCGGACTCATGCTGTTCGTCATCGCCTCGGGCCAACCGGGATGGACGGCGACGGGCAGCATGGCGGCGAACGGGTACGGTGACCACAGTCCCGGCCATTGCACCCTCGCCTCGGTCATCATCGCCGAGATCCTGCTGACGGCCTTCTTCCTCATCGTGGTGCTCGGTGCCACCGATGGCCGTGCACCCGGCGGGTTCGGACCCCTGGCCATCGGTTTCACTCTGATCCTGATCCACCTGATCTCGATCCCGATCAGTAACACCTCGGTCAATCCGGCGCGCTCGACCGGAGTCGCCTTCTTCAACGGCGACGGAGCCCCGGGCCAGCTGTGGGTGTTCTGGCTGGCGCCACTGATCGGTGGAGCGATCGGCGGCCTGATCTATCCGCTGCTCTTCGAAGACGGAAAGTTCAAGTACGGATCGTCGTCTCCTGCCGACGAGACCGCTGCGGCCTGACTCCTGCGTTTCTGAACCGACCGGCCGCCCGGACCCCGCGTGGTCCGGGCGGCCGGTCATCGCATCACCACAACCGGCGGATTCGGACATCTACCGGCAGAATCTCTGCCCATGGAACTGCTGATCTTGGTGCTCGTCGGTGCCGTCATCATCACCGCGGTCGCCGACCGTCGAGGTATGCAGCCGGCCCTGATCATCGTCGTGGTCGCGCTGGCCGTGTCGTTCATCCCGGGCATGCCGCACGTCGAACTCGAATCCGAGGTCCTACTCACCGTCGTGCTGCCGCCGCTGCTGTACTCCGCGGCGCTGGGCTTCTCGGTGCCCAGCTTCGTCCGCAACATCAAGCCGATCCTCGGCCTCGGCGTCGCGATGGTCGTCGTCACCGCCTTTGCGGTGGGAGCCATTGCCTCCCTGCTCATTCCCGAGTTCACGTTCATCCTCGCGCTGCTGCTCGGTGCCATAGTCGCCCCTCCGGACGCGGTGACCGCGGTGGCCATCGGCCGCAAGCTCGGACTGCCCAAACGGCTGATGGCGATCCTGACGGGTGAGAGCCTCGTCAACGACGCGGCCGCGCTGTCGCTCTTCGCGATCGCCATCTCCCAGATCGCGAGCACCCACGCATTCATCGAGAATCCGTTGCTGCTCTTCGGGTACAACGCGATCCTCGGCCCCATCGTCGGCGCCGTCCTCGGATATGTGACGCTCTGGATTCGCCGGCATCTGCGCAACCCGGCACTGGAGACCGTGCAGGGGTTCGTGGTGCCGTTCGCCGCCTTCCTGGCCGCCGAACACCTGCACGCCTCCGGTGTTCTCGCCGTGGTGATCGCCGGATTCGTGGTGGGCTCCGGGTCGGTGCATGCCGGCTACCAGACACGGCTGCAGGAACGCTACGTGTGGAACTCGGTAGACGTGCTCCTCGAGGCGTTCGTCTTCGCCTACATCGGTCTGCAGATGCGCTGGATCGTCGAAGACCTGCGGGAGGCGCGGGAATCGCTGCTGCAGATCGCCATCGCCTCGATCCTGGTGCTGGCTGTCGTCCTGGTGATCCGCCCGCTGTGCGTGTTCGCCATGTTCGGTCGCGGTGTCGTCTCGCGGAGACTCGAGAGCGCGGCCGACGTCCAGGTGCCGTCCAATCCGCGTCGTGCGGCTGCGGGAAAAGTCAAGCGGGACAACGACTCCGCTTTGCAACGATTCTGCCGCCGCATCGACAACCGACCGCTCACCTGGCAGGAGTCGACGGTGGTGGCCTGGACCGGGATGCGCGGGGTGGTCACCCTGGCGGCGGCCTCCGGTATCCCGCTGACCATCGCCGACGGTGGGGAGTTCCCGGAGCGCTCGGCGATCCAGGCGATCGCTTTCGTCGTCGCGGTCGGCACCATCCTCATCCAGGGGCCGACGCTGCCATGGCTGATCAATCGTCTGCACCTGCACAACGACGACGAGGAACGCTACGACATCGAGCAGACCGCACGCGCCGAGGCGATCGTGCACGCCGCCGCCGACGGGGTCATCGCGGACTTCGTCACCAATCCGCCGCCCGGCCTCGACGCCGCGACGGTGGCCTTCATCGAGGAGACCGTCGCCCGCCAGTCCCGCGACGCCGAGGAGATGCCCGACCCCGAGGCCCACACCGCGCGCACCGACGCCTTCGCCGCGCTCTACCGCACGGTGCTGGCCGCCCAACGCGATGCCCTGGTCGCCGACCGCGATCGCGGTCTGGTGGAAGACGAGGCGGTGCGCGCCATGCTCGAGCGCCTAGACCTGCAGGAGGCGGGGCTCACCGCACGTCTGGAGAGTCGCCTCTGACGCGGAGGGTGACGGCACCGTCGGCGACGTGTCCGTGGGGCGCCGTAAGGTCGAGGGCATAGGTCACGGCGCAGCGACGCCGGGCGCGACGACACACATCGGGCGGACACATCGGGCGGAGGAGCCATGGGATCACCGGGCGGACCACGAGCCGACGGTGACGCCGCGGTCCCCGAGGGGCCCCGCCCCAATGGACCCCGTGACGACTACCGCACGCCCTTGTTGCCCGGCAATTACCCGCCGCTGGGATATTCGGCGAACGGGATGCCCCGCTACACCCCCGCCGACCTGCACCCCACCGCGGCCGATGGCCGTCGATCCGGCATCGGCGGTGTCGGACTGGCCACGGCCCCGCCGGCCGCATTGTCGACCACCGCGGCGACGGGCACGCCGGCGGCCGGTTACGGCGGTCGGGCCGCGGTTGGGGCGCCCGACGCCACGTCGTCACGCCCGGCGGGTGGCACGCCGGGCAGGCCCCGACGATTCCTGGGAATGGAACCCGGCGTGGGCATCACCGTCGGTGCCGTGGTGGTGGTCGGCGTCGTGCTCATCGGCCTGGTCATCGTGGGTATCGGATCGTTGCGTCAGCCCACACCCACGGTCACGCTCCCGCCGGCGACCATCACCGACGACCAGACCATCCCCACCCTGCCCACCGAGCCGTCGCTTCCGGGGACCGCCGAGCCGAGCGTTCCGCGGGGTGGCGGGACCGTGCCCGTCGGTGCTGCGGTCACCTACACCGTGACCATCGACGGCTCGGGAACGATTCTCTACGTCGACGACGTCGGTGTGCGGACCGAGTTCGCGCCGCCGCCGACGTGGACCGTGAGCTTCGAGGCGGGCCGTAATCCGCTGCGGCTACTGGTGGTGGCCGGGCGTGGGTCGTCGGCACAATGCTCGATCACCGTCGACGGTGAGCAGGTGGTGACCGATAGCGTCGACGCCCAGTCGACGAGACGAACAGCGTCCTGTCTCGCCTGACCGGCGGGTCAGTTTCCGGTACTCGACGTGTGGGCGCGACCGGGGGTCGCTACCGTAGTCCTGTGAGTTCTTCGCAAGCAGCCCCTGGCCAGGCACCCTCGGACACCGAGGTCGCCGAGTTCAAGACGATGATCACGTGGCGCGGTGTCGACACGAATCGTCTGGAGCAGGTCCGCGTCAACGTCCACGGTTCGCGCATCAAGGCCTACGGCAGGATCATTGCCGCAGCGACCGACGAGTACGACGCGTTCTCCGCGTCGTACGAGCTGGTCACCAACGATGCGGGTGTCACCAAACGCCTGTCGATCCACCTCGTCCAGGTGGGTGGCGAAACCCAGATCGGTATCTCCCGCGACGAGGAGAACAAGTGGCTGATCCACTCCGACGGCGACACCGTCCGCGGTGACTTCAATGGCGCCCAGGATGTCGATCTGGCCCTGTCACCGATGTTCAACGCCCTGCCGATCCGCCGCTTGGGTCTGGCTCAGACCACGGGTGTGGTCGATGTGCCGGTGGTGTACGTGTACCTGCCGACCGGTGTGGTGGAAGCCGCGACCCTGCAATACTCGGCCACCTCGGACGGCATCGCCGTGGTGTCCCCTGTCGCCCAGTCGACGCTCGGCGTCGACGACAACGGTTTCGTCATCGACTATCCGGGTCTGGCGACCCGGGTCTGAGGCGGGTTCGCGCAGTGCGTCAGTCCTGCTCAGTGCGCCAGTCCTGCTCAGCGGCCCAACGGTAGCCGCGACGGCCACCACCGAGGTGCACCACCCGGGCGTTCGGCATTGTCGATCGGGTCGTGGGTCCACACACCAGTGCGGCGAACGCCGTGGTGGCCGCCGGCAGTGGACACCACACCGGGGCCGAACATCACCGGCCCGAGCCTGATCGGTCGCCCCGCGGTGTGCCGACGCGTTCCCGCCGAGATGGTCAGCCCAACCAGACGTGACCACGGTGGGCCGCGCCACGCATCGTCTTCTGCCAGCCCGGCGCACCCACCTCGACACCGGTGATGGCGACGCGCGGTCGATCGTTCATCGCCTCATACGCCATCCGTGCGCGATGCCCGTCGTCGATGAGGACGGCGGTCGTGCCGTGGTCGCGCAGTTCGTCGCGGGCGGCGATGAGCCGGTCGATGGTCTCGCTGAGCACGTTGAGCACGGCCACCGAGTTCGCCTCGATCATCGCCCGCTGCAATTCCGGGGCCGACCCGGCGACTCGTGTTCCGTCACGGAAACTCCCGGCCGCCAGGCGCAGCGCGAGGTCGCTTTCGCCGGCACCCACGGCCGCCGTGGCCGCGGCGGTGAGGTGGGGCAGATGTGAGATGGCGGCGACCGCGCGATCGTGAGCGTCGGCGGCCGCCGGGACCACCGCGGCACCGAGCGACAGGGCAAGGTCGGCGACCACGGTCCAGTCGGCGGCGTCGGTGTCGTCCTCGGTGGTCACCATCCACATTGCGTCACCGAACAGGTCCGGGTCGGCCGCCTCCCAGCCGGACCGGCTCGTCCCGGCCATCGGGTGCCCGCCAACATATCGGGCCTGCGGAAACGCCCGGCGCAGGATCTCGGCGACGGGCTGTTTGACGCTGATGACGTCGGTCAGCAGACACGCAGGCGCATGCTCGGCGATCGCGGTGACGATCGGTTCGATCGTCGTCACCGGTGTGGCCAGCACGATCACCGCGTCCTCGGTGGCGGCGCGGCGCAGGGTGGCGGCAAGGTCGACCGTCGCGTCATGTCCGGACGCGGTGGCGGCGCCGGCGGCGGATCGGTTGTAGCCGAACGTCGCGCGGCCCGACGCGGCCAGCGCCTGCATCATCGATCCGCCGATCAGTCCGAGTCCGAGAATGCACACCGGTCGATTGCCGCGCTCCGTCACGACTCCAGATTTCCACATCGCCGGTGGGCGGGGACACGGAGATCGGACACCGAGATCGTCGGCGGGGCGGGGAATCCTCGATGTGGGTCATTCGGGACTTGGGGAGGGCGGCACCTTCGGGCTACCGTGACCTGCATGGCAGGTGCCGGAGCGGACGTATCGGGTTCCAACAGCAAGGATGCCGTCGACGGAGTCGAGGGCTTCGCGGTCGCAGTCGTACGCGAGGACGCCGCATGGCGCGTGACACCACTCAAGTCGACGGCCCTGACCGACATCGAGTCCGCCGAACGTCAGCTGCGTGATCTGCGGGTGGCGGGTGCGGTGTTCGGTCTGCTCGACATCGACGAGGAGTTCTTCATCGTGATCCGCCCGGCTCCCGGTGGGGCCCGATTGCTGCTCTCCGATGCGACCGCCGGCGTCGACTACGACATCGCCGCCGACGTCCTCGACGCGCTGAACATCGATGTCCCCGACATCGACCCCGACGACCTCGACGACGTGGATCCGTGGGAGGAAGGCGATCTCGGAATCCTCGCCGACCTCGGGCTCCCCGACGCGGTGATGGGTGTCATCGTCGGTGACACCGATCTCTACGCCGACGAACAGATCGGCATGATCGCCGCCCGCCTCGGGTTCGCCGACGAACTCTCGCACGTCCTGGACTCGCTGGGGCATTGACCGTCTCGGGCGCAGCGCAACTCGCCGCGTGGGAGGCGATGATGCGGTCCGCGCTGTCGGCGGCCGGCGAGTCCGGTGCCGACGACATCCCGATCGGCGCCGTCGTCTTCGACCCTGACGGGGTGGAACTCGCCCGCGCCGCCAACCGGCGAGAGGTCGACGCCGATCCGACGGCCCACGCCGAGATCCTGGCGCTGCGCGCTGCGGCCGCCGCCTTCGGTGACGGTTGGCGGCTATCCGGGTGCACCATCGCCGTCACCGTCGAACCCTGCACCATGTGCGCCGGCGCCATCACCCTGTCCCGGATCGGTGCCCTCGTGTTCGGGGCCTGGGAACCGAAAACCGGTGCGGTGGGCTCACTGTGGGATGTCGTCCGGGACCCACGGTTGACGCATCGGCCGCAGGTCCGCGGCGGGATTCTCGAGGACGAGTGTCGCGATCTGATGGTGGGTTTCTTTGCATCGCGACGCGACTCCTGACGCGTCGGTGCGGTTGTCGGCGGACATCCGTGCAGGCCGGGGTGATACCGCTCGGCCCGGCTCGTGCTGTGGCACATTGGACGAACAGCAGCACCACTCACCGTCACCCACCGAGCAGGAGAACGTCATGTCAGACGCAGCAGACAAGGTCAACGAGGTCATCGGCACCGCGAAGGACAAGATCACCGAGGTGGCCGGCAGCGAGAAGGTCCAGGGTGCGATCGGTTCGGCCAAGGAGAAACTCACCGAGGTCGTCGAGAACGAGTAGGTGCAGGACGCCGTCGGTACCGCGAAGGACAAGATCACCGAGTTCGCCGGCAGCGAGAAGGTTCAGGGTGCGATCGGTTCGGCCAAGGGGAAGTTCGACGAGTTGAAGGGCAAGTTCGGCAGCTGAGTATCGGCGCCCGACGTCGTCGGCCGACCGTCGGTACGGTGGAGACGGGAACATCCCCCGCGTACGCACCACGCGTGACGTACGCGCCATCGATGCGGGGGTCGAGACGCGGCCCACCTGCATCTTCCCGCCGAGGCGGAACGCATTCGCGCGTGACGCCCAGGTACAGGAGGCACCACATGGCACTTTCCGATGACGCGAAGAACAAGGCCGAAGACCTCAAGGGTCGTGGCAAGGAAGCAGCCGGGAGTCTGACCGGCGACGATGACCTCAAAGCCGAAGGTCAGGGCGATCAGGCCGTCGCCGAGGGCAAACAGAAGATCAGCGACGTCGCCGATGCCGTCAAGGGCAAGGTGGACGACCTCAAGGACAAGCTGACCGGCCACTGACAGCGCCTTTACGGGCCTGACCAGCAGATTTAAGGCTGGACGGGCTCCTGCGGTACAGTCTTCGGCGGTGGCGTGTCCGAGCGGCCGAAGGTGCAGCACTCGAAATGCTGTGTACGGTAACCCCGTACCGAGGGTTCAAATCCCTCCGCCACCGCCAGAAATGGCCTCCCATCTGTACAGGTGGGAGGCCATTTTGGTTTTCGGCGCGAATGCGGGAGAGTTTCGTCGGCGAAATGTGGGGGAAGAACGTTCCTCCCCCAGAAGCCGCGTCGTCGGCGAGGAATTTCCACGGGACGAAGCGATTCCCCGCGGACGAACTGTCTTCCCCCATTTTCAGCAGCCCGCGCGACGGGGTGTCCACCAATTGAGCGAACCCGGTGGACCGACCACCGGTGATGGCTGATCATCGTAGAGGTGAGCTCTCCACAGAACCCGGACGACGCGCCGACCTCGGGCCCGCTCGATGGCCCCACCACGCAGTACCGGGTGCCGACCCCGCCCGGCGCACCACCGAGCACCGCTCCGACGTCGCCCCCATCGCCGACGCCCCCACCGCCGACGCCCGGACCGTCCGCGCAGACCACCCAGTACCTGCGTCCGCCGACGCCGTCACCGACCGCGGCACCGACCAAGGTGCACACCCGCACATCACCACCGTCCGGACCGCCACCGCAGGCCCCCGGGCAGGCCGGCTATCCGCCGCCGGGGCAGCGTTCGCGTCAGGCGCCGCCGCCCGTCCAGTCGATCCCCCTGGCGCCGCCCCGTCATCAGGCACCCGATGCCGGCGGACCGGGGCAGGCGCCGACGGTGGGGCAACAGGCCGGGCAGGTGCCCGTCGGTTACGGACCGCCGCCACCCCAGGCCGCCCCGTTCGCTCCGCCCGGTGCGCCGTCGAGCGCGGTCCCGGATGCCCCGGCGCCGTTCGGTCCGCCACCGGGGCAGGCCAATCCTGCTGCCGCGCAATCACAGTCGGCTCCGTTGCCGGCGATGACGGGGTCGTCAGCGCTCGCGCAGCCCGGTTCGGTACCGGTGGCCGACGGTCAACAGATGAAGCGGCGCAACACCATTGCGGTGTGGCTCGTATTGCCGATCATCACCCTCGGTATCTACACATTCGTCTGGTACTACAAGATCCACAAGGAGATGGCCGCCTTCGACCGCCGCAAGGAGATCCCGGTGGCCGGTCCGATGCTGGTCATCCTGTTCCTCGGCTGGACCGTCATCGCACCGATCATCAGCTTCAACAACGCGGGCAAGCGGATTCGCGACGCGCAACGCAGCGCCGGCCTCGCCGAGACGTGCAATCCGCTGCTGTGCTGGCTGCTGATGTTCGCTTTCGGACTGCACACCTGGTACATGCAGGGTGAGCTGAACAAGGTGGTCGATCGTTACGGCGCCGAACTCGGCACCACTGTGCCGCTGTTCGCCTAGAGGAAGTTGCCCGCCGCCCCGACCAGATCCAGCAGGGGCTGCGGGAAGAATCCCAGCACGATAGTGACGGCCGTGCACAACGCGATCGGCACCGTCGTCAAGGGACTGGGCCGCACCACATGTGGCGCGTCGACGGGGACGTCGGCGAAGAACATGGCGACGATGATGCGGATGTAGAAGTACGCGGCGATGGCGCTGCTGATCACGCCGATCACCACCAGGACCGCGCCGCCACTGCCGGCGACCGCGGCGAACACATCGAACTTGGCGATGAAACCACTCGTCAGCGGTATACCGGCGAACGCCAGCAGGAACATCGAGAACATCGCTCCGACAAGCGGATAGCGGCGTCCCAGGCCCGCCCACTGATCCAGTCCGGTGGCCTCCCGGCCGGACAGGTGTGGGCCGGATGGCCCGGTGCGTGACTCGGCGAAGGTGGTGGGTTCGCGCACCACCGCCACCGTGGCGAAGGCTCCGAACGTCGAGAATGCATAGGCCGCAAGGTAGAACAATGTCGCACTCAGACCTGCCTCGTCGTAGGCGATCAGACCCAGCAGGATGAAACCGGTGTGCGTCACCGCCGAATATGCCAGCAGCCGTTTGATATCGGACTGTGTCACCGCCATCACCGCGCCGCCGAGCATGGTGAGGATGGCGATCACCCACAGCACCGGCCTCCAATCGTCGGCAACCCCGCCGAAGCCGACATAGAACACGCGCAGCAGCGCACCGAATGCGGCGATCTTGGTGGCCGCGGCCATAAATGCGGTCACCGGCGTGGGCGCACCCTGATAGACGTCGGGCACCCAGGAGTGAAATGGCATGGCCCCCACCTTGAACAGCAATCCCACCGAGAGCAGTGCGAGACCGATCAGTGGTAGGCCGACGGCGTCGTTGTTCGCGGCGTCGGTGACAGCCAACCCGATGGCATCAAGGTGCAGGGAGCCGGTGCCGCCGTAGACGAAGGCCGCGCCGAACAGGAAGAACGCCGACGAGAACGCCCCCAGCAGAAAGTACTTGAGGGACGCCTCCTGCGAGAGCAGTCGCCGTCGGCGCGCCAGCGCACACAGCAGATACAGCGGCAGGGAGAACACCTCGAGCGCGATGAACATGGTCAGCAGGTCACCGCAGGCGACGAAGAGCATCATTCCGCCGACCGCGAGCAGGGTCAGCGGGAACACCTCGGTGGTGACCCCGCCCGCGCGGGTGGCGTCGAACTCGTCGTCGGAGTTGGGTTCGCTCGCCCCCGACGGGGTGAACATGTCGGCGTTGGCACCGTCGAGGGTCGTCTGCGCGGCCGCACCCGGTCCGTCACTGAATCGTGCTCGTATCGAGGAACTTCGACCCGTCGGCGACGCTCGACGTGTCGACGGTGTGACGACCCGTTCGAGTCCACGTTCGGCCATGAACGCCACCGCCAGGATCGACACCACCACCAGCAGGCCCTGCAGGAACAGTGCCGGGCGATCGATGATCACCGCACCCGACATCGCCGACCGGCCGATACCGCCGTCACGGGTGACCCCGATCGCCACCGCGATCACCGCGATCAGGGCGGCGACCAAGGCCGTCAACGACAGCACGAGCTGCAGCCGCCACCTCCCCGTCCGTGGTGCGAAGGCCTCCACGATCACCCCGATCACGCCGAAGCCGAACACGAGGAGCATTGGTGACAGCAGCGAGTATTCGACGTCGGGTGGGGTGATCGCCGCCAGCGTTGCGGTGGTCATCGGGCACCTCCCGGGGGGATCGCGGGTGCGGGGTTCTCGGTACCGGAGGTCGACACGGTGTGCGCCACCGTCGGATTGATCAGGTTCAGCAGTGGTTGCGGGAAGAAGCCGAAGATCAGGAGCAGGGCGAGGAGCGGGGCGACGACGAGCCGTTCCCGCCCGCCGAGGTCGGGCATCGTCCGGCGCGCCGCGCCCGGACCTTCGATGGGTTTCGGTGGCCCACCCATCATCCGCTGATACGTCCAGAGGATGTAGATCGCCGACAGCACCAGCGCGCCGCTCGCAGCGACCGCGGCCACCGGATAGCGGGTGAATGTGCCGATCAGGACCAGGAATTCACTGATGAACGGTGACAACCCGGGTAGTGACAGGGTGGCCAGGCCGGCGACGAGGAAGGTGCCGGCGAGGACCGGGGCGACCTTCGCGACACCACCGTAGTCGGCGATCAACCGACTGCCGCGACGCGACACCAGGAACCCGGCGATGAGGAATAGTGCCGCCGTCGATATCCCGTGGTTGACCATGTACAGCGTTGCGCCGCTTTGGGATTGGGTGGTCAACGCGAACACGCCCAGGATGATGAAGCCGAAGTGGGAGATCGACGTGTAGGAGATCAGCCGCATCACGTCGGTCTGGGCGATCGCCAGGATCGCGCCGTAGATGATACCGATCACGGCGAGTGCCGCGATCAGCGGCGCGAAGGTCCGCGACGCCTCTGGGAACAGTTGCAGACAGAACCGCAGCATGGCGAAGGTGCCGACCTTGTCGACCACCGCCATCATCAGCACTGCCGACGCGGGTGTCGCGGCGACCGCGGAATCGGGCAGCCAGGAATGGAAGGGCCACAGCGGTGCCTTGATCGCGAACGCGATCATGAAGCCGCCGAACAGCAGAGACATCACGCCGGTGCTCGCACCGAGGTCGCCGCGTGCGACCGCCGCGGTGATGGCGGGCAGGCTGAACGTACCGCCGCCGTCGGTGCCGAGGTTGGCCCGGGCCGTCACCACATACAGTCCGATCACCGCGGCGAGCATCAGCAGACCACCGAAGAGGTTGTACAGCAGGAACTTCACCGCCGCCGCCGCCCGATGGCCGCCGGTGCCGAATTCCCCGATCAGAAAGTACATCGGGATGAGCATGGCCTCGAACACGATGTAGAACAGCAGCACGTCGGTCGCGACGAAACTCATCAACACCATCGCCTGCACCGACAGCATCAACGCGACGTAGGTGTGCGGTCCCTTCTGTCGTCGCCCACCCGAATCGTCCAGGGAGCCGGAATGATCGGCGTCGTGCCAGCCCGCAGCGATCAGCAGCGGCATGAGCACGGCAGTCAACAGGATCAGCACCAGCCCGATGCCGTCGAGCCCGAGTTCGTAGCGCGCACCGAACGACGGAATCCAACTGACGTCGGAAACGAACTGGTACCGCGCCCCATTCGGGTCGTAGCCGACCGCGAGGCCGATCGAGCAGGCCAGCACCACCACGGTCGCACCCAGGCCCAGCCATTTCGCGATCTCCGGCCGCCCGGCCGGCACGGTGAGGACGGCGACCGCGGTCACGGCGGGCACCAGCCACAGGATCGTCAACCAGCTCATGATCACCACGCCCTCATCATCATCACCGCGGCGACGATGATCGTCGCACCGGCCAACATCGACAGGGCATAGGAGCGGACGAAACCGCTCTGCCAGTTCCGGATTCGCGTCGACGACGCGGTGACCACGGTGCCGATGCGCACCCCGGCGCCGTCGACGCCGTCGGATTCGACCGCGTCGAGCGCACGTGTGAGCTGTTGTCCCGGTCGCATCAGGACCCGCTCGTTGAAGGCGTCGCCGTAGAGGTCACGGCGCGCCGCGACGGTGAGTGCGGTGACATTGTCGGGTGCGGTGAGCGGAATGGGGGTGCGGGCGTATCCGCGCCACCCGAGTGCCACCCCGATCCCGACGACGACCAGAATCCCGACCGTCAACACCCATGTCGGAACGGCCAATTCGCTGTGTTGTTCCCCAACCACCGGTTCCAGCCAGTCGACGAGCGCATGCCCGGCAACGAGCAACGCCCCGGAGGCCGCGGACCCGATCGCGATCAGGATCATCGGTGCGGTCATCACCGGCGGCGATTCATGGGGACGCGCCTCCGGTGCCCAACGGCGCTCCCCGAAGAACGTCATCACCATGATGCGCGTCATGTAGAACGCGGTGATCCCGGCACCGAGGATGGCCACGCTGCCCAGGATCGCGCCGCGGGCGCCGCCCGCACCGAAGGCCGCCTCGATGATGAGGTCCTTGGAGAAGAAACCGGCGAACGGCGGGACGCCGATCAGGGCGAGGTATCCGATCCCGAAGGTGACGAAGGTGATCGGCATGACGCTGCGTAACCCGCCGTAGCGACGCATGTCGGTCTCGTCGTCCATCGCGTGCATCACCGACCCGGCGCCGAGGAACAGGCCGGCCTTGAAGAACCCGTGCGTCAGCAGATGCATGATGGCGAACGCATAGCCGGCGGGTCCGAGTCCGGCGGCCAGCACCATGTATCCGATCTGACTCATCGTTGACGCGGCCAGCGCCTTCTTGATGTCGTCCTTGGCGCAACCGATGATTGCACCGAACAGCAGCGTGACCGCACCGACCACCGCGACGGCAAGCTGTGCATCCGGGGCCAGATCGAAGATCGGATTCGACCGCGCGATGAGATACACGCCGGCGGTCACCATGGTGGCGGCATGGATCAGCGCCGACACCGGCGTCGGACCCTCCATCGCGTCGCCGAGCCACGACTGCAGCGGCACCTGCGCAGATTTCCCGCACGCGGCCAGCAGAAGCAGCAGACCCATCGCGGTGAGCACGCCCCGGCCGGCCTGCTCGGCGCCGGCGAACACGGTGGAGAACGACACCGATCCGAAGGTCGCGAACATCACCATCAACGCCACCGCCAGACCGATGTCACCGACCCGGTTGACGACGAACGCCTTCTTCGCGGCGGTGGCCGCCGACGGCCGGTCCTGCCAGAAGCCGATCAGCAGATAGGACGCGAGGCCGACACCCTCCCACCCGAGATAGAGACCCAGATACGTGTCGGCGAGCACCAGGATCAGCATCGCGGCGAGAAACAGGTTGAGGTAGGCGAAGAATCGGCGACGGTCCGGATCGTCGGCCATGTAGCCGATCGAGTAGATGTGGATCAGGCTGCCCACCCCGGTGATCAGCAGCAGGAAACACATGGACAACTGATCGAGGTAGAGCCCCATGCTCACCGACAGGCCACCGCTGCCGGAGTCGGCGGGCCCGACCTCGAGCCAGGTGTAGAGAACCTGATGCACCGGCCGGTCCGCGGCCGGGCGGCCGACCATGCCGAGCATGAGAGCGGCACTGACGCAGAATGATCCGACCGCCAGGACGCACGCCATCAGATGTCCCCAGCGGTCGGTGCGGCGGCCGGCGAGCAGCAGGAACGCCGCACCCGCCGCCGGTAATGCCGGGACCAGCCAGAGCAGGTGCGCAGAGGCGTCGGTACTCACGTCATCTCCTCAGCAGTGCCGCATCGTCGACCGAGGCACTACGCCGCGACCGGAAGATCATCATGATGATTGCCAGTCCCACAACCACTTCCGCTGCGGCCACCACCATGGTGAAGAAGGCGATGACCTGACCGTCGAGGTTGTTCTGGATGCGGGCGAAACTGACGAAGGCCAGGTTCGCCGCGTTGAGCATCAACTCGACGCACATGAACACGACGATCGCGTTGCGCCGCAACAACACCCCGGCCGCACCGATCGCGAACAGCAGTGCCGCGAGGTACAGGTAGTTCTCCGGGTTCATCGTCGACCCCGATCCGTCTCGGCGGCCACGTCGACCGGGGAGTCGCCGGGTGACCGTGGCGTCAGGGTTGCACTGACCGACAACGCCGACGCGCTGCCGTCGGGAAGACGGGCGGGGATATCGACGGCGTTGTGCCGGGCATAGACCCCGGGACTGGGTAACGGCGTCAGGTCGATGCCCTTCTTGAATCGGTCGATCGACATCTGCCGCTGGGAACGCTTGGGGCCGAATCGCTCCCGATGCGCCAGCACCATCGCGCCCAGGGTCGCGGTGATCAGCAGCGCCCCGGTGAGTTCGAAGGCCCAGAGGTACCGGATGAAGATCAGCTCGCCGATCGCGGCCACCGCATTGTTGCCGGTGGGCAGCGGCGTCGGGGAAGTCGCCGCGACGGTGGCGGTACCGATGCCGCCACACAGCAACGCGCCGAAGCCGATTCCGAGGAGAACCGCCGCGATACGTTGCCCGCGCAGCGTTTCCACCAGCGAGTCCGACGAGTCAACCCCGATCAGCATCAGCACGAAGAGGAACAGCATCATCACCGCGCCGGTGTAGACCACCACCTGCACAACACCGAGAAACAGTGCGCCCTGGGCGATGTAGAAGATGGCGAGCACGATCATCGTGGTCGCGAGGAACAGGGCCGAGTACACCGCCTTGGTGGCGAAGACGACGCCGAGCGCACCGGCCACCGCGACGATGGCCAGCACCCAGAACTGCACCGCCTCACCGGTGGAGGTGCGCGACGCGTCGGCGAGCACCGTGGCGAGCACCACCCCGGACGGAGTCACCGGGTGGCCCCGGCGTCGGCGGGGATCACGTGCCCGGTGCGATCCACGCGTCCCTGGTAGTATTCGGCCTCGGTGGGTGCCGTTCCGTCGGCCACTGCGGCGGTCGTATCATGCGGCGCCGGTTCGGTTCCCGGCGCCGGCGGCGCGAGCAGCTGATGCTTCTCGTAGATGAGGTCGGCCCGGTTGTCGTCGGCGAGTTCGTACTCGTTGGTCATGGTGAGTGCGCGGGTGGGGCAGGCCTCGATGCACAGTCCGCAGCCGATGCAGCGCAAATAGTTGATCTGATAGACCCGGCCGTAACGTTCGCCGGGCGAAAACCGTTGCGCGTCGGTGTTGTCGGCACCTTCGACGAAGATCGCATCGGCCGGACACGCCCACGCACACAGTTCACACCCGACGCACTTCTCCAGGCCATCGGGGTGCCGGTTGAGTTGGTGGCGGCCGTGATAGCGCGGCGCGGTGGGCCGTTTCTCCTCGGGATATTGTTCGGTGACCGTCGGCGCGAACATCCCGGAGAACGTCACACCCATGCCGCTCAGCGGCTTCAGGAGGTCGGGGGGTTTCCGCGAGTCAGGCATTGGTGGTCTCCTTGGCGATCGTCCCGGTGGCGGGGGTGTTGGTGGCGGTGGCCGTACGGGCTTGCCCGGGCAACGGCGGGACGGGGAATCCGCCGGCCATGGCGTCGAACGGTGGCGGTTTCGCGGTGGCCGCGGCGCGTTCCGGTACCGCTGGCCCGGCCGCGGTGGTGCGGGGCCGGATCACCTGGCGCACCGCCCAGAACAACGCGACGGTCAGGACGAACCCGACAGCCGCCGAGGTCAGTGCGCGTGGGACGCCTGCGTCGACGGGGAACGACGCGCGGATCAGCGCCACCACCATCACCCAGGTCAGCGATATCGGAATCAGGACCTTCCAGCCCAGGTTCATGAACTGGTCGTAACGCAGGCGCGGCAGGCTGGTGCGCAACCAGATGAACACGAACATGAACACCCAGACCTTGAGGGTGAACCAGAGGATCGGCCACCACCCGGAATTGGCGCCGTCCCACAGGCTCAGCGGCCACGGCGCCTGCCAGCCGCCGAGGAACAGGGTGGTGGCCAACGCCGACACGGTGACCATGTTGATGTACTCGGCGAGCATGAACATCGCGAACTTCAGCGACGAGTACTCGGTGTGGAAGCCGCCGACGAGTTCACCCTCGGCCTCGGGCAGATCGAAAGGGGCGCGGTTGGTTTCGCCGACCATCGACACCGCATAGATCACGAAGGACGGCAACAACACCAGCCCGTACCAGTAGTTGTGCTGTCCGGCGACGATTCCCGACGTCGACATGGTGCCGGAGTCGAGGAACACCGCGGCGAAGGTCAGGCCCATGGCGATCTCGTAGGAGATGACCTGCGCCGTCGACCGGAGACCACCGAGCAGCGGGTAGGTGGAGCCGGAGGACCACCCGGCCAACACGATCCCGTACACCCCGATCGAGGCCATCGCCAGGATGAACAGCACCGCGACCGGGAGATCGGTGAGCTGCAGTGGCGTCTGATGCCCGGCGACCGACACCATCGGGCCGAAGGGGATCACCGCGAAGGCCAGGATCGCCGGGACGACGGCGATGATCGGCGCGAGGAAGTAGAGGACCTTGTCGACGCCGAACGGGGTGATTCCCTCCTTGAGGGCCAGTTTGACGCCGTCGGCGGCGCTTTGCAGCAGACCGCGTGGCCCCACCCGGTTCGGGCCGATCCGGGCCTGCATCCGGGCCATGATCTTACGTTCGGCGAGGATCGCCACGAGCGGATTGGCCACCAGAAAGCCGAACACCGCGACGGCTTTGATGAGCACCAACCACCACGGGTCGTGCCCGAAGTCGGCGAGGGTCGGGTAGTCGGTGGATGCGGTGATCATGCGTCACCTCCGGTGGCGATACCGATGTGGACGATCGCTCCCGCGGTCACCCCGAGCGTCGAGGGCACCTGCGAGCCCACCGAGTTGGTCGGAACCCACACCACGTCGTCGACCATCTCTTCGATGTGCAGCGGGAGGGTGATGACGCCGCGGTCGGTGCCGATCGTGACCAGGTCACCGTCGCGGGCATCGATGGATGCCGCGGTGGCCGCCGACATCCGGGCCAATGGCGGATGTGCGGTTCCGGCGAGATGGGGTTCGCCGTCCTGCAGTCGGCCACGATCGAGTAGTTGATGCCAGGTGGCCAGCACGGCCGTGCCGGCGCCGGGGGCCGGACCCGGCGGCACCGCCACCGGCGAGGGCTCCGGCCGCGGTCCGGTCCATGGTCCCAGCCGCGCCAATTGTGCTCGGATGGCGCCGATGTCGCGGCATCCGAGGTCCACGCCGGCGGACTGGGCCAGGGCGTCGAGAACGCGATGATCGGGGAGGCGTCCGGTGTCGGCGAGTGCGGCGGGGAAGGCACGTGCCCGTCCCTCCCAGTCGAGGAACATTCCGGCCTTCTCCGGGGTCGCCGCGACGGGCAGCACGACGTCGGCGCGTTCGGTGATCGTCGACTGCGCGATCTCCAGGCTCACCACGAATCCGGCAACGTCGATGGCACTGTCGGCCGCGCGAGGGTCGGGGAGATCGGCGGGGTCGACTCCGCCGATGAGGAGGGCATCGATGTCACCGGAGGTGGCGGCCGCGAGGATTTCGCCGACGTCGCGCCCGGGTGTCTCGGGGACCGGGTGCTCCCACAGATCGCAGATATGCCGGCGGGCAGCGGAATTCGACACCGGGCGGCCACCCGGCAGCAGGGTGGGCAGTGCACCGACCTCGACGGCGCCGCGGTCACCGGCGCGCCGCGGAATCCACGCCGGCCGGGCGCCGGTGCGTTCGGCCAACCGCATGGCCGCCGACAAGGCCCCCGGCGACTGCGCCGCGCGTTCACCGACCAGGATCACCGATGCCGGATCACTCAGCAACGCAGTGGTATCGGGGGAGTCGAGCACCTCGGACTCGCCACCCGGCACGGTGGGGATCAGCGTCCCGCCGAGCTTGACGACACCGGGGGAACGCCACGCCGCCACGGCATACACCCGTTGCCGCGATTCACGGACCGCGCGTCGCAACCGCAGGAAGACGATGGGCGACTCCTCCTCGGGTTCGAATCCGACGAGCAGCACCGCGGGCGCGGCGTCGAGGTCGCGATAGGTGACGTCGTCGGCTCGCGAGGCTATGTGGGTGGTGAGGAAGGCGGTCTCCTCGGCGCTGTGCGGGCGGGAGCGGAAGTCGATGTCGTTGGTGTCCAGCACGGTTCGGGCGAACCGTGAATAGGCGTAGGCGTCCTCGGCCGTCAGGCGTCCGCCGGTCAGGACGCCGGCCCGGCCGCGGGCGGCGCGCAGACCGTCGGCGGCGATGCGCAGGGCCTGCGCCCACGGAACCTCGCGGAGGTCACCGTGCCGGTCGCGGGCCAGTGGTGCCGTCAATCGGTCCCGGGTGGCGGTGTAGGCGAATGCCCAGCGGCCCTTGTCGCAGTTCCACTCCTCGTTGACTGCGGGATCGTCGGCGGCCAGGCGGCGCAACACCTTTCCGCGACGATGGTCGACGCGCTGCGCGCATCCGCTCGCACAGTGTTCACACGCGCTGGGCGTCGACACGAGATCGAAGGGGCGGGCCCGGAATCGGTAGGCGGTACCGGTCAGCGCGCCGACCGGGCAGATCTGCACGGTGTTGCCGGAGAAGTACGAATCGAAGGCGACGCCGGAGCCGGCATCCTCGGCGTCGGCATTGACGACGCTGACCTGCTGCAGCGCACCACGATCGGCCAGTGCGATCAGCGGGTCCCCGGCGATCTGATCGGCGAAACGGGTGCAGCGCGCGCACAGGACGCAGCGTTCCCGGTCCAGCAGAACGGCCGACGACAGCGGTAGCGGCTTGACGTAGGTGCGTTTGGTCCCGGTGAAACGGGACTGCGCCCGACCGGCGGTCATCGCCTGGTTCTGCAGCGGGCATTCGCCGCCCTTGTCGCAGATCGGGCAGTCGAGGGGATGATTGATGAGCAGCAGTTCCATCACACCGCGTTGGGCGCGTGCGGCGTCGTCGGAACCGAACTGGGTGCGGATCTCCATACCGTCGGTGACGGTGGTGGTACATGACGCGAGGGGTTTGCGTTGGCCTTCGACCTCGACGAGGCATTGGCGGCACGCACCGACCGGGGCGAGCAGCGGATGATCACAGAACCGGGGGATCTGGATGCCGGCTTGCTCGGCGGCACGGATCACGAGGGTTCCCGGCGCCACCCGGATCTCGGTGCCGTCGATGGTGGCGCTCACCACATCCGGGGGTTCGGTGGGGGTCGGTCGATCGGAGAGCGCGGTCATCGGTTCACTCCCGGGATGTGAGGCGTGCGGTGATCGGTGAACACCGTTGCGGCACTGTGGTCGAAGGGACATCCGCCCTCGGTGCCATTGCGGGCATGCGCGAGGTACTCGTCGCGGAAGTACTTCAGGGAGGAGACGATCGGACTGCCGGCACCGTCGCCGAGGGCACAGAACGACTTTCCGACGATGCTGTTGGTGACGTCGGCGAGGACGTCGAGGGCATCGGTGACCCCGTCGAGGTCCAGGTCACCGGACTCGATGGCGTGCAGTTGTTGCACCAACCAGTAGGTGCCTTCGCGGCAGGGGGTGCACTTACCGCATGACTCGTGTGCGTAGAACTCGGTCCACCGCAGCACGGCGCGGACCACGCAGGTGGTCTCGTCGAAGATCTGTAATGCCTTGGTGCCCAGCATCGATCCGGCGGCACCGACGCCCTCGTAGTCGAGGGCGACATCCAGGTGCTCGTCGGTGAGCATCGGCGTCGACGATCCGCCCGGCGTCCAGAACTTGAGCCGATGACCGTCGCGCACACCGCCGGCCTGGTCGAGCAACTGCCGCAACGTGATTCCCAGCGGCGCCTCGTACTGGCCGGGACGGTTCACATGCCCGGACAGTGAGTACAAGGTGAATCCCGGGGATTTCTCGGTACCCATCTGGCGGAACCAGTCCACCCCGTTGCGCAGGACCGCGGGGACGCTGGCGATGGACTCGACGTTGTTGACGACCGTCGGGCTTGCGTACAGGCCGGCGACGGCCGGAAACGGAGGCCGCAGGCGAGGTTGTCCGCGTCGACCCTCAAGGGAGTCGAGCAGCGCCGTCTCCTCACCACAGATGTACGCGCCGGCACCGGCATGCACGATGAGGTCGACGTCCAGACCGGAACCGAGGACATTGCCCCCGAGATACCCTGCGGCGTAGGCCTCGTCGACTGCGGCACGCAGGCGGCGCAACACTCCGACTACCTCACCACGCAGATAGATGAAGGCGTGCCGGGCGCGGATCGCGTACGCCGCGATGATCGCACCCTCGATCAACGCGTGAGGTGTGGCGAGCATCAGCGGCATGTCCTTGCAGGTGCCGGGCTCGGACTCGTCGGCGTTGACCACCAGATAGTGTGGTGGCGCATCGGAATCGGGCGTGCGGTCGGTGGAGGTCTGCGGAATGAACGACCACTTCATGCCCACCGGGAATCCGGCACCGCCGCGACCCCGCAGGCCGGACGCCTTGACCAGTGCGATGACGTCGTCGGGCGCCATCTCCAACGCCGCCCGCAGGCCGCGATAACCGTTGTGCCGCTCATAGTTTCGCAGTGTCCACGATTCCGTCTCGGACCAGTGCCGCGACAGCACCGGCGGGATGGACGGTTCGTCTTCGGGTGGTTGATCGCCGGAATCGGCAGTGGATGAGCGAGTCTCATCGCCTTCGAGTGAAGCTGCATGACCGACCCCGGCCAATGTTCGTGCCGTCCCGCGGAATCCGTCGACCGCACGGTCTCCACGACTCGGCATCACCTCGACGCCGGCGCGCAGGTCCTCGACCAGTTCGATCGCCGACCCCGGGGTCTGCCGGTCGAAGAACTCCCAGTTGGCCATCACCACCGGCGCGAGGTCGCAGGCCGCGTTGCATTCGATGTGCTCGACGGTGATCCGCGAATCCGTCGTGGTCTCGCCGGGTTCGATGCCGAGGTGTTCGCACAGGCGCGCCAGGATCTCGTCGCCGCCGAGGACGCCGCACAGGGTGTTGGTGCACACCCCGATCAGGTACTCGCCGGTCGGCGTGCGACGGAACATCGAGTAGAACGTCGCCACCGCCGCGACCTCGGCCTCGGTGAGGTCGAGGACGTCGGCGCAGAATCCGATGCCCGCGAGCGAGATCCGCCCGTCCTCGGATTGCACCAGGTGCAGCAGCGGGAGCAACGCCGATCGGGCTCGCGGATACCGGGCGACGATCTCGGTCGCCTGCTCGCGCAGGCGGTCGGTGACCTCGACCGAATATGCCGCCGGAGCACCGAATTCGATGGCCGGAGCCGGCGTCGACGGGCAGTGCGCGGCCGGTTCCCGGGCAGGTTCACCTGGACCCACACCGAGTTCGACGAAGACGGGTTCACTCATCGGTCCACCCCTCCCATCACGGGATCGATACTCGCCACGGCGGTGATCACGTCGGCCACCATGCCGCCCTCACACATCGCGGCCACCGCCTGCAGATTGGTGAACGACGGATCGCGAAAATGCACTCGGTACGGCCGGGTTCCGCCATCGGAGATCATGTGCACTCCGAGTTCCCCGCGCGGCGACTCGACCGCGACGTAGCACTGGCCCGGCGGCACCCGCATCCCCTCGGTGACGAGTTTGAAGTGATGGATCAACGACTCCATCGACGTGCCCATGATCTCGGCGATGTGGTCTGCGGAGTTACCCAGACCGTCGGGCCCCAGGGTGAGATCGGCGGGCCAGGCGATGTCCGCCTCGGACACCATCACCGGCCCGGGCCGCAACCGGTCCAGGCACTGCCGCACGATCCGCACCGACTCGCTCATCTCGCGGACGCGGATCACATAGCGGCCGTAAGAGTCACAGGTGTCGGTGGTGATGACGTCGAAGTCGTAGTCCTCGTACCCGCAGTACGGCTGCGACTTACGGACGTCATGGGGCAGACCGGTCGACCGCAGCACCGGACCGGTGATGCCGAGCGCCATACATCCGGTGAGGTCGAGGTATCCGACGTCGCAGGTGCGTGCCTTCCAGATGTAGTTGTCGGTCAACAGGTCCGAGAGCGACTCGAGTTGCGCGGGCATGGCGTCGACGGTGTCGGTGATCTGCTCGACCGCGCCGTCGGGGAGGTCGGCGGCCAGACCGCCCGGCCGGATGTAGGCGTGATTCATCCGCAGGCCGGTGATCAGTTCGAACAGGTCCAGGATCTGTTCGCGGATACCGAATCCGGAGAACATCGCGGTGACCGCGCCGAGTTCCATGCCGCCGGTGGCCAGGGCCACCAGGTGCGAGGAGATGCGGTTGAGTTCCATCAGCATCACCCGGATCACCGACGCCCGCTCCGGAATGTCGTCGGTGATGCCGAGGAGCTTCTCCACGGCCAGGCAGTAGGCGGTCTCGTTGAAGAACGGTGACAGGTAATCCATCCGGGTCACGAAGGTGACTCCCTGAATCCAGTTGCGGTACTCCAGATTCTTCTCGATACCGGTGTGCAGGTAGCCGATTCCGCAGCGCGCCTCGGTGACGGTTTCGCCCTCGATCTCCAGGATCAAACGCAGCACGCCGTGGGTCGAGGGATGCTGGGGTCCCATGTTGACGACGATCCGTTCCTGGGAGGGTTGGGCCGCGGCGCGCGCGGCGACCTCGGAGACGATCTCCTCCCAGTCCTGACCGGACACGGTGTAGGAGCGTTCGGGACGGGTGGTGCGTCCCGGGCGTGGATCCAGATCGGTCATGAATACGACCTCCGTCGGTCGGGCGGTGCGACCTGTGTGCCCTTGTACTCCACCGGAACTCCGCCCAGAGGGTAGTCCTTGCGCTGCGGATGCCCGTCCCAGTCGTCGGGCATCGCGATGCGGGTCAGGGCGCGGTGTCCGTCGAAGACGATGCCGAAGAAGTCGTAGGTCTCGCGTTCGTGCCAGTCGTTGGTGGGGTAGATATCGGTGAGGGACGGGATGTGTGGATCGGCGTCGGGTACCGCGACCTCCAGACGTAGCCGGCGGTTGTGGGTGATCGATGCGAGCGGATACACCGCGTGCAGTTCCCGGCCATCGTCCTGCGGATAGTGAACACCGTTGACGCCCAGGCACAATTCGAAGCGCAGGGATTCGTGATTGCGCAGCGTCAGCGCGACCGCGGGGAGGTGACGTGCCACCACGTAGAGGGTCATCTCGTCGGCATGGATCTCGACCTTCTCGATGGCCTCTTCGTAACCCGGTGCGTCGTAACCCGGTCCGGTGGAGTTCTCGAGTGCGGCCGCCAGCTCGTCGACGACCTCGTCGAAGTACCCGCCGTACGGACGCTGCGCCGCCGGCAGGGTGACCGTCTGCACCAATCCGCCGTAGCCGGAGGTGTCGCCGGTGCCGTGCACCCCGAACAGGCCGTGCCGCACACCGATGACCTCGTCGGCCGGGCCGGCAACCGACGACGGGCAGGACGCGGACGGCGACGTGGGCTTCTCGTTCATCGCAGCAGTCCCTTTAATTCGATTGTCGGCGTTGACTGCAGCGCTGCCTGCTCGGCCGCCCAGATGGCCTCCGCACGGTTGACGCCCAGCGGCATCTCGCCGATCTTGGCGTGCAGCGCGAGTATGGCGTTGAGCAGCATCTCCGGTCGCGGCGGGCAGCCGGGGAGGTAGATGTCGACGGGTACCACGTGGTCGACGCCCTGCACGATCGCGTAGTTGTTGAACATTCCGCCCGATGATGCGCAAACACCCATCGCCAGAACCCATTTGGGCTCGGTCATCTGGTCGTAGATCTGGCGCAGCACCGGGGCCATCTTCTGGCTGACCCGACCGGCGACGATCATCAGATCCGCCTGGCGCGGCGAGGCGCGGAAGGCCTCCATGCCGAAGCGGGCGAGGTCGTATCGGCCCGAGGTGGTGGCCATCATCTCGATGGCGCAGCACGCCAGACCGAAGGTGGCGGGCCACAGCGACCCCTTGCGCATGAATCCGGCGAGATCCTCGACCGTGCTCAGTAGAAAACCACTGGGCAGTCTCTCCTCGAGGCCCATCGTTTCACCTCCTCGTCGCATCGGACGGGTCGGCACGGGGTGTGCCAGGCTCGCTACCGATACCTCCCGTGGATCTGGCACCGCAGTGCCATCCCTGTGTGCTTCACGTCGGTGTGGAACGCACGCTTCTGTGCGATGTCCCTGTCCGTCAGGTGGATTCGGGTCATCAATCCCAGCCCAGCCCGCCGCGGCGCCACTCGTAGGCGTAGGCCACCGACACGTTCACGACGAACAGCGCCATCGCCGCCAACCCGAACCAGCCGAGCGCGTCGAAGGCGACGGCCCACGGATACAGGAAGACGATCTCGATATCGAAGATGATGAAGAGCATGGCGGTGAGGTAGTACTTCACCGGAATACGTTGCACAACAGACTGTCTCACCCCGGTGAGGACCGATTGCCCGCCGCCGATCGGCTCGATGCCGCATTCGTAGGCATCAAGTTTGGCGCGGTTGGCCCGGCGTGGGCCGATCACCGAGGCGATCACCACCGAGAACACCGCGAAACCCACAGCGATGGCCCCGAGAACCAGAATCGGGACGTACGCGTTCATGGGCAGGTGGACCCTCCGTGTGCTCAGCGCTGGGGCTGATGTGAGCTACACCACGACCTTACCGGCGGTGGCGCCGATGTCGAGAAGGTTTGACGGAGTTTTGCGAGCCGACCGGACCGTGCGGGGGCAATGCCCAGGTCAGGGGCTAATCAGCGGTTGTCGGAGGCGCGCAACAGTTGCGTGAGGGTGGCCGGCAGTTCGATCGGATCCACCGGCAGCGACGCCGTGGCGTCGGCGCGTGACCAGTCGGCGAGCCAGCGGTCGGCGGTGCGCCCGATCAGCAGCAGCGTCGGTGGGCGCGGATCGTACTCATCGCTCATCTGCTTGGCGATACCCATCCCGCCCTCCGGCGTCGCCTCGCCGTCGAGGATGGCGACGTCGACATTGCCGGCATCGAGTTGCGCCAGCACCATCGGCCCGGTGGCGACCTCGAGGAAACTCAACTCGGGCAGGTCCGGATCGGGGCGGGTGCCGAGCGCGTTGATCACCTGACGGCGGGTGTCGGCATCGTCGGAATAGACCAGCACACGCAGCACCGACGGTGGCTGGGCTGTCACGTGGGTGCCGGTCACGTCGTCGATGCTACGTCACCGACCGGGCGAATCGCCGAGGTGCCAGAGTGTTTCGGCGAGCGCGCTCGGCGAGAGCATGTCGTGATGGCCGGGGATCAGTGTTCGGTGGAGAAACCCGAACGCCGCCGGTGTAGATCGATCGCCAGGGTGACCAGGCGGTCGATCAGGTCGGGATAGGCCAGGCCGGTGGCGTCCCACAGCTTCGGATACATCGAGCCGGGAGTGAAACCCGGAATCGTGTTGACCTCGTTGAGGAGCCAGCCCCGACCGGATTCTTCGTAGAAGAAATCCACCCGGGCCATCCCGGAGCAGCGCATCGCACTGAACACCCGGGCGGCCAACTCGCGCACCTCCGCGGCCGCCTCTTCCGGCAGTGGTGCGGGGATCACCAGCTGGGCCGCACCGGTGACGTATTTGTCCTCGTAGTCATAGAATTCGCTGCCCGGCAAGATCTCGCCCGGCACCGACGTCTCGGGCGTCGCGTTGCCCAGCACCGCGACCTCCACCTCACGTCCGGTCACCGCCTCCTCGATGATCACCACATCGTCGTAGCGCAGCGCCAGATTGATCGCCGTGTCCAGTTCGGCGGCGTCGTGGGCCTTGGTGATGCCCACCGACGACCCGAGGTTGGCCGGTTTGACGAACACCGGCACTCCGAGTTCCTCGATGGCGCGGAAGGTGATGGTCCGTGAATCGTCCACCCCGTCCCGGAATTCGATCCACCGGCACTGCGGGATGCCGGCCTGTGCGGCGACGACCTTGGCCATCGCCTTGTCCATGCACACCGCCGACCCCAGCACACCCGCCCCGACGTACGGCATACCGAACAATTCGAGCATGCCCTGGATGGTGCCGTCCTCGCCGTGCGGGCCGTGCAGCAGCGGCAGCACGACGGTGACGGCGGCGTCGGAATGGCTCCGCAGCTCGGTGAGCGGCTCGACGGTCGTGCCCTCGATCTGCAGTTCACCCGGGAGCGGTGTGCCATCGCTCAGCGACGCGATCACCTTATCGTTGCGGACCCACGTGCCGTCCTTGGCGATTCCTATCGGCACGACCTCGTACTTCACCGGATCGGCGGCACCGATCACATGGGCCGCGGTGACCCGGGAGACGTCATGCTCCGCGGACGCACCACCGTAGAGCACCACCAGACGCAGCAGGGGAGAGGACATGGGTGTCACGATACGGGGCCCGATGTCCTAGCGTTGAGGGGTGCAGATGCAGGTGAGTGAGATCGCCGACGCTGTCGGCGGCCAGATGGTCGGGCCCGCGATCACCGTCGACGGCGCAGCAATCGATTCCCGGGCGCTGTCGCCGGGACAACTGTTCGTCCCGATCGTCGCCGAGCGCAACGGTCACGACTACATCGAGTCGGCCGTCGCGGCCGGCGCCACCGCCTACCTGACCTCCGAACCGCCCCGCGCAGGCGTCGACGCCACCGCCGTCACCTGCGATGACACCGCCGCAGCGCTGGCCTCGGTGGGACGACTCGTCCGCCGCACCCTGCCCGAACGGGTCGTCGGCGTCACCGGCTCGGTGGGCAAGACCTCCACCAAGGATCTGCTCGCCGGATTGCTGGCGACCACCTTCGTCACCGCGGCCAGCGAGAAGTCGTTCAACAACGAACTCGGTCTGCCGTTGACCCTGGCCAACGCCCCCGACGACACCGAGGCGGTGGTCGCGGAGATGGGCGCGCGCGGTATCGGTCACATCGCCTACCTGTGCTCGATCGCGCAGCCGACCGTCGGCATCGTCACCCGGGTGGAGGGCGTGCACCTGGAGTTGTTCGGCAACATCGAGGCGGTCGCGCGTGCCAAGGGCGAACTCGTCGAATCCCTGCCCGCCGACGGACTCGCCGTCCTCAACGCCGACCACAAGAGCGTCATCGCGATGGCGGCGCGGACCTCGGCGAAGGTCCTCAGTTATGGCATGACCCCGTCGGCGGACGTGTCGGCCACCGACATCAGCGTCGACGCCCAGTTGCGCGCCTCGTTCCGGTTGCACACGCCGTGGGGATCGACCGCCGTGCACCTCGGTGCGCGGGGTGAGCATCAGGTGTCCAACGCGTTGGCCGCGGCGGCCGCGGCCGGCGGGGTCGGCGTGCCGGTGGAGGCGATGGCCGACGGTCTCGCCGGCGCGGCACTGTCGGGGTTACGGATGGAGTTGATCACCACCGACTCGGGTCTCGTCGTGCTCAACGATTCCTATAACGCCAATCCGACGTCGATGTCGGCGGCGCTGCGGTCGCTCGCCGCGCTCGATGCGCGTCGACGGTTCGCCGTGCTCGGCACCATGGCCGAACTCGGTGAGGACTCGGCCGGCGAACACGAGGCCATCGCGCTGGAGGCGCAGTCGCTCGGTGTCGAGGTGATCGCCGTCGACGAACCGCACTACGGAACCACCGCGCAACACGTCTCCGGGATCGATGCGGCCGTCGCCGCTCTCGACGGCGTCGGCGACGGGGACGCCGTGCTCGTCAAGGGCAGCCGGGTCGCCGCGCTCGAGCGGGTGGCCGACGCGCTGAGCTAAACGGCGGCGAGCCCTTGCTTGTCGAGGTCGAGGCCTCGAGGCTCGACTGTAACTCCCCACGGCCGCAACGTTTCTGCGGCAGTGCGGCCCGGCCGGTGGGCGGGCTGGGTCAGGAGGTGTCGAGCCGGTGGTGGAGCCGGGCGGCCTGGACACGTTCGATGCGGCTGTTGCGTGGGTTGCTGCCGTTTGGTGAGCGATCCGCGTCGTCGGGTGTGTGATCCGCAGATCCCGGCGGGGTCAACTCAGCCCGCCGGTCAGCCCTGCTGCTCGGCGTTGGCCCGGATCACGTCGCGTAGATAGGCGGCCGATCCCGGCTCGACGGCGTCGTAGTGTTCGGTGAAGCGCGGATCGGCGACGTACATGTCGGCCAGGCACACCTGCATCTCGTATCCGCAGTCGTAGAAATTCTCGATGGAAGCGCGATGTTCCTCGGCGAGGGTGTTCGCCTCGGGGGAGCCGGGCGTCACCCCGCTGCGCATCGCCTCGGCCAGCCGCGCCTCGAAGGCGTCGGTCTCGGCCTTGATGCGCTGCCAGTCGGCCTTGGTGAACTTCGCGGTGCGCTTGCGGCTCTGCTCCCACTGCGGGGTGTCGCCCCAACGCTCCTGCGCCTCGTCGGCGTACTCCTCGCCGCGCCACTCGTCGCCGAAGATCTCCGCCTGCTCCGCCGCCGACAGCGAGATTCCGCTCTTCTTCGCGTTCATCATGTCCTCCACAGCCGCGACCATCCGGTGTAGTGCAGCGATGCGGTCGTTCAGCAGATCACGCTGGGCACGCAGGTGCGTCAGCGCGTCGGCGGTCGGATCGTCGAGCAGGGTCGCTATCTGCTCGAGTGGAAACCCCAGTTCACGGTAGGTGAGGACGCGGTGCAGACGTTCGATATCGCCGTCGGTGTAGATGCGGTACCCCGCGCTCGTTCGGCCCGACGGAACCACCAGGGCGATCTCGTCGTAGTGATGCAGGGTGCGCACACTCACGCCGACGAGTCGGGCCGTCGCGCCGACGGTCAACTCACCGTGGCGTACCGGGGTGTGTCCTTCGCTCACATCATCAACCTTCGGGCCTCACGTCGCGTGAGGGTCAAGTGCGGCGGGAGGTCTTCACGGCATGAAGCCGACGACCTTGTCGCCGTTCTGGCACGCCGCGAGAACACCGCGGACCTCCGACGGTCCGCACGTCCACGCCGAGATCCGCTGCTGGCGACCCGTCGCGATCTTCGGGCTGTACTCGTTCGCGATCTCCTTGGCGGTGTCGCAGTCGACGTCGCCGGCGAGGACCACCACGTCCAGCGAGCCGTCGGGGCCGGCCACCGACCCGCACTGGGTGCCGCCGACGGCCGCCGAGGTCGCGGCCGAACTCGACCCGCTCTGCGAACGGGGGCTCGGACCGGCGACGACCGGAACGCTGGTGCTCGGCGTCGTCACCTCGGGTTCGGACGCGACGGTGCTCGTCGTGGTGGACGGCTCGTCGCTGCCACACGCGGCGAGCGTGAGGGCGGCGATCCCGGCCATCCCGGTGACGACAATTCGGGCAGTGATGAATCGGGGGGACCGGCGACGAGTGGGATGCGACATGGTTTTCACCGTAGCGAACCGGCGCAGCGGTCCGGGGCACCGACGGCGTCCGGTTTGGGCACCCGGCCGTCCTCTTGGGAAGATGCTGGGCGTGAGCTCGCATTCCTACCGGGTCGGCACCCGACTGCCCGGGACGCTCGGCCGGACCGGCGTCATCTCGACCCCGCACGGCGAGATCCACACGCCCGCGTTCGTGCCGGTCGGCACCAAGGCGACCGTCAAGACGGTGCTGCCCGAGTCGGTCGAGGCACTCGGCGCGCAGGCCGTGCTGGCCAACGCCTACCACCTGTACCTGCAGCCGGGGGCCGACGTCGTCGACGCGGCGGGTGGCCTCGGGGCCTTCATGAACTGGCGTGGGCCGACCTACACCGACAGCGGCGGATTCCAGGTGATGTCGCTGGGTGCCGGGTTCAAGAAGGTCATCTCGATGGACGTGACCGGCGAGCAGGACGACCACAAAATCGCCGAGGGCAAGGAACGGCTGTCGCGTGTCGACGACGACGGGGTGACGTTCAAGTCGCACCTCGACGGCTCGTTTCACCGGTTCACTCCCGAGGTGTCGATGCAGATCCAGCATCAGCTCGGCGCCGACATCATCTTCGCCTTCGACGAACTCACGACCTTGATGAACACCCGTGGGTATCAGGAGAAGTCGCTGGAACGCACCCGGTTGTGGGCGATTCGCTGTCTGGCCGAACACAATCGGCTGTCCACCGAACGCAGTCAGCGGCCACAGCAGGCGCTGTGGGGTGTCATCCAAGGTGCCCAGTACGAGGATCTGAGACGCAAGGCCGCGCGCGACCTCACCGAACTGTCCCGCATCGACCGCGATGCAGGCGGAAAAGGCTTCGGCGGCTTCGGGATCGGCGGCGCCCTGGAGAAGGACAACCTCGGCACCATTGTCGGCTGGGTCAACGAGGAATTGCCCGAGGACATGCCCAAGCACCTGCTCGGGATCAGCGAACCCGATGACATCTTCACCGCCATCGAGAACGGTGCCGACACCTTCGACTGTGTCTCGCCGACCCGCGTCGCCCGCAACGGAGCCGTGTACACCCGCGACGGTCGGGTGAACATCACCAACTCGCGCTTCCGTAAGGACTTCGGCCAGATCGACCCCGAGATCACCAACTACACCTCGCAGTACAGCCGCGCCTACCTCCATCATCTCTTCAAGGCCAAGGAGGGACTGGCCGCAACCCTGGCCACCCTGCACAACGTCGCCTTCATCATCGACATGGTCGACGGTGCCCGCCGCGCCATCGAGACCGGCGATTACCAGGCCTACCGCGACGACTTCCTCGGCCGCTACTACGCCGGGTCGCCCCGCAACCACTGACAGCGCCCGCCTCCGCACTGACAGCGCTCGCCGGGAACTCCGAACCCGGGCGATTCGTTGGGTTTACGTATCCTGGGACCTGCGCCGGCCGACTCGAGCCGGCGACGTCCACTCTCGACCGAAAGAAGCGATGACCCGCGCGCAGCGCAAACGCAAGAGACCCCGACGATCCGGCCCCCAATCGGGGGCATCCTCTTCTGACCGAGCCGTGGTCGCCACCCGCGAGAGCGGGGCGTCATGCTGCTGACCTTGCTCGGAATCCTGATCGGTATCGTGGTGGTCTTCTTGATCACCGCTCTGACCGGCTACTTCGTCGCCCAGGAATTCGCGTACATGGCCGTCGACCGGTCGCGCCTCAAGGCGCGGGCGGAGGCCGGCGACGCCGCCGCGAAACGTGCCCTGAACGTGACACGCCGCACGTCGTTCATGCTGTCCGGCGCGCAACTGGGCATCACCGTGACCGGCCTCCTCGTCGGCTACGTTGCCGAACCTCTCATAGGTTCGGGCTTCGGTGACCTCCTCGACGAGGTCGGCGTCCCGGTCACCGTGGGTGTGGCCATCGGCACCGTGCTGGCCGTGCTGTTCTCCACGGTGATCCAGATGGTCTTCGGGGAGCTGTTCCCCAAGAACCTCGCGATCGCCCGGCCGGAACCGGTGGCACGCCGCCTGGCCCTGTCGACGAGTACCTACCTCAAGATCTTCGGACCCGTCATCACACTGTTCGACGCCGCGTCGAATCTGTTGCTGAAGGCCTTGCGCATCGAGCCGGTGCACGACGTCGAGCACTCGGCCACCCCGCGCGACCTCGAACACATCGTCGCCGAGTCCGCCGAGTCGGGTGAGATACCCGAGGAACTGTCACAGCTGCTCGATCGGGTGTTGGAGTTCCCGGAACGCACCGCAGAACACGCGATGGTGCCGCGACCGCGCGTCGACTCCGTGCCGGCCGAGCTCGATCTCGGAGAGGTGCGCACCAAGATGGCCACCGGACACACACGATATCCCGTGCTCGACAACGAATCCGGTGACGTCGTGGGTGTCGTGCACCTGCGCGACGTCCTGGAATGGTCGGCCACGCCGACGCCGACGGCTCGCATCGCCGGTGATCTGGTGCGCGACGCCGTGATCGTGCCCACCACGCTGCCCTTGCCTCGTGTCCTCGATCAGATCACCGAGGCCCGCGACGAAATGGCGGTCGTCATCGACGAATACGGCGGCTTCGCCGGCATTGTCACCGCCGAGGACATGGCCGAGGAACTCGTCGGCGAGATCGACGACGAACACGACCCGCTGTCCCCCGGGCCCATCGAAAAGACCGACGACGGTTGGCTGATCCGTGGCGACGCCCACCTCGACGAGGTCTCCCGAGCGCTCGGACACGAACTGCCCGAAGGTGATTACGAAACCCTCAGTGGTCTGATCATCGCGTCGGCGGGCGAGCTTCCCGCCGAAGGGGACACGATCGAGCTGCCCGTGGAACCCGACCCCGGTGCCCTCGCCGACGACGCCCCCGCGTCGGAGCCGCTCGTCACGGCGACGGTGGTGTCCGTCGCCAATCGGGTGCCCTCGTCGGTGCTGGTCACGGTGGAGATGAGCGAGAAGGTGGACGAGCGATGAGCAATCCGTGGGTTGTCGTCGCCGTCACGCTGGGGTTGATTGCCGCGAGCGCGTTCTTCGTCGCCGTCGAGTTCGCGCTGATCGCGGCTCGCCGGCACCGGCTGGAGGATGCTGCGTCAACGAGTCGCTCCGCCCGGGCGGCCCTGCGCAGCGCTTCGGAACTGTCTGTGCTGCTTGCCGGTTCGCAGTTGGGCATCACCGTCTGCACCCTGGCACTGGGTGCGGTGACCAAACCGGCCGTGCATCACTGGTTGACCCCGGCGATCGAGCACATCGGCGCGCCGCTGTGGATCGCCGACGTCGCCGGCTTCGTCCTGGCGCTCATCATCGTCACCTTCTTGCATCTGGTGGTCGGTGAGATGGCGCCGAAGTCGTGGGCGATCGCACATCCGGAGAAATCTGCTGTGCTGCTGGCCATTCCGATGCGGGTGTTCATGTGGTTCACCCGTCCGTTGATCGTCGTGCTCAACCGGTTCGCCAACCGGGTGCTGAAGATGGTCGGCGTCGACGCCGTCGACCAGGTGGCCGGCGGCGGAGACCCGGAGACCCTGCGGCAGCTCGTCGAGCATTCGGCGATGGTCGGAACCCTCGAGGAGCGCTACCGCGAACACCTCACCAGCGCTTTGGACCTCGCCGCGCTGACGGTCGGCGATGTGGCGACATTCGTCGAGCCCAACGGTGTCGGCGCCGACGCCGACACCCAGCAGATCCAGGACCGCGGTCGTGAGACCGGACATCTGCGCCTGCTGGTGCGCGAGGGAGATCGCGTGTGTGGCGTGGTGCATGTGCGTGACAGCCTCGACGCGCCGACCGGAGCCACCGCCGGCGATCTCATGCGTGACGTGCTCGAACTCGATCCGGGTCTGCCGGTGTACGACGCGTTGAGTCGGATGCGTCAGTACCGCAATCACATTGCGGTGGTCGTCGACGAGGGCCGGGTGACCGGTGTGCTGTCGATCGATGATGTGCTGACGAGGTTGCTCGCGACGGCCGGCTGATCCCGGCTGATGCCCAGGGGATGAGCGTCACACGGGCGGCTCAGTCCCACTCGTCCGCGGTCAGGATCCACGGCTGCCGGGGCAGCGCGGCAGGGTCGAAACGCTCTGCGAGCGTGACGATGTCGATGTGCTCGCCCGCCTCGGCCAGGGCCGCCGACGTCGCGATGTGGTCGAGAACCGTTGCGGCGTCGACGCCGCGTGCAGCGAGATCGGCGAGCGTCACCGCACCGTCACGCTTGCTCAACCGCACACCGTCAGGGTTGAGCACCATCGGCACGTGCGCGTAGGTGGGTGGCGCATGCCCGAGAAGGGTTGCCAGATACGCCTGCCGGGGTGCCGACGACAACAGGTCGTCACCCCGGCAGACCTGATCGACACCCTGCTCGGCGTCGTCGACGACCACCGCGAGGTTGTAGGCGGGTGCGCCGTCTCCCCGCTGGATCACGAAGTCGTCGACCGCACCCGTGTAGTTGCCGTGCAGGACATCGGTCACCGTGAACTCGCGGACATCGGCGACGATCCGGATGGCCGGTGGCCGCCCGGAGGCCCGCTTGCGGTCACGTTCGGCCGGGTTGAGGTGTCGGCATGTGCCCGGGTACGCGCCGGGCGGGGTGTGCGGCGCCGACGGCGCCTCGAGGATCTCCCGCCGCGTGCAGAAACACTCAAAGGTGCGACCGGCCGCGCGTAACCCGTTGATGATCTCCCGATACCGGCCGAGCCGATCGGTCTGATAGATCACCGGAGGCTCCCAGCCGATCCCCAGTGATCGCAGATCGGCGATCTGCCCGGCATCGGCGCCGACGGCCGTCCGGTCGAGATTCTCCATCCGCAGCAGGAACCGACGCCCGGTGGTCCGCGCGAACAACCAGGCCAGCACCGCGGTGCGCAGGTTGCCGATGTGCAGCGCGCCGGACGGAGACGGCGCGAATCGGCCCGCCGGTGTCACCGCGGGCGCCGGGGAACCGGAATCGCCGGAACTGTTGATCATTGCCCCCGAGGCTACAAGTGGGCGACGATGGACCCGTGGACCTCCCCGTGAACCCGCCCATCGCGCCGATGCTCGCCAAGGCCACCACCGGTATCCCCCCGCAACCCGCCGACGAACCCGAATGGTCCTACGAGCCCAAATGGGATGGGTTCCGCGCGTTACTCTTTCGGGACGGCGACGAGGTGGTCATCGGGTCGCGTGGCGGCAAGGACCTGGCGCGGTACTTTCCGGAGATCGTCGACGCCGCCCGCGACGAACTGCCCGACAAGGTGGTCCTCGACGGTGAGATCGGCGTGCCGTCCCTGATCGAGGGCACCCATCGCCTCGACTGGGACTCACTGGCCCAACGTATCCACCCGGCCGCGTCGCGGGTCACCATGCTGGCCGAGACCACCCCGGCGATCTTCATCGGCTTCGACGCGCTGGCCTTGGGCGCCACCAGCGTGCTCGCCGAACCCTTCACCACCCGCCGCAACACACTGCTCGAGGCGATCGGCCCGGGTGTGCGTGATCGCCGGTTCCACGTCAGCCGCGTCACCGACAGCCCGATCCAGGCGCAGGAGTGGTTCTCGGCGTTCGAGGGGGCCGGACTCGACGGCGTCGTCGCCAAACGTCTAGCCGGGCGTTACGTGGAGAACAAACGCGAGATGATCAAGGTCAAACACAAACGCACCGCCGACTGCGTGGTCATCGGATATCGAATCCACAAGAGCGGCACCGGACTCGGTTCGATGCTGTTGGGCCTCTACCACGACGGACAACCCAGGATGGTCGGCGGCGCAGGCGCTTTCACCGACGCCAAACGCATCGAACTGCAGGAGATGTTCGAGCCGATGCGGGTGGACCCGGACAAACCCGCCGCCGGCGAACCCACCCGGTGGCGGTCGGAGAAGTCGGGGGAGTGGATTCCGATCCGGCCCGAACTCGTCGCCGAGGTCGCCTACGATCAGATGGAGAACGGGCGCTTCCGGCACACCGTGAAGTTCTTGCGCTGGCGCCCCGACCGCGACCCCGAGAGCTGCGGCTATGACCAACTCGAGGTCCCGTTGACCTACGACCTGCATGACGTGCTCGAAGGGGAGGACTGACGTGGCTTCGCGATCGCCTGCCGAGGAACTCGACGTCGACGGCATCGCCGTCCGAATGAGCAACCCGGACAAGATCTATTTCCCGGAACTCGGCGAGAACGGTGGCCGCAAACGCGATCTCGTCGGCTACTACCGCACGATGGCACTACCGCATGACGATGCCGACGGCCCCATCATGACCGCGCTCCGCGACCGCCCGACGTTCCTGCAACGGTTCCCCGACGGCGTGGACGGCGACGAGATCTACCAGAAGCACATCGCCAAGAAACGTCCCGAGCACGTACTCTCCACCCGGATCACCTTCCCGTCCGGCCGCGCCGGAGATGCCCTGCGCCCCACCGTCCCCGCCGACATCGTCTGGGGTGCCAACCTGGGCACCGTCACCTTCCACAGCTGGCCCACCCACGACGACGACAACGACCATCCCGACCAACTGCGGATCGATCTCGATCCGCAGCCCGGAACCGACTTCGACGATGTGCGACGCGTCGCCACCGAGATCCTCGCCCCGCTTCTCGACGAGCTCGGCTACACCGGGTTCCCGAAAACCTCAGGGGGACGCGGCATTCACGTGTTTGTCCCGATCGAACCGCAATGGGATTTCATCGCGACCCGCCGTGCCGTCATCGCCATCGCCCGCGAGATGGAGCGCCGGGATCCGGGCGGTGTGACCACCTCGTGGTGGAAAGAGGAACGCGGCGAACGGATCTTCATCGACTTCAACCAGAACGCCCGCGACCGCACCATGGCCTCGCCCTATTCGGTCCGGCGCAGCGCCACCGCCCGGGTGTCGACGCCGGTCACCTGGGCCGAACTCGCCGAGGTGCATCCCGATGACTGCACGATGGCGTCGGTGCCGGATCTCGTTGCGCGGCGCGGTGATCCGATGGCCGACATCGCCGACCACCGGAAAGGTCTCGAGCCACTGCTGGAGATGGTGCACCGCGACGACGCCGACGGTCTCGGTGACATGCCCTACCCGCCGAGCTATCCGAAGATGCCGGGTGAACCCCCGCGGGTGCAGCCGAGCAAGAAGGTCGCCGCACACTGGGACGAGAAGGGCAACCGCATCGAATGACCGGTCAGCCGAAAGCGCCTGCGGCCCACTCGGCGAAGGACTGCCACCCGATGCTGGGGAAATCGCGGTGCAGTGCCGGGATGTCGACGGAGTAGCCGGTTGTTCCGAGGAAGGTGAACATCGCCCGCATGTCCGGTGATGAGATCCGTTCCGGATCATAGGCTTCCGCGCGGATCTCGGTGCCGAGGACCGAGGACAGGACCGCCGCCATCTGACCCGGCGTCACCGAGTCCGATGCGATGTCGATGCGTTGCCCGACGTGCGCCTGCGGATCGGCGAACAAAGCCGCGACAAAGTCGCCGAGATCCGCATGCGACAACTGTTGGAGCGGCTGGTCGGTCGGCATACCCATCAGCAGCAGTCCCGCGTCGATCGCATCCTTGCTGCCGAAGATGTTGTCGTAGAAGTAGGTCGGGCCGACGATGGTGTGGGGAATGCTGGTCGCGGCCAAGCGCTGTTCGACCCGGTACTTCGAATCGAAATGCGGCACACCGGTATTCATGTTCGCACTGGCCACCGAACTGAACACCAGATAGGGGAGTGCCGACGCAGTGGCCGCGGCGATGATGGCGTCGCCCTGGACCAGCTCGGCGTCCACCCCGGTCTCGAATGGCGTCGTCAACGCGAACGCCCCCGCGACGCCGGTGAATGCCTCGGTCAGTCCATTGCCGCTGACGATGTCGCCGACGACGAGTTCGACGCCACGATCGGCCAGAGCCCGGGCGCGTTCGGAGCCGGAGGTGCGCACCACCGCGCGCACCGGCACCCCGGCGGCGAGGAGTGAGTCGACGACGGCGCCGCCCTGGCCCCCGGTGGCGCCGAGGACGGCGATCGGTACGGATGGGCTCGACGGATCAGACATCGCTTCCTCTCGACGGCGGCATCGGTGCGGGTCGGGTGACCGGTACGGGTTGCAGACCCGACGACATCGAGCGTACGTCCGTTGTCCGGGCCCGAATGGGTGGTCGCGGCCATCCCGATGGCGCGGTGCGCCGCTGGGCTACCCTTCACATGTTCTGCCGGAGGCATACCCGGCGGGACACCTGACGCGACTTCGGCGGAAGCCGGTGCGAATCCGGCGCTGTCGGCGCAACTGTGAGCCCGAGGGTGAGCCACGTCAGCCGATGCGTCGGGTAGCCAACTGATCCTCGGACGAAGGACGGTGCCGTGTCACGACGCCAATCATCGCTGTTCGCCTCGCTCATCGCGGTTCTTGCACTGCTCGCGGCGTGCGCGGACACCGACACCACCCCGGCGGACCGGAGTGGGGCGGCGCACCCGGACAGCATCGTCTCGCTGAGCCCCACGGCCACCGAGATGCTCTTCGCCGTGGGCGCGGGGGATCAGGTGAAGGCCGTCGACGACCAGTCGAACTACCCACCCGATGCACCGAAGACCAGGCTCTCGGGCTAGACGCCGAACCTGGAGGCGATCCTGGGTTACGACCCCGACCTGGTGGTCCTCTCCGACGACAGCGACGGCATCATCGCCAAGCTCAAGCGATCCGGTGTCGAGGTCCTGCAACTGCCCGCAGCCAAGACCCTCGACGACACGTACACGCAGATCGAGCAGGTGGGTGCGGCGACCGGACATGTGGGCGATGCCGCCGAACTGGTGTCGTCCATGCGCACCCGGATCGACAAGACCGTGCAGTCGGTGCCCACCCGGGAGACCCCGCTCACCTACTACTACGAGCTGGACAACACCTTCTACTCGGTCACCGACGACACCTACATCGGGCAGATCATGACAATGCTGGGGCTGAAATCGATCGCGACCGGCGGCAACGGGTATCCGCAGCTGTCGGCCGAGAACATCCTCGACGCCGACCCGCAGGTCATCTTCCTCGCCGACGCGCAATGCTGCGGGGTCACGCCACAAAGCGTTGCGGCGAGAGCGGGTTGGGACCAGATCGCCGCGGTCAAGGACAATCAGGTGCATGTCCTCGACGGCGACATCGCCAGCCGGTGGGGCCCACGCGTCGTCGACCTCGTCGATCAGGTCGCCGGAATCGTGAAGGGTCTCCCCGTCACCGCGCCCGCACCATGACCGGAGTGGGTCGGCGTGGCGTGGTCGCGCTGAGCATTGCCACCGTCGCACTCATCGCCGCCATGCTGGTCGGCATCCTGGTGGGGCCCGCGGGTCTGACGCCGGGCGGCGTGCTCGCCGACATCGCCGACCGGCTGCCGTGGGTGAACATCGACTCCGGACTCACACCCCGCCAACAGGCCATTCTCTGGGACGTGCGGATGCCACGGGTGGTGTTGGGCGCCATCGTGGGCGCGATGCTCGCGATCGCGGGCGCCGCCTACCAGGGTGTGTTTCGCAACCCACTTGCCGATCCCTACCTGCTGGGCGTCTCCAGCGGGGCGGGCCTTGGTGCGACGCTGGCGATCGTCGCAGGCGGGGTGATGGGGTCGACGGGAGTTCCGGTGGCCGCCTTCGCCGGTGGCATGATCGCGGTGTTCGCCACCTACGCCCTGGGGCAGACCGTGGGTGGTGGGCGCAATGAGGTGGTCATCATCCTCGCCGGCGTCGCGGTGGCCGCCTTCACCAACGCGATCCAGACGTTCTTCATGCAGCTCCACGACGACACGCTGCGCCAGGTCTACTCCTGGATGCTGGGGCGGTTGTCGACCGACGGCTGGACCGAGGTGACCCGGGTGCTGCCGTATGTGGTGGTGTCGGTGGCGGTCATCACCCTGTACCGGCGGACGCTGGACGTGATGGCGGTCGGTGACGTCGAGGCGTCGAGCTTGGGCATCGCGCCGGAACGGGTGCGGCTCTTGCTGATCGGCGTGGCGACCCTGGGTACCGCCGCGGTGGTGTCGGCGAGCGGGCTCATCGGTTTCGTGGGCATCGTGATACCCCATGCCGTCCGGCTGATGATGGGGCCGGGGCATCGTCTGCTGTTGCCGCTGTCACTCCTGGTGGGTGGTGCGTTCCTGGTGCTGGCCGACGTGATCGCGCGGACCGTGACCGCGCCCGGCGAACTTCCCATCGGCGTGGTGACCGCGGCCATCGGTGCGCCGTTCTTCCTGCTGGTCCTGCGCCGCAGCCGGAAGCGCGGCATGACCGGGACGGTGAGGTGTGCGGGCCTCGCGGTGCAGCGCGGCGGCCGGCGGGTACTGCACGAGGTGAATCTGGCGGTTACCCCTGGCGAGTGGGTTTCGCTGGTGGGGCCCAACGGTTGTGGCAAGACCACTCTGCTACACGCGATGGTGGGCCTGGTGCCCTTCGACGGTGAGATCGAGGTCGCCGGGCTGATGCCGGCACGCTCACCTCGGCGCGCGGTGGCCCGGGCCGTGGCCCTGATGCCACAGCGACCGGTGGCACCCGAGGGCGTCACGGTGCGCGAACTCATCCGGCTGGGCCGCACACCGCACATTCGGCGCTTCGGCACGGAGACGGCGCACGACGACGAGGTCGTCGACGCGGTGATCGCCCGTCTCGGTCTCGGTGGTCTGGCCGACCGCCTCGCGACGGCGCTCTCCGGTGGAGAACTGCAACGGGTGGTGTTGGGGCGCTCGCTGGCGCAGGAGCCGCGGGTCCTGCTGTTGGACGAGCCGACCAGCGCACTCGACATCGGGCATCAGCAGCAGGTGCTTGACCTCGTCGATTCCATGCGGCGGGACGCGGGCATCACAGTGATCGCCGCGATGCACGATCTCACGGCGGCCGCGCACTACGGGGCGCGGCTTGTGATGATGGCGCAGGGGCGGATCGTCGCCGACGGGTCTGCGGCAGAAGTGCTGACCGCACAACGTGTTTCGGAAGTCTACGGTGCTCGGGTCGAGGTGCTGGGCCGGCCCGATGGTCCGGCGGTGGTGCCGCTGCGCGGGCCGGGCGATGTCATGGAGGTGACCGTGAAGGATGGTGCAGGTCGGGGTACGCGGACGCTGGTACTCGGCGGGGTACGGTCGGGCAAGTCGCGGTATGCGGAGTCGTTGCTGGCGGACAGATCCGATGTGACGGTGGTGGCGGCGGGCGCCGCGTCCGACGGCGACGCCGAGTGGGCGGCACGGGTGGCCGAGCATCGACGCCCCGCCGCCTGGGTGACCGTCGAGACGACCGACGTGACCGCGGCGCTGCGCGAGGCCACCGGTCCGGTACTCGTTGAATGCCTGGGCACCTGGTTGACGGCACGGATGGATCTGCACAGGGCGTGGGACAGCGGTGACCTGACGGCGGTGGAGGCCGACGTCGCCGGACTGGTGTCGGCATGGACGGCCTGCCCGCAGCCGGTGGTCGCGGTGAGCAACGAGGTGGGCAGCGGCGTGGTTCCGGCCGCGGAATCGGGCCGGCTGTTCCGGGACGCGCTGGGGCGTCTGAACACGGCGATCGCGGATGCCTCGGAGTCGGTGGTGCTGATGGTCGCCGGGCAGCCGCTGTCGGTGAAGGGCTGAATGACGGCACCCGTGCCCGGCTGAAGGCAGCTCATCGTCGGCGGGATCGGCGGAGCCGGCACCGGGCGGTTTGGGTTGCGACGGCCCGACCAGTATCATCGACCGACGTTGGAGGATTCGCCTAGTGGCCTATGGCGCTCGCCTGGAACGCGGGTTGGGTTAACAGCCCTCAGGAGTTCGAATCTCCTATCCTCCGCCGAAGCCCCGGCCTCGCTGTGATCCAGCGGGACCGGGGCTTTTCTCATCGGCGGTGGATATCAGTCCTCCGCCGGCGCCACCGGATGCGGATCGGTGCTGCGTTTCTGCACGATCACACCCGCGCCGACGATGATCGCGGCCGAGATCGCGGAGAAGAGGATGGCCTGGCGCTGGCCGTCGTCGAAGATCATCAGGATCAGGATCGCGACGATGAACACCATGACGGCGCCGGTCAGGTAGGGGAACAGCCACATCTTGACCGGCGGCCGATGCCCTTCCAACCGCAGACTGCGTCCGAGTTTCAGCTGGCTCGCGGCGATGGTCAGATAGACGAACAGGGCGATCGCACCGCTGGTGGCCAGGAGCCACGCGAAGATCTTGTCGGGCAGGACGTAGTTGCCGATCACCGCGACGAACCCGACCACCATCGACAGCAGGACCGCCACCCACGGCACCCCGTTGCCGGTCAGTCGTCGCACCGCCCACGGGGCGTCGTGCCGGGTGCCGAGGGAGAACAGCATGCGGGAGGCGGTGTAGAGCGCCGAGTTCAGGCACGACGCGACGGCCGTCAGGATGACGATGTCCATGATCACCGCGGCGCCCGGGATGCCGATGGCCTGCAGCACCGACTGATACGACCCGTCGGGCAACTGATCGTAGGGCAGCAGGGCGACGACCACGAAGATCGAGCCCAGGTAGAACAGCGAGATACGCCAGATCACCGAGTTGACGGCCTTGGTGATGCCCTTCTCCGGGTTCGGCGATTCGGCCGCGGCGATGGTGACGATCTCGGTGCCCATGAACGAGAACATGGTGATGAGCATGCCGGCGATCACCGCGCCGAAACCGTTGGGCATGAAGCCGTCCGGCTCCCAGAGGTGACTGATCCCGCTCACCTCGGAGCCGGGAATCCAGCCGAGCATGGCGGCGACACCGATCACGATGAACGCGACGATCGCGACGACCTTGATGAGGGCGAACCAGAATTCGAACTCGCCGTAGTTGCCGACGCTGACCAGGTTGGTGACGGTCAGCAGCACCGTCACCGCCAGGGCCCACATCCATTGCGCCCCACCAATCAGGTCGGTGAGGATCGCCGCGGCCGCCGTGGCCTCGACCGGGATGACCAGTACCCAGAACCACCAGTACAGCCAGCCGACGGAGAATCCGGCCCAGCGGCCCAGCGCGCGGTCGGCGTAGACCGAGAACGATCCGGTGTCGGGGTTGGACGTGGCCATCTCGCCGAGCATCCGCATCACCAGAACGACGAGCGTGCCGGCCATCGCGTAGGAGATGAGGACGGCGGGCCCGGCCTTCTCGATCGCGTTGGCCGAGCCGACGAACAGGCCGGCGCCGATGACCCCGGCGATGGAGATCATCGTGATGTGACGTGGTTTGAGGCTCGATCCGAGCGAGCCGTGCCCGGTGGACGCGGGCGCCTTCTGGTCGACAGAGGCCATGGGTTCTCAATCTCCTGGGTGGTGAGATGTTGTCGTGCGATGGACGATCCCTTGTGGGGATCTGCCCGACGCTACGGCGGCGTCACCCACCGCGCAGCCGATGCCGCAATGGTCGGGTTTGACCGTTTGTGGGCGCAGTTTCGGGGGTGGTGATGCGGGCCCGGTCCGACTCGCTACACTTGACGACGGATCCCGCGCGGCGTGCATCCTGTGAACTCCCCCAGGGCCGGAAGGCAGCAAGGGTCAACGGGCTCTCTCGGGTGCGCGGGGTCCCCTACAGATCTCCCAACACCAGATCACTTTCGCCGACGCCCACCCCATGCGTCGGCTTCGCGAGAGGTCCCGCGTTGAACTTTCACTCGAAGAGTGCCGACGAACTCCGCGCCACCCAGGACGACCTCCGAAAGCTCTACGACGCGCTCTGCGCGGCCGGCCTGAAACTCGATCTCACCCGCGGCAAGCCCGCGCCCGAGCAACTCGACCTGTCCAACGAATTGCTCGCGTTGCCCGGTGACGAATACAAGGCCGCCGACGGCACCGACACCCGCAATTACGGGGGCCTGACCGGACTTCCGGAACTCCGCGCGATCTTCGGTGAGCTCCTCGCCGTCGACCCCGCCAACCTGATCGCCTTCGGCAACGCCAGCCTCGACCTGATGCATCACCTGGTGACCTTCGGCCTGCTCAAGGGCACCCCGGACGCGGCGCAGCCGTGGGGCTCGGGGCCGGTCAAGTTCCTGTGCCCCGCGCCCGGTTACGACCGCCACTTCGCGATCACCGAGCAGTACGGCATCGAGATGATCACCGTGCCGATGAACCCCGACGGCCCGGACGTCGCGGTGTGTGCCGAACTCCTCGCCGCCGACCCGAGCATCAAGGGCATGTGGGCGGTCCCCACCTACTCCAACCCGACCGGCGTGACCTTCAGCGAGGAGGTCACCCGAGCGCTGCTGTCGATGCCCGCGGCCGACGATTTCCGCATCTTCTGGGACAACGCGTATGCGGTCCACACTCTCGTCGACGCCCCGCCGCCACCGTTCCCGGTGCTCGACTGGGCCGCCGAGGCCGGGCACCCGAACCGCGTGTACGTGCTCGGCTCGACGTCGAAGATCACCTTCGCCGGTGCCGGCGTCGCCTTCTTCGGGTCGTCGAAGGCCAACGTTGACTGGTTCGTCAAGAACGTCGGCTTCGCCACCATCGGCCCGGACAAGGTCAATCAGCTGCGGCACGTGAAGTTCTTCGGCGACGCCGACGGCGTGCGCGCCCACATGGCCCGGCACCGCGAGATTCTCGCGCCGAAGTTCAAGATGGTCCTCGACATCCTCTCCGACCGGCTCGCCGAATCCAAGGTCGCATCCTGGTCGGAACCCGAGGGTGGCTACTTCATCAATCTCGACGTCATCGACGGTGCCGCCAAGCGGACCATCGCCCTGGCGAAGGAGGCCGGTATCGCGTTGACCGGCGCAGGCTCGGCATTCCCGTACAAGAACGATCCGCACGACCGCAACATCCGGCTCGCACCGACCTTCCCCAGCACCGATGACCTCCAGGTCGCGATGGACGGCGTCGCCACCTGCGTACTGCTCGCCGCCACGGAGACGTTGATCTCCGCGATCGACTCCTGAGGAGTGGGTGTGCCGGTACGCCGATGCTGACGGACGGTGAGCCGACCACCGACCGGGTGCGCCGCACCCCGACGCTCATCGCCCGGCAGGTGGGCCTGGTTGCGCTCGGACTGATCCTCGCCGCGGGCGCACTGTGGTGTCAGCACGCGATCATGCCGTTCACCACCCCGTTCTGGGGATTGTTCGACTACCAGCTCGATCTCGACGTCTATCGCGAGGGCGCCCGGACCGTCTGGGACGGCGGCAGCCTCTACGACGCGAAACTGCTCGGGCAGATGGACTACACCTATGCGCCGGTCTCGGTCGTGGTGTTGATGCCGTTCGCGTGGATGTCCTTCGGGGCCGCGCGGATCGTGTGGAGTATCGGCATCATCGTCGCGCTCTACGTCGTCATCATGTTGTGCTTCGCGGCGTTGGGTCGACGCGCGACGTGGCCACTGCGGAGCCTGGCCGTCGGGCTGGTCGCGGTGTCGATGCTGCTCGAACCGGTGCGCACGACGATCTGGTACGGCCAGATCAACGTCTTTCTGCTGCTGGTGATCCTCGCCGATCTGCTCCGGCCCGACGGTTCACGACTCAAGGGCATCGGTGCCGGCATCGCCGCCGGGATCAAACTCACCCCGCTGATCTTCCTGCTGTACTACGCGCTGCTGCGTCGATGGCGGACGATGGCCGGGGTCGTGGGCGGCTTTCTGCTGACGATGGTCGTCGGTTTCGTCTTCCTGCCGAGCGCCTCGTGGTCGTACTGGACCGACAAACTCTTCGACTCCAATAGGGTCGGGGCGCCCCAGACCCTCGGGAATCAGTCACTGCGCGGCATGATCGCCAACCTCGCACATTCCGACGCCCCCAATCAGTTGCTGTGGCTGACGGTGGTCCTTATCGCCCTCGGGCTGGGCATGGCCGCGGCCGTCCTCGCCCACCGCAACGGGCATGAGCTCTTGGCGTTGTCGGTGGTCGGCATGACCTCCTGCGCGATCTCCCCGATGTCGTGGGGACATCATTGGGTGTGGTTCGTCCCGGTGCTGGTGATCTGCGTGGACCTGGTGCTCCGTACCGATCTCTCGCCGATCCGACGGGTGCTCGCGGGAGCCGGCGGTGTGCTCGTGATCCTGGTGGCGTTCGCGTGGCGCACGCATTTCGCGTACCCGATGTGGTTCGTCAACCGCGTCATGCCCGACGCGTACCTGATGGGTCTGTTCTTCAAGGCCGAGACCGGCCCGGCCTGGGCACAGTTCTTCCTGGTATACCCCTACAACGCGATCTTCCTCGGTACGGTGCTGGCCACCATCGTGGTGCTGGGGCGACGGTCCGCGGTGCCGGATCCGGCCGACGTGACACCGGTGACGCCACATCCCGAGAAATTGAGTTAGTCGAAATTCACCGAAACCTCTCCTGTGATGCGGGTTACGTTCTACGCTGTCAGCGTCGGCGGCCCCGAGCGGCCGTCCCGTCAGCGCATCCCTCGTCACAGGAGAATCGTCATGACCCGCGTGAGGACCCCGGAAACCATGGATCTCGGCTCCTGGATCGCGCGCCGCGCCGCGATCGGTCCACATCGACCCGCCATCACGTTCGGTGACCACACGCTCACCTTCGGTGACCTCTCCGATCGGATCGACCGCCTGGCCGCCGCCCTCGTCGACGGTGGCGTGGGTGCCGGCGACCGCGTCGCCTACCTCGGGCTCAACAACCCGATGTTCCTCACCGCCATGTTCGCCGCCGCCCGGGCCGGTGCGACGTTCGTGCCGTTGAACTTCCGGCTCACAGGAACCGAGTTGGCCTACATCATCAACGACTCCGGGGCGCACACCCTGATCGCCGACCCGGATCTCGCCGCGGTCGTCGACGCCGTGGACGAACCGCTGCCCCTGCAGCGTCGCATCGCAGTCGGCGCGCGGGACGGCTGGGCCTCGGTGGAGGAACTCATCGCCGGCAGCGAGCCGATTTCGGCTCCGGCGCAACCAGATTCCGACGCAGTGGCCGTGATCATGTACACCTCGGGGACCACCGGTCGCCCCAAGGGAGCCATGCTCACGCACGGTAATCTGTTCTGGAACAACGTCAATGCGCTGTTCTGCCTCGACGTCGACTCGTCGGACATCAGTTACTGTGCCGCACCGCTGTTCCACATCGGAGGTCTCAACGTCACCACGCTGATCACCCTGCAGAAGGGTGGGCACATCGTCCTGGCACAGTCCTTCGATCCGGTGGCGGCCCTCGCCGACATCGAAAAGCACCGCGTCACCACGATGTTCGGCGTTCCGGCGATGTACCTGTTCATGAGTCAGGTGCCTCAGTTCGAGACCGCGGACCTCTCCTCGCTGCGCTACCTGGTGTGCGGTGGTGCACCGGTTCCCGAACCCCTGATGCGACGCTACGCCGAGCGGGGTCTGGCATTTGCCCAGGGGTACGGCCTCACCGAGACTGCGCCCCTGGCGTTGGTGATGAGCGTCGACGAGTCCGCCGCCAAGATCGGCGCGGCCGGCAACAAGGTGCTGCCGCTGTCCGACGTACGACTCGTCGATGCGGCGAATTCGCCTGTCGCGGTGGGGCAACCGGGTGAGATTTGTGTGCGCGGACCGCAGGTGATGGTCGGCTACTGGAACAATCCGGGTGCCACCGCGGCGGCGATCGACGACGGCGGATGGTTCCACACCGGCGATGTCGGGCGCGAGGACGACGACGGCTACATCTACGTCGTCGACCGCGTCAAGGACATGGTGATCACCGGCGGTGAGAACGTCTACCCTGCCGAGGTGGAAAGCGTCCTCTACAGTCATCCGGCGATCGCCGAGATCGCGATTCTCGGTCTGCCGGACGCCAAGTGGGGTGAGGCCGTCACCGCGGTGATCGCCACCGCCCCCGGACACGAGGTCTCGCTGGAGGAGTTGCGCGAGTTTGCGGCGGAACAGTTGGCGCGGTACAAGCTGCCGCTGCGCCTCGAATTCGTCGACGCATTGCCCCGAAACCCGTCCGGAAAGGTGTTGAAATACCAACTGCGGGAACAGTTCACCAGCGTGTCTACCGTGTGAGTGTTTACCGTGTGAGCACGCAGCTCACACGGTCGATGACGGCGGGTTCACCGGTGGCCGGTCAGACCGCCGGCATGCCCGTCGCCGGGAGCTCGCCGGTGTTCGGTTCGACGATCTCTTCGCGGATCGCGCCCGGGCGAAGTCCGACGAGGCTGGGGATGGCCGCGGCCATCGAGACGAAGCCGACGGTCAGCAGCAGGTGCGAGGGAATCCGCATCTGCAGGCGACTGAGGACGGGCATCAACACGAACGCGGGTCCCTGCAACAGCAGGAAGATCAGGCCGGAGTACAGCGGGCTCCACGGTCAGCCCGGCGGCCGGGATCGATACGACGACGACCGCCAGATACGACGCCTGCGACCAGCCGAGGTCGGCGAGTACGCCGCCGAGAAGTGGCGAGACGGCCGAACCGGCGGACAGAAAGCCCGCCCCGACGGCGATGCCACGAACCCGCTCGGGCACCGTCGTCGCGACCGGCGCGACGAGGGCGAGTGAGGCCGGGAAGACGGCACCGGCGCCGAGTCCGTTGACGCCCGAGGCCACCCACATCATCTGGATCGTCGAGGCGGACATGGCGACGAGTGAGCCCGTTTCCTGCGGCGGCGCCAGTGCCGGACGGTCGGGACCGTCGGTCGTCGGTGATGTGTCGGTCCTCGGGAGTTCGGTCAGCGGGCTATTGGTCAGCGGCTTATTGGTCTTGAGCAACCTCCGGCACAACGCCTGGTTCGGCGGTGGGGATCTCGCCTGGTGCCGAACTGTGATCTGCACAACTCGGATGGCAAATGACCCAAGACTCACTTAACTCTATGCCAAGTAGACGAATCACCCGTAAGTGTTAGATACGAATAGTCAAACTACACCGACGAGAGGCCCTATGGGGGAGAGGATCGGACTGTCGGTGATCGCCGGTACTCTCGACGCGTGGCTCTGTATCGCACCTATCGCCCGGCGACATTCGCCCAAGTCGTGGGGCAGGAGCATGTCACCGATCCCCTCAGCCGCGCGCTCGACAGTGGCCGGATCAACCACGCCTATCTGTTCTCGGGGCCGCGCGGATGCGGCAAGACGTCCTCGGCCCGCATCCTGGCGCGGTCGCTGAACTGTGCACAGGGTCCGACGTCGACGCCGTGCGGTGAGTGCGCGTCGTGTGTCGCCCTGGCACCTGGCGGTCCGGGCAATCTGGACGTCATCGAACTCGACGCGGCCAGCCACGGCGGCGTCGACGACACCCGTGAGCTGCGGGATCGCGCGTTCTACGCTCCCTCGGAGTCGCGGTACCGGGTGTTTATCGTCGACGAGGCCCACATGGTCACCAACGCGGGCTTCAACGCGTTGCTCAAGATCGTCGAGGAGCCGCCGGAGCACCTCATCTTCGTCTTCGCGACCACCGAGCCGGAGAAGGTGCTGCCGACCATCCGGTCGCGTACCCACCACTATCCATTCCGGCTGCTGGCGCCGCCGGTGATGCGAGGACTGCTGGAGAACATCTGCGCGCAGGAAGGCGTGCAGGTCGGCGCCGACGTCTACCCTCTGGTGATCCGCGCCGGTGGCGGTTCGCCACGTGATTCGCTGTCGATTCTGGATCAGTTGCTGGCCGGTGCCGGTGAACAGGGCGTCACCTACGACAGGGCGCTCGCGCTGCTCGGCGTCACCGACATCGCGCTCATCGACGACGCCGTGGACGCCCTGGCCACCGCCGACGGTGCCGCACTGTTCGCCGTCGTCGAAAAGGTCGTCGACGCCGGACACGATCCACGCCGCTTTGCCGTGGATCTCCTGGAACGACTTCGCGATCTCATTCTGCTGCAGGCGGTTCCGGACGCGGCCGAACGTGGCCTGGTGGAGGCGCCCGGTGATCAGCTCGCGCGCATGACCGCGCAGATCGAACGACTCGGACCGGGCGGACTCACCCGCTTCGCCGAGATCGTGCACAACGCGCTCGGCGAGATGCGCGGCACCACCTCGCCGCGACTGCTACTCGAGGTGATGTGCGCACGCATGTTGCTGCCGACCACCTCCGCCGACGACGCCGCGTTGCTGCAGCGTCTGGAACGGCTCGAATCCGGGGTGGTCGTGGCCGGGCCCGCAGCGTCGGGTGCTGCGGCGGCATCCGCGCCGACGGTGCCGCCGACGTCTGTGTCGTCCTCACCTGTGCCGCAGGCGCCGGTGTCCGCCTCGCCGGCCGACGAGCCGCCGCCGAAGTACGTCCGTCCGTCGCAACGCAAGGCCGCAGAGGAACGTGCGGCTGCACCGGAACCGGAAGCCGTGGCCCGGCCGGAACCCGTGGCCCAGCCGGAACCCGAAGTCCAACCGGCGCAGCCGGACCCGGCTCCGGCGGAGTCGATCCCCGCCGTGGAGTCGACCCCCGTGGACTCGACCCCCGTGGAGGTGGCGCCGAAGCCGGAGCCGCCGCGACCCGACGAACCCCGGCCCGCCCCTGCTTCCGCACCGGAAACCGGCACCACCATGCCGGGTCCGCGCGGAGGCGGGAATCCGACTGCGCCGCAACCACCGTCACGCCCGCAACCACCGTCACGCCCGCAACCGACCCCGGCGCCCGTCGCCGCCGTTGACGACATCCCACTGCCGGACGAACCCGTCGACGAGTACGAGGTGCCGCCGGACGAGCCGGGTGTGGCCACGCCGCGGCCCGCACCGACACCTGTGCCCGACCCGGAGCCGGCACCGTCGACCGGTCTCGACCTCGACACCGTGCGCAAGCGGTTCCAAGAGGTGCGCACCGCGGTCAGGTCGCGGTCGAAGAGCCTCGAGCCGATGCTGTCGGCGGCCGTTGTCGACGACTTCGACGGCACCACGGTCACACTCGGGCATCCCATCGAGGTGCTGGTCGGTCGATTGTCGTCGCAGCACGCGGTGGGGATCATCCGTGAAGCACTGAGCGAGACCTTCGGTGGCGATCTCGAGGTGCGCATCGTCCTTCGTGGCGCCACCGCCGCGGCCCCGGCCACCTCGACCGCACCGCAGCAGGGGGCGAGCGCGGCCAAGCGGCAGACCTACGCGCGGCCGAGTCGTGCCCGCCAACCCGAGGCGGGCTCCGAGGCGGTAGCTGCGGAACCGGAACCCGAGCCCGAACCCGAACCGGAGCCGCCACGACCGGACGAGGAGATCCCCGACGCGGAACGCGCCGAGATGGTCGCCGACGCCCACAACGCGACGCCCGACGCCCGAATCGATCCCGACAAGCTCGCCCTCGACCTGCTGCAGACGGAATTGGGTGCTACGCCGATCGACTCGTCCGAACACGGACTCTGACGACGCACTGACAGCGCTCTGTCTGACGTTGACAGCGCTCGCGTAGTCACTGACAGCGCTCTGTCCTGCACTGACAGCGCCTCGTAGGACGTTGACGGCGCTTACGTAGTCACTGACGGCGCTCGGATTGATGGTCCGCGTGGTCTGCGGATTCAGCGTTGAGCGCTGTCAACGGGTGGGAGAGCGCTGTCAACGCACCGTAGAGCGCTGTCAACGGGTGGGAGAGCGCTGTCAACGATCGTGCGGCGGACGTACGTCCGCCGCACGCAACGTCACCGAACGTTCGCGGTGCGGTACCGCGACCAGTGGGGCTACTCGACCGACTGGGGCCAAGCGACTGCGTGACTACGCGTTCCACCACGGGCGCAGCGGAAGGTCCTGACGGCCGTCGGCGTCGAGTTTGACGCCGAGGACGTGATGCAGTTGCACGATGTCCCGCTCGAAGCCGATGCGGCAGCCTGCCATGTAGAGACCCCACAGGCGGGCAGTACCCTCGCCGACCTCGGCCACCGCCTCATCCCAATGCTCGACGAGGTTGCGGTTCCAGTCGCGCAGGGTCATCGCGTAGTGATAACGCAAGTTCTCCTCGTGGATCACCTCGACGCCACCGATGTCCTGGAGCTTGGAGATGATCTTGCCGGAACCGGTGAGTTCGCCGTCGGGGAAGACGTAGCGGTCGATGAACGAACCGGCTCGCATGTTCTTCCCGTTGTCCGGACGGGTGATGCAGTGGTTCAACAACATTCCGCCGACGCGGAGCTTGTCGCGCATGAACGAGAAGTACGCCGGATAGTTGCCGACGCCGATGTGTTCGGTGAGGCCGATCGACGAAACCGCATCGAACTCGGCCTCGGGCACATCGCGGTAATCGCTGTGACGTACCTCGGCCAGATCGGACAGACCCTCGTCGATGATCGCCCGCTGCGCCCACTCGGCCTGCTCGGCCGAGAGGGTCACGCCGAGCACCTTGACGCCGCGACGGGCGGCGTACCGCACCATTCCGCCCCAGCCGCAACCGATGTCGAGGAGGCGGTCACCGGCCTTGAGGCGGAGCTTGTCGAAGATCAGTCGATACTTGTTGTCCTGCGCTGTTTCCAGCGATGCATCGTGGTCCGGGTAGACAGCGCAGGTGTAGGTCATCGACGGTCCGAGGACCCACTCGTAGAAGGTGTTGGAGACGTCGTAGTGATAGTGGATGACCTCGGCGTCGCGAGCCTTGCTGTGCCGTAGGCCTTCTGCGAAGCGTCGCCACCGCGGCAGGGCCTCCTGCGGGGGTGGGGCGATGGGCTTGAAGTGTTCGATACCGAGGGATCGGGCGATCTGTGCGAGCGTCAGCGGCGACGGCCGCTTGAACTCCAGGTCCGACGCAAGTGCCTGCAGTGCTCCGTACGGATCGCCGGGATGTGCACCGATCAACTCGAGATCGCCTGCGACATATGCCCGTGCGAGTCCGAGATCGCCGGGGGCGGTGACGAGATAGGTGGTTCCCCGCGGTGTTTTCAGGTTGAGGCCGAACTCGGCGTCCTCAGGTCCGGCCGAACTGCCGTCGTAGGCGGTGATCCGTATGTTGAGGCTGCCGCCCATGATGGATTCGAAGACCTGGGCGAGATTGAGTTTGCCTTGTGTGGCATCGGTTTTCGTGATGACGCCGTTGGTCGACGCGCTGTCCTTGTAGGTCGTCATTGCCGTTTCACCGCTTTCGCATAGAGGTCCAGCAGTCGGCCCTTGGGGTCGTACCGCTTCTTGAGCAACCGATAGTGTTCGCCCCCGTAGAGCTCATCGAATTCCTCTGGACTGTAGAAGGATTCCGAATACAGGGACTTGTGGCCATCGAGTTCGGCCACCTCTCGTTCGATCAGTTTGTTGGCGTATCCGGGATCACCCGGCGTCACCGGCACCGCCGACCAGAAACCGACGTTGACATATGTTCGGTGCGGCTCCAGCGGATACAACGGCCACGGGCGGGACGCATCACGTCGAGTGTGCTCACCCTGTACGTCGGGTGTATCCGTCGGTCCGCCCTTCGTGCCGGCATCATCCCGTAGACGCAACGGGCACAACCAGATCGGCTCGATGGGGATGTTCTCCAGGAACCATTCGAGGTAGGCGGTGGTGTTCTCGATCGGCACCTCGATGTCCTGCACCACCCGCTCGTTCGCGGGTAGGCCCTTACGGGCGTTGATCCGGTCGGCGATGTTGAACCGATGGTCGTAGCCGATCAGCTTCCAGTAGAAACTGCTGCGCAACAAGCGTTTCGGCCACACTCGACGCACGCGCGGATTCTGGGCACCGAAGGCGCGGGAACACCAGAACCAGTCGGTGTCCCAGCGCCACAGGTAGTCGTGGATCGTCAACCGGTCGCGTTTGGGTGTCATCTGCGGCGCATGCTGGATCGACCGGTAGTAGATGTCCATGCCGGTGTAGTCACTGACCGGGCCCGGCTCATCGGTCTGGCGCCCGAGTGTCAGATACGCCTCGTCGGCGGTGAACACGGTGCCGTCCAGGTAATCCACGCGTTCGCCGTCGTAAGTGCGGTCGCCGACGATGACGTCCATGGTGCGTTGCAGTTCGGCGAGATCGGTGAATCGCACATGCCGGAGAGCGACGAAGGGTTGCACTGTCTCCAGTTCGATCTTCAAACGTACCGAATATCCCAGCGTGCCATACGAATTCGGGAATCCGAAAAAGAGGTCGGCGTAGCTGTTGGTGGGTGTGGCGGTGACGATTTCGCCGTCGCCGGTGAGGATGTCGATCTCCAGCACCGATTCATGCGGAAGGCCGTTGCGAAAGGAGGTGCTCTCGATCCCCAATCCGGTGACCGCGCCGCCCAGCGTGATGGTCTTCAACTGCGGAACGACTTTCGGCGCCAGGCCGTAGGGCAGCGTGGCGGCGACGAGGTTCTCGTAGGTACACATGCCCGCGACGTCGGCGGTTTTGGCCTCGGCGTCGACGGAGATGACCCGGTCCAGACCGGACACATCCAGGCCGGGGTGTGGATTCTTCGCTCGCGCCCGGAACAGATTCGAGGTCTTCTTCGCGAGTCGGACGGTGGCCTGCGGGGGGATGGCGCGATAACTGTTCAGGAGGGTTGCCACGCCCTCCTCGAATGCCGCTGCCCCCATCTCCAAGTCTGCAGAGCTCACTTGGCTAGCCTAGGACCTGAGCCTCATGCCCGCCAATCAATACCTGACGAAGGAGCCCGGCCCGTGGGTCAGATTTCTGCAAGCCAGTCGACCGAGATCGCCGCTACCCCGGACGCCGTGATCGGCGCGCTCGCCGACTACAACGAGGTCCGCCCGGCGATCCTGCCCGAGCAGTACCGCGACTACTCGGTGATCAGCGGAGGCAACGGCGACGGCACCGTCGTGCACTGGATCCTGCAGGCCACCTCTAAACGTCAGCGCGACGTGAAGGCCACCGTGGCCGTCTCCCCGGACACCATCACCGAACGCGACGAGAACTCGACGATGGTGACGACGTACAAGGTCGCTGCCGCCGGAGCGGGCAGCACCGTCACCACCACGACCACGTGGAACAGCAATGCCGGCGGCATCGGTGGTTTCTTCGAGAAGACCTTCGCACCCAAGGGCCTCGCCAAGATCCAGGCCGCCCTGTTGGCCAATCTCAAGACCCGGCTGGAGAAGTAATCCCTGAACGCCCGCGTCGTCGGGGTCGGTCACGGCCGTCGCCGTTGCCGCCCCGCGACGGGGTCGACGCCACCCGCGTGGTGCTGCGTTCCGGGCCGGAGTCGACGATCCGCGATTGCCTTCGGACCACCCCGTCGCTGGCGGATATGTCCGACGAGGCACTGCAGGCGCGCGCCGAGCGAGGCGAGATCGTCGACGCGGAGGGCGTGCCGGTCCACCTGTCCGCGCCGGCGACCATGAACAGCTCGATCTACCTCTACCGGGACCTGCCCGACGAGGTGCCGATCCCGTTCGACCTGCCGATCCTCCACCGCGACGACGACATCGTCGTCGTCGACAAACCCCACTTCCTGGCGACGATGCCCCGGGGGCGGCATGTGACGCAGACGGCGCTGGTCCGGTTGCGACGAGAACTCGGCACGGACCTCGTGGCCCCGGCGCATCGTCTCGACCGCCTCACCGCGGGCGTCTTGCTGTTCACCCTTCGCCCCGAAGTGCGGGCCGCCTATCAGGACCTGTTCGCCACGCGCCGCGTCGACAAGGAGTACCGCGCTCTGGCCCCGCCGGCCGACTGGTCCGGGACGCGGACGGTGCGCGATCGCATCGAGAAGACGGCCGGGGACCTGCGCGCACGCGTCGTCGACGGCCCGGTCAACGCGATCAGCGACATCACCGAGGTCGAACGATCCGTCCACGGCTCGGTCTATCGCCTCGTCCCGCACACGGGCCGCACCCACCAACTCCGGCTGCACATGGCCTCGCTCGGCGTGCCGATCGTCGGCGATCCGCTCTATCCGGAGGTGGACGCCGACCTCGCCGCGCGGCCCGATCACGGTGACTTCGCGCAACCGCTGCGTCTGGTGGCGTACTCGTTGGCGTTCACCGACCCGATCAGCGGGGAGCACCGGTGCTTCACCTCCCGCCGGAGCGTGCGCTGACGTCGTCGAGTGGGCGCTACTTCCCGTCGAGTGAGCGCTGATCTGCGTCGAGTGTGCGTCGAATCAGATCAAGTGTGCATATCGCCATGCGCGGGTGGAGGCCTGAACGCCCACTCGACGGGATGCGGCGCCCACTCGACGGGAAACAGCGCCCACTCGACGGGAAACAGCGCCCACTCGACGGGATGCGGCGCCCACTCGACGGGAAACAGCGCCCACTCGACGGGAAACAGCGCCCACTCGACGGGCAGTAACCTCCCTCCCCGCTACCCTGCGTTCTGTGACGATCCGGGCCTCCTACGAACGCCACCCCGACCTCGGCTGCGAGGCGGTGGTGTTCATCGACGACGAGTCGATGGCCTGTTTCCAGATCCAGCGCGATCTGGTGGGCAGCGACCGCGCGAATGATCGGTACTGCATCTCCACCGGCGCCTCCGCACCGATCTACGACGCGATCGTCGACTGGCGACGCGTCGACGACAACCGGCTGGAGTTCGTGCTGACCCAGCGCGCGGGACGCCTCTTCGGCGACAGTGACCTGTCCTTCGAGATCACCCCGGTCGGCGACGACACCGTCGACGAGATCGTCGATCACGTCGCGCGTCTGCTGCGCTGACCCGGCGCGCCCACGGACCCCCCGCAGCACGGCGACTACTCTGGAGCCCGTGAATCAACCTTTCGACCCGAGTGCCCTCTTCGGCGGCGGTGGTGCCGGCGGCGAGAACCCGATGGCGGGTCTGCTGCAGCAGGCCCAGCAGATGCAGGCCAAGCTCCTCGAGGCGCAGAACGAGATCGCCGCGACCGAGGTGACCGGAACCGCAGGCAACGGACTGGTCAGCGTCACTGGAAACGGGACGGGTGAGGTCACCGCGGTGACCATCGACCCCAAGGTCGTCGATCCCGACGACGTCGAGACACTGCAGGATCTTCTGCTCGGCGCCCTGGCCGATCTGGCGCGCAAGCGCGAGGAACTCGCGGGCGAGAAGATGGGGCCCCTGGCCGGCGGACTCGGCGGCGGACTGCCCGGACTCGGCTGAGGGCGGACGTGTACGAGGGGCCGATCCAGGATCTGATCGATGAGCTGGCCAAACAGCCGGGCCTCGGGCCCAAGGGAGCCCAGCGCATCGCCTTTGCGCTGCTCGCCGGCGAGAAGAAGGAGATCGATCGGCTGATCTCGGCGCTCGGCCACGTCCGCGACGACGTCACCTTCTGCGCCGAATGCGGCAACGTGTCGGCCAACACGCTGTGCCGGATCTGCTCGGACGCCCGACGGGATGCGACGACGATCTGCGTCGTCGAGGAACCCAAGGACGTGCACGCCATCGAGCGGACCAAGGAGTTCCACGGGCGCTATCACGTGCTCGGTGGCGCCCTCGACCCGCTGTCCGGGATCGGCCCGGATCAACTCCGCATCCGTGAACTGTTGCGTCGACTGGCCAACACCCCCGACGGCAATGACGTGACCGAGGTGATCGTGGCCACCGACCCCAACACCGAGGGCGAGGCCACCGCCACCTATCTGCTGCGCATGCTCAAGGATTTCCCAGGGCTCAGCGTCACCCGACTGGCGTCCGGGCTCCCGATGGGTGGCGACCTGGAATTCGCCGACGAACTCACCCTCGGTCGCGCCCTGTCGGGCCGCCGGGCGCTCGCCTGAGACCGCCCGTGTCCGCGACCGCCGCTGCATCCGGTCAAACCGGTACCGCCGGACCGCCACTGCCCGACGAACTCGACGCCCGCCTCGACGATCTCGCCGCCGAGATGATCTCCGGCATCGTTGCGATCGACGGTCCGTCGGGTGCGGGCAAGTCGACGGTCGCCGACGCGCTGGTCGCCAAGCTACGAGCCCGCGGTACCGGTGTGGTGCTGGTCCGCACCGATGACTTCGCCACCTGGGACAATCCGGTGGCGTGGTGGCCGGAGCTGGAAACCGATGTGGTGCATGCCTTTATCCGCCGACGCGACTATCGGTACCGGCCGCGCGTGTGGGTGGACGGCGTCCCCGAGATCGGCAGCCGGATCTGGTATCGCTGGGAACCGTTGCTGGTGATCGAGGGGGTTTCCGCGGCGCGGCGACGCATCGCCGACCGCCTCACCTACTCGCTGTGGCTCGACGGTGCGCCCGCCGCCGAACGGCTCGAACGGGCCGTCGCCCGCGACGGCGAGGAGTCCCGACCGTTTCTGCAGCGGTGGCAACAATTCGAACGCGGCTGGTTCGCCGTCGACCGCACCCGGGACCGATGCCGGGTGCTGGACTGAGCAGATCCCGATGGGCCGACGCCGCACCTTCACCGACATCGCCGACCTCGATGCCGCGATCGTCGAGTGCCGGGCCTGTCGACGGCTGGTGGCGTGGCGGGAACGGGTCGCGCGCGAGAAGCGTGCGGCGTTCGCCGACCAGACCTATTGGGGCAGAGCGGTTCCCGGGTTCGGACCGGCCGACGCCGCGATGCTGATCCTGGGTTTGGCGCCGGCCGCCCACGGTGCCAATCGCACCGGCCGGATGTTCACCGGCGATCAGAGCGGCGACGTCCTGTTCCGCGCGCTCTACGACGTCGGGCTGGCAAGCCGTCCGGACGCGATCTCCGCCGACGACGGCATGGAACTGTTCGGGGTACGGATGACCGCGCCGGTGCATTGCGCGCCACCGCAGAATCAACCCACACCGGCCGAACGTGATCGCTGTTCGCGGTGGCTGGCCGCCGAACTCGCCTTGCTGCGACCGACGCTGCGGTCGGTGCTGGTGCTCGGGGGATTCGGCTGGCAGGTGGGATTGCGAACCTTCGCCGACCTCGGCTGGGAGGTGGCCCGGCCACGACCGAAGTTCGGTCACGGCGCCCGCACGGTCATCACCGCCGGCGACGATCACCTGACCGTCGTCGGCAGCTATCACGTCAGCCAGCACAACACCTTCACGGGTCGCCTCACGCCGGCGATGCTCCGCGAGGTGATCGTCGACGCCGCCCGGACCGCGGGACTGCCCACGCTGCGGCGTTGACAGCCGGCCCACCGGTGGATGCCAGGATCGGGCCAGTGTCGGTGGGCATCGTCGAAGGCGGACATCGAATACCCCCGATGCGATGAGACGACGACAGGGACCGCCGATGAGAAATGACGACGACGTCTGCCGCTGCGGACATCCCCGCGCCATGCACGAGCACTACCGAGCCGGATCGGACTGCGGACATTGCGGATTCGCCGGGTGCGCGAAGTTCCGCAAGACGCGCAGACCGATCGCTCGGGACGAGGCGGCCGCGCGGCGCCCCGCACTGCGCCTGGCGCCCGCTGTTCCCATGGCCACTGTTCCCACGACCACTGCACCCGAGAACACCGCACCCGAGGTCACGGGATCGCGACGCCACCCGGTTCGGGTCGTCGCCGACGACGATCGGCGCGCGGGCTGAGCTCACCCGAAAAGGGGACATAGCGTGCATACCGCCGTTCGGTGATCGGCGCAGAGCGTAGGGTGTCGTAATGGTCGGGCGCGCAGATCACCGTTGTCGATGTAGTCATCCGAAGTCAGCACATGAGCATTACCGTGCCGGAACAGATTGCGCGATCTGCGGCGCGGACCGATGCCCCAGGTTTCGCCGGATGTACTGGTGGTCGCGTGCCGATTCAGCCCCGCCGGCCGGCGGCGAGACGCTCGGTGCGCAGCCGGTCAACCTCTGGGAGGTCAAGCGGCGCAAGCGTATCGGTCCCCATGGCCCGGGCCAGGAGAAGATCGGCTAATTCGGGGTTACGTGCCAGCGCCGGTCCGTGCATGTATGTACCGATGACCGATCCGCTGACCACACCCTCGGTGCCGTCGCCGACCCCGTTGCCGACGCCGTGCCTCACCCGCCCCAGCGGTGACGAGTCCGAACCCAACGTGCTTCCGCCCCGATGGTTTTCGAAACCGCTCAACGGCTGGGTCAAACCCTCGAGGACGGGTTCGGTGACCAGTTCGCCGATGCTCCGTGTCGCCTGCGGTGACGTCGTCAGATCGAACACTGAGATGCCGTCGACGCGTTCGCCGGCCGAGGTCTCATACCAATGTCCGAGCACCTGGATGGCCGCGCAGATCGCCAGCACCGGCCGTCCCGCGGCCGCGGCCCGCTGCAGTCCGGGGAATCGCGTGAGGTGCCGCGTCGCCAAGCGCTGCGCGTAGTCCTCGGCACCACCGAGGGTGTACACGTCCAGCGAATCGGGCACCTCGTCGTCGAGGGTGATCTGGATGACCTCGGCGTCGATCCCGCGCATCCGGGCGCGTTGACGCAGGATCAGTGCGTTGCCGCCGTCGCCGTAGGTGCCCATCACGTCGGGCAGGACGAGGCCGATCCGCAGGGTCGATTCGCTCACTGTTCTGCCTTCCGGGCACGCTCGGCGCGTTCGATGGCGGTGTTCAGGTCGCGGAACGCGGTGTAGTTGGCGAGCACCTCGACCCGCCCGGGCGGGCAGGATGCGATGGCGGCCATGGGGTCGTCGATCGTGGTGTGTTCGGCGCCGGCGTAAAGCAGTCGCACCGACAGATCGGCGGCCCGCTCACCGGAGGCCACGACCTGCATGGTTTCGAACGCCTCGAATCGCACATCCCACAACCACGACAGATCCTCCCCGTCGGGGACCTGCCCGTTGACCGCGATGACCAGACCGTCGGCGTCCTGATCGATCATCGACAGCGCCTCCTGCCAACCCGCGGGATTCTTCGCCAGTAACGTGCGCACCGAATGATTGCCGACCTGATGGATGCCGTAACGCCCGGCGACCTCGCCGACGGTCTGCACCGCGGCGACGGCCTTGGCCGGGTCGGCGCCCATGACGACGGCGGCGGCCACCGCCTGCGCAGCGTTGCCTCGGTTGGCGCGCCCGGGTACCAGCAGCGACATCGGTGAGGTGAATCCGTCCGGGCCGTACAGGTTCTCGTCGTCGAACCACCAGTCCGGTGACGGGCGACGGAAGTTCTCATCGCCGGTGGAACGCCAGTCACCATCCGTGCCGCGAATGATCGGCTCTCCGGTCCGCGGGCAGCTCACCGAGTCACCCACCCAACTCGCACCCGCGGCCACCCAGACGACCTTGGGTGCGTCGAACGCCGCCGAGGTCACCAGGACGTCGTCGCAGTTGGCGACGACGGTCATGGCGGGGTGTCTGGCAATCCCGGCGCGCAGCCGACGTTCGATCATGTTGATCTCGCCGACGCGGTCGAGCTGATCGCGGGACAGGTTCAGCGTCACCAGCACCTCGGGGTCGGTGGCGTCGCTGACGTGTGGGACGTGGAGTTCGTCGACCTCGAGTGCGCATACCGGCGCCGAGCGTTGCAGGCTCAGTGTCGCGATGATCCCGGCATCCATGTTGGCGCCGTCGGCCTGGGTGGCCACCTCACCGAGTTCGGCGAGGGCCGCGGCGGTCATCCGGGTGGTCGTCGATTTGCCGTTGGTGCCGGTGATCAGCGCAGTCCGCTTGCCGGCCGCGAGGCGCGACATGATCTTCGGGTCGATCTTCTCGGCGACCAGGCCGCCGATCATTGAGCCCTTTCCGCGGCCTGCGGTGCGGGACGCCCATCGAGCGGATGCGGCGGCGGCCAGGGCCACCGAGGTGCGCAGCGGGACGCGCGTCGCGGACGATGACGGGGTGTCGCGGTCGGGCATGTGGACGAGTCTGGCACAGCGATGCGCGCGGTGCCGTGACGGAACCGGCGAGTAGTGTCGCGGGGTGTGAGCAGGGCCACGACATCGACACTTCCGCTTCCGTTACGACCGGTCCGCGCGGCTCTGAGCCGCATCGGCCACATTCCTGCGGTGGTGCCGGGAACCCTCGCGCGGTTCTGCCCGGTCAACGCCGACGGCGAGCACATCGCCCCGGATATGCTCGCCACCGCGGTCGTCATGGGCCTCATCCCGGGTGGTGATCTCGGTGGGGTCACCCCGGAACACGCCCGTAGGAACCTCGTCGTGAACGCCGGGGTCGGCGGCGAGAAGACACCGGCACTCGCGGTCGTCGAGGACCTCGCCATCGACTCGCCGGACGGGCCGATTCCCGCGACCCGCTACCGCGCCGAGGTCACCACCACCGGGTTGATCGTGTTCTTCCACGGCGGTGGATTCGTCCTCGGTTCCCCGGCCACGCACGACGGGTACTGCCGACGGCTCGCGATCGACACCGGCGCCGACGTGCTCTCCGTCGACTACCGCCTGGCGCCCGAGCATCCGTTCCCGGCGGCGGTCGACGACGCGTTGGTCGCCTGGCGTTTCGCGGTGGCAAAGGCCGCGGAGTGGGGTGTGCCCGCCGACCGCCTCGTCGTCGCCGGTGACAGCGCGGGCGGCAACCTCGCGGCGGTGGTGTCTCAGCAGGTGCGGGGTGAGGATGTGACGCCCCGACTGCAGGTGCTGCTCTACCCGATCACCGACCACACCCGGGAGGGTGGCTCCCGGGAGGAGTTCGCAACGGGGTACCTGCTCACCAAGGCGCGGATCGACTGGTTCGACGAGAACTACGTTCCGGCCGACGCCGACCGCACCGACCCGCGGCTCTCGCCGCTGTTGGCCACCGATCTCAGCGGCCTCCCGCCCGCCCACGTGGTGGTGGCCGGCTTCGACCCGTTGCGTGATGAGGGCATCGCGTACGCGGATGCGCTTGTCGCAGCCGGGGTTTCGGTGTCCCTGGAACGGGACGGCGGACTCATCCACGGTTTCGCCAACATGACCGGGTACAGTCCGTCGGCGCGGCAGGCGGTGTCCCGCATCCACGAGACGATCGCGGCCGCGCTGAGCTGAGTGGCGTACGTCGCCGGAATGACCGGCAGGGCAAGCCGCGGGTACCGTGAGGCCATGCAGGTGGACATGCCGGTCGGGCTCGTCGCCGACCTCGACGCACGCTGGAACGAACCACACCGTCGACACCACGATGCCCGGCATCGCGACGAAATGCTGAGCGCGCTCGATGTTTTGGCGGAAGCAGGTGAGGAGTTCGACGTTCGCCCGGTGGTGCTGGCCACCTGGTTTCACGACGCGGTGTACGAGGTGTTCGGCGAGGACAACGAGGGGGCGTCGGCGCGCCTGGCCGCCGATCTTCTCGGTGCCGACGACCCGGACGTCACCGAGGTGGTCCGCCTCGTCGAGTTGACCCGGACCCACGACCCGTCATCCGACGACCGCAATGGTGGGGTGTTGTCGGATGCGGATCTGTGGATTCTGGGTGCCGATCCGGCGCGGTACCGCGAGTACGTCGATGCGGTGCGGGACGAGTATCAGGCGGTCCCCGACGACCTGTTCCGCAGCGGGCGTGCACAGTTGTTGCGGGACTTGCTGTCTCACGATCATCTGTATGTCACCGCGACGGCGCGGCGGCTGTGGGAGGCCGATGCGCGGCGCAATGTGGCAGCCGAGATCGTCGAGCTCACGTCAGGCTGACGAGACAAGCTCGTGCTCTTGAGTTCTGGCGGGCTTCGGCCGCGAGCGCGGCGACGCGATCACCCCGGCGGCGCAGCCGGCGATGACGAGTGCGGCGCCGCCGAGTTCGACCCGCGACGGGACCTCGTCGAGTAACAGCCAGGACGCGCTGATCCCGACGACCGGCACCAGCAGTGACAGCGGCGCGACGCGGCTGGCCTCGTAGCGTTTCATCAGCATCGTCCACAGACCGGATCCGGCGATGGTGCCGAGCAGCACCACGTACGCCAGCCCGACCAGGGCGAGTAGTCCCGATGACGTGCTCAGCGAGGTGAGCGACGCGAGATCGGCCGCGGGGCCCTCGGTCGCCAGGCTCATCAGCAGGAAGGGGAGGGGCGGGACCACCGACATCCACAGCGTCATGCGAAGTGCGTCGTCCGGTTGGGATAGGCGACTGCCGATGTTGCCGAACGCCCAGGACAGTCCGGCCAGCACGGTCAGCACCATGGGTGCCACGATGCCGAGTCCGATCGCGGAGTGTCCGGCGCGGTCGGCGCCGATGAGGACGATGCCCGCCACGGCGACGGCGATGCCGAGAACCTGGGCGGGCACCAGACGTTCACGCAGGAACACCACGCCCAGGAGCACTGTGAACGGCGCGGAGGTCTGCAGGACGAGGGAGGCGAGGCCGGTCGGCATACCGAGATCCATCGCTAGGAACAGGAAGGCGAACTGCCCGAAGCCGAATCCGACGGCGTAGAGCAGGAACCAGCGCATCTGCACCTTCGGGAAGCGGACGAACGCGATCACCGGCACCGCCATCACCGCGAACCGCAGGGCGGCGAAGAAGAACGGCGGAAAGTGATCGAGGCCGACGCGAATCGCGATGAAGTTCAGACCCCACAGGACGACGACGGTGAGTCCGAGCAGGCGATCGCGTGTGGTCATGCAGCCATCGTCGAGCCCATATCGATGAAGGACAAGCGAATTTAACTGGATGAACGATGTAGATCTGCTACATGGTCCGTCTTGAGTGGGTCTCCCTCCGCTCTCCGCCGGCGAGGCCGCCCCCGCTGTCCGCGTGGCCCGCCGCCGCTGGGCCGAGTAGGTCTTCACTGGCTGGGTGGCCCGCCTCCCGCCGGCCGAGTAGGCACCTCCCTCCGGCAGGGCCGACCTTCCCCCCGCCGGCCGAGTAGGCCCGAGGAACGAGGGCCGTATCGAGGTCACCTCCGCAGCGTCACGCCGGAACCGTCACACCGGAGACCCACGCCCCGCCGGCCGAGTGGCCCGAGGAACGAGGGCCGTATCGAGGCCACCCCGCCGCACGCCTCAGCGCCAGCCGAGTGCGGGCGCCACCTCCGTGAGGATCGACTCGATGACGTGCGCGTTGTATTCGACGCCGAGCTGGTTGGGCACCGTCAGCAGCAGGGTGTCCGCGGCGGCGATGGCCTCGTCTTCTCGGAGTTGTTCGATGAGTTTGTCGGGTTCGTCGGCATAGCTGCGTCCGAATCGGGCGAGTCCGCCGTCGATGTGGCCGACCTGATCCGAACTGTGGCGGTCGCGACCGAAGTAGGCGCGGTCCATCTCGTTGGTGAGCGCAAAGATGCTGCGGCTCACCGATACTCGGGGTTCGCGCTCATGTCCGGCCTCGGCCCACTTGTCGCGGAACCGTTGGATTTGCTCGGCCTGCAGCTTGTGGAACGGGATGCCGGTGTCCTCGGTGAGCAGCGTCGAACTCATCAGATTCATGCCCTGTTCGGCGGTCCATTCGGCGGTGGCCCGGGTTCCGGCACCCCACCAGATCCGCTCCCGCAGTCCCGGCGACTGCGGCTCAATGCCGAGCAGGCCCGGGGGATTCGGGAACATCGGGGACGGGTTGGGTTCGGCAAACCGCGCGCCGTCGATCAGCTTGAGGAAGACGTCGGTGTGCTGGCGGGCCATGTCGGCGTCGGAGACCCCTTCCGGCGGAATGTATCCGAAGTACTTGTAGCCCTCGATGACCTGCTCCGGGGACCCCCGGCTGACGCCGAGTTGCAGGCGCCCTCCGGCGATGAGGTCCGCCGCGCCCGCGTCCTCGGCCATGTACATGGGGTTCTCGTAGCGCATGTCGATGACGCCGGTGCCGATCTCGATGCTGCTGGTCTTCGCGCCGATCGCGGCGAGCAGGGGAAACGGCGAGGCGAGCTGGTGTGCGAAGTGGTGAACACGGAAGTAGGCACCGTCGGCGCCGAGCTCTTCGGCGGCCACGGCTAGGTCGATGGATTGCAGTAGGGTGTCGGCGCCGGAGGTCGTCTGTGACCCGGGCGAGGCGGCCCAGTGTCCGAAGGAGAGAAAACCGATCTTCTTGGTCATGACACCTTTAACCGGACTGGGGTCCGGATTGTTCCGTGGTGTGTGCGGTTCGGTCGGTGGCCCGTCGTCGATGGACTGCCGGGCTCACGCCGTACCGGCGTTTGAACGCTGTACTCAGGGCGAAAGCGCTTCCGTAGCCGACTCGCCGGGCGATCACGTCCAGGGTCGCGTCGGTGTCGTCGAGCATGTCTGCCGCCACCGAGAGCCGCCACGTCGCCAGGTACGTCATCGGAGGTGCGCCCACCAGCTCGGTGAAGCGGCGGGCCATCACAGCCCGGGATATCCCGACCTGTTCGGCGAGTGAGGCGACCGTCCACGGATGATCGATGTTGTTGTGCAGCAGTCGAAGCGACTGCCCGACGAGGCGATCGGAATGGGCCCGTACCCAGGCCGGACCGTGTCCGGCGGCGAGTGCGCGGCGCAGCGCCGTGATCAGCAGGAGGTCGAGCAGTCTGCTGAGGACCGCCTCCTGCCCGGGTGCGTCCACGACGGCTTCGGACTCGGTCATCGCGACCAACGGGTCGTCGTGGCTCGCGACGACGGTGATCCGGTTCAGTGAGTCGAGCAGGTGTCGTCCGACGGTGCCGGTCTGGTACGTGCCCACCAGCATCACGGTGTCGGTGTCCCGGACGGCGTCCGTATTACCCCAGGACCGAACGCCGAAACTCATCTGCTCGGCCACGCTGTGGCGTCCCGTGGGATCCAGGCAGTGCCCGCTCTCATCGATGATCGCGATCGGCGGGCAGTTCGCTGTGGCGCCAATCGTGTACGGTTCGGTGCCGCGGATGAGCGCGACGTCGCCGACGTTCAGTGGTGACGTCGTGCCGTCGTCGTAGCTCAGCACCGCGTCGCCGCGGGTGACCGCGACGACGGTCAACGGGGCACGATCGGTGATGCGCACGGCCCAGTCGCCGGTCATCACCATTCGCAGGATCATCGGATCGACGGCACGGGGGCCGTTCAACAGCAGACCGAGAGCATCCATTGCCCGACGATAGCGCTTGCTCGAGACGATCGATAATGGAATCGATCCTTCGGATAATGGAAACGCTCATCGCTTCGTAGTGAAGTTGATCTCGTGACCATCCTTCGAGCGATCACCCTGATACTGAACCTGGTGACCGGTGGGCTCGTCGCGGGCCTCTTCGCCGCCTTCTCCTACGCGGTGATGCCGGCCCTCGACCGCACCGGCCCGAGCACGGCCATCGCCGCGATGCAACGGATCAATGTGGTGATCGTCAATCCGATCTTCCTGGCGATCTTCATCGGAGGACTAGTGTTTGCGATTGCCGGGACCGTCCTGACCTGGCGCGACGATCTGCGCTGGTGGGTGCTTGCCGCCGCCGTACTCTACATCGTCGCGTTTCTCGTCACCGGTATGGCCAATGTTCCGCTGAACGACCGGCTGGCGGATGTGGGAACGATCGAACCTGTTGCGGCGCAGCAGGTGTGGTCGGATTACATCGTGCCGTGGGTGCGTTGGAACACCCTTCGCGCCGTTCTGCACACCACGTCGGTGGCGGTTCTCGCCGCCGGCCTCGTGCTGACGCGCGGCTGAGCACCTGCCTCGATCTGGTCAGTCACCTTGTTCCAGTATCGATTTGAGCATCGCCAGGTCGGCGTTGACCATCTCGGCGTCCCGCTCAAACTCTGCGTCCGACATCTCGCGCTGGCGAAGAGTGAAGACCACTTCGGCACCATCGGGATGAGCAAGCACCCGAATGGGATTGGTCACCGTGGCCCCGCTCGGCAGGATCACGTCGTGATCGAGGACCCCGAGATCATTGTGTCGGACAAAGCGAACCGTCACCGTGCCCATCGGCGACTCGACGAAGAGGTCGTCACCGCTCCTGGTCACCGTCGAGGTGGCAAGGCCCGCAGCCCACCGCGGCAGGTTGTCGGGTTCGGCGGCGAACTCGTACACCCGCTGCGGGCTCGCGGCGATGACGGTGCTGAGATGTCGACTACGCATACGTCCATAGTGCACCCGCCCACCGACAAAGCCAGAGGGCTACGCATCTTGCCGGTGACGGCTCTCCTCATCACTGACAGTGCTTTCGGTTGCGCTGACAACGCTCCGAATTACGTTGACAACAATCCAATCTCGTTCTCGTCGACCTCATCCCGCCGATCGCGCCGACCTCATCCCGCCGGTCGCGCCGACCTCATCCCGCCGGTCGAGGCGTCCCCATCCCGCCGGTCGAGCCGACCCCAATCCGCCGGTCGAGGCGTCCCCATCCCGCCGGTCGAGCCGCGTTTATCCCGCCGGTCGAGCCGACCCGGAGCGCTAGCTGCCGCGTTGAGCTCCGTCGAAACGGAGGGTCGAGTCGAGACCAGGTGACATGACGCTGGAACCCCCACCACCACAACACCTCCCACGAAACGCGCCGCCCCATACCACACCCCACCGACAAGAAAATCCCGCCGACAACAAGTTATCCACAGACCAAACGTTATGCACAGCAACAGGATTCACGAAACCGACCCTTGCGCCGACCGCCAACGAGGCGTACCGTGGTGTACATGACATCGGGGGAACTTGACATCACCATCGACTTGTTGGCGGAACTCGACTTCACCACCGGCGGCCTCACCCACGAGGACGCAAAGAGTGCGCTGCACGCCATCGTGGTGATCCGCAACCTCGCCGATCACCACGCCAGTGTGCT